>JACQXY010000010.1:0-76123 GCA_016208485.1 Acidobacteriota bacterium | reverse complement strand
CTCTCCGGCGGCGCCGCGCGTTGCTGGGGCTGGAACGTCTACGGTCAGCTCGGGGACGGCACGACCACGGACCGCACCGCACCGGTCGAGGTCACCGGCCTCTTGGGCGCGGTCGCGATCACCGCGGGCGGCCACCACACCTGCGCGCTCCTCTCCGGCGGCGCCGCGCGCTGCTGGGGCTGGAACGTCTACGGCCAACTCGGGGACGGCACGACCACGGACCGCACGGCCCCCGTCGAGGTCACCGGCCTCTCGGGCGCGGTCGCGATCACCGCGGGCGGCGGCCACACCTGCGCGCTCCTCTCCGGCGGCACCGCGCGTTGCTGGGGCTACAACGGCTTCGGTCAGCTCGGGGACGGCACGACCACGGACCGCACCGCACCCGTCGAGGTCGCTGGGCTCTCCGGCGCGATCGCCGCCGCTGCGGGCGGCTACCACTCGTGCGCGCTCCTCTCCGACCGCACCGCGCGCTGCTGGGGCTGGAACTACTGGGGTCAACTCGGTGACGGCACGAACACCGACCGTTCAAGTCCCGTTCGGGTTGGCAGCCTCTCGGGTGCCACCGCCATAGGCGCGGGGACCTACCACTCGTGCGCAGCCCTTTCGGGCGGTACGGCGAGCTGCTGGGGACGAAACAGCGACGGGCAGCTCGGCGACGGGACGACTGCGAACAGCTCAAGTCCCGTCCCGGTCACCAACCTGACAGGCGTGACCGCCGTCGCCGCGGGATTCGCTCACTCGTGCGCAGCCCTCTCCAATGGCAACGTGAAATGCTGGGGCAGCAACGGGGTCGGACAGCTCGGGGACGGCACGACCACGACCCGCACGACGCCCGCCCAGGTCACCGGCCTCTCAGGGGCGGTCGCCATCACAGCGGGCCCCTCCCACACCTGCGCGCTGCTCTCGAACGGCACCGTGCAGTGCTGGGGCCACAACGGCTTCGGTCAACTCGGGGAGGGCACGACCACGACCCGCACGGCACCCGTCGGGGTCACGGGGCTGTCCGAGGCCGTTGCCATCACGGCGGGCTCCTTCCACACCTGCGCTCTACTCTCGGACGGCACCGCGCGCTGCTGGGGCAACAACTTCTCCGGCCAGCTCGGGGACGGCACGACCACGGACCGCTCGGCGCCCGTCGAGGTCACCGGGCTCACCGAAGCGGTCGCCATCACGGCGACCGGCGGCTACACGTGCGCGCTGCTCTCGAACGGCACTGGGCGCTGCTGGGGTGCCAACGACAGCGGGCAGCTCGGGGACGGGACGACCACAAACCGCACGGCACCCGTCGGGGTCACGGGGCTCTCGGGCGCGGGCGCCATCGAAGCGGGCAGCTACCAAACCTGCGCGATCGCTGCGGGCGGCACCGCGCGCTGCTGGGGCCGCAACACCTACGGCCAGCTCGGGGACGGCACGACCACGGACCGGCTGACCCCGTCCATCGTGCGCGCGTTCGGGTAGCGCGGGCGCGCGCACCGGCCGAGTCCGGGCCGCGGTCCCGAGGCGCGGCCGTGCGGGGACGAGGCTGGTCGTGATATGACCGACCGGGCAAAGGGGGGCTGAGTGAGCGGAGCCGGCGAGCGGCAGCCGGGCGTCTTGCGCGGCATCCGCATCTTCGCGGACCTCGACGACCGCCAGCTCGAGGAGTTGGAGCGCGAACTCGAGTTCGTGAACGTCACCGGTGGCGAGATCTTCATGCGCGAGGGCGAGCCCGGCGATAGCCTCGCCATCATCGTGCACGGACGCGTCCGGGTGTTCCGGTCCGGCCCCGAGGGCGAAACCCCCGTGCGCGAGCTGGGCCACGGCGAGGTCCTCGGCGAGATGTCCCTCCTCGTGAGCCAGCCGCGGTTCGCCTCGGTCCGCGCGGTGCGCGACTCGATCGTCGCCCGCCTGCGGGCCGACGTGTTCCACCGGTTCGCCCTGCGTCGCCCCGAGGTGCTCCTGCGGGTCTCGCAGGTCCTCGTCGAGCGACTCGCGCCGAGTCGCCAGGATGGGCAGTCGGTCCAGGCGATCTCGGTCGTCCCCGCCGGGCCGCACGGCTCGGACTTCGTCGAGCGCCTGGTGCGCGCGCTGGAGGCCTTCGCGCCGGCGCGCCACCTCTCCGCGGCGATCGTGGACCGGGAGCTGGGCGGGGGCGCGGCGCAAACGCCGCCGGACGGCGCGCGCAACACCGATCTCGTCACGTGGCTCCACGCCCAGGAGCGCGAGTTCGGCTTCGTCGTCTACGAAACCGAGCCCACTCTCACGCCGTGGACGCGGCGGTGTCTGCGGCAGTCCGATCTCGTCCTCTCGGTCGCGGGCGCCGGCTCGGCCCCCGAACCCGGCGAGATCGAGCAGGCGATCGCGGGCACTCCGCCCGCGGCGCTCGCGCGCCACGAGCTCGTCCTCCTGCACGACGGGGAGCGCCCCACGGGGACGGCGGAGTGGCTCACCCGGCGGCCGGTGCGCGCCCACCACCACGTCAGGCGCGGGAACCAGGGCGACCACGAGCGGGTGGCTCGCATCGTCACCGGCCGGGGCATCGGCCTGGCGCTCGGCGGTGGAGGCCCGCGCGGCTTCGCGCACCTCGGCGTGATGCGCGCCCTCGACGAGGCCGGCATCCCGGTGGACATGGTCGGCGGGACGAGCATCGGCTCCATCATGGGAGGGTTCCTCGCCATGGGTCTGGGCGGCGAGGAGCGCATGGCCCTTGCGATCGAGGGATTCATCGAGACCCGCTTCCTCATCGGCGTCACGTTCCCGACGGTCTCGGTGTCGTCCTCGCGCACGCTCACGCGCCTGCTGCGGGCGCCCGGCTTCTTCGGGGACCGGCAGATCGAGGACTTCTGGCTCCCCTACTTCTGCGTGTCGGCGAACATCACGCGCGCCCAGCCGGTGATCCACGACCGCGGAGCGGCGTGGCGCGCCGTCCGCGCGAGCATCGCGATCCCAGGAATCCTGCCGCCGGTGTGCGACGGCGGCGACCTGCTCGTGGACGGCGGGGTGGTCGACAACCTGCCGGTGGACGTGATGCGAGCTCGGCTCGGGGGCGGCCGGGTCATCGCCGTGGACCTCGAGCCCGAGGTGGAGATGGCGGCCGAGGAGGACTTCGAGCCGACGATCTCCGGCTGGCACGTGCTCGGGCGCAAGATGAACCCGTTCCGGCCCTCCCGGAAGGTCCCGTCGCTCATCGGAGTGATGATGCGCGCCCGCGGGGTCGCGGGCATCCGCGCGCAGCGCGATATCCTCGCCTCGGCCGGCGTCGACCTCTATGTGCGGCCGGCGCTCGGGACCTACGGAGCGCTCGATTTCAAGCCGGGCCGCGAGATCGCCGAAGCCGGATACCGCAGCGCGTGCGAGGCGCTCGAGAAGACACCGCTTGCGGTCCCCGGCCGAAACGACCCGTGAGCGAGGACGTCCGCTACCATCACCCTCGTTGGCCGGCGACGCTGGAGGGCCTGGGATGAAGCGAGTCGCGGTCGCAACCGACGGATCCGAGACCGCGCGCCGCGCGATGGGTTGGGCGGCGTCCATGGCCGAGCGCTTCGGCGCCGAGCTGCTCCTCGTGCGCGTTGTCATGCCCGAGAACGCCCCGGGGACCGAGGCGGGGGACGCGGAGGCGACGCGCGCGAGCGTCGCCGCGGCCGAACTCGCGAGCGAGGCGGCGGAGCTCGCCGGCGCGCGCGGGCGCGCGCGGGTCGTGCTCGACGCCGAGCCGGCCGCGGCCATCGCGCGCATCGCCGAGGAGGAGCGCGCCGACGTGCTCGTCGTCGGCAACGCGGGGATGAGCGGGCGCAAGGAGTTCCTGCTCGGCAACGTCCCGAACCGCATCTCCCACACCTCGGCGTGCACCGTCGTCATCGTCAACACGTTCGACGGAGAGCTCCCGGCGCTCGCGCCGCGCCCGGCCGCTACCGAACCCGCGGAGGAGCCGCTCCTCATGCCCCGGGCCGCGCAGATCGGGCGGGTCCTGGCCAAGCACAGCGTGAAGGAGCTGTTCGGGCGGCGCCGCGGCGATCAGGAGGAGACCGCGCGCTCCAGCGCGCGGCGGCTGCGCGCGGCCCTCGAGGAACTCGGCCCGACCTTCTGCAAGCTCGGCCAGGTGCTCTCGACCCGGCCGGATCTGCTCCCGGCGGCGTTCGTGGAGGAGCTGGCGACCCTGCAAGACCACGTGCCGCCGATGAGCGAGCGCGAGGTCGTGAGCGTGATGGAGCAGGAGCTGCGCGTCCCCTGGGAGGACGTGTTCGAGAGCATCGAGCCGGCGCCCCTCGCAGCCGGCACGATCGCCCAGGTGCATCGCGCGACCCTCACCGGCGGCGACCGGGTGGTGGTCAAGGTCCAGCGCCCCACCGCGCGCGACGAGATCATGCGCGACCTCGGCCTGCTCGAGCTGTTCGCCCTCAAGACCGGCGCGCGACCCGCGTTCCGCAGGGTGATCGACGCTCCGGCCATCGTCGAGCACCTCTCGGCATCGCTCCGCCGCGAGCTGGACTTCCGCCAGGAGGCGGGCAACATCGAGCGGATGAAGGGGGTTCTCGAGCCGTATTCGCGCCTCGGCGTGCCGCGCGTGTACACGGAACTCTCGTCGGACCGGCTGCTGGTGATGGAGGAGATCCAGGGTGGCCCGATCCGCCAGGCGCCCCCCGGGGCAATCCGCAAGGAGGCCGCGCGCCAGCTCCTCGAGTCCTACTACCGCCAGGTCCTGACCGACGGCTTCTTCCACGCCGACCCGCATCCCGGGAATCTCATGTGGTGGAACGACCGGATCTACTTCCTCGACTTCGGCATGGTGGGCGAGGTCCCGCCGGACCTTCGGCAGAACCTGACGCTGCTGCTCCTCGCCTTCTGGCAGGAGGACGTGAGCTTCCTCACCGACGTGACCTTGATGATCTCCGGCGAGAGGCAGCCGCCCGACCTCGACGTGTCCGAGTTCCAGCGGGAGATCGGCGACCTGATGGCCCGCCACCGGCACCAATCCCTGAGCGACATACAGCTCGGGCCCATCTTGCAGTCGATGACCGAGATCTCGATCCGCCACGAGCTACCGCTGCCGTCGGCGCTCGCGCTGACCGCGAAGGCGCTCGCGCAGGTCCAGCTCGCCACCGCGGAGCTGGATCCGGACCTCGACCCCTTCGCGGTCGCCGGAAGCTTCCTCGCGCGCGACCTCCTCGGGCGGGTGCGCGGGGGGGCCGACCCCCGCAAGCTCTTCTACAACGCACAGAAGCTGGTGGTGCGCTTCGGGCGCCTCGCGGAGTCCATCGAGCGGCTGACCGGCGCGCGGCCGGGGCCGAAGCTCCAGGTGCACTTCCGCGGGACCGAGCGGCTCGAGGAGAGCGTGCGGCGCGCCGGGCGACGCCTCTCGCTCTCGTTCGCCGCAGCCGGATGCCTCATCGCCGCCGCGACCGCGACGATCGCGGGCCACGCCGCGCCCTGGGTGCCGATCACGCTCGGCGGCGTCGGCGGGCTGTTCAGCGCCGGCCTGATCGTCGACATCCTGCGCCGGCGCTAGGGCTTCGGCGCCGCGCGCGATCCGCCCTCCGGGGCCTCTCGCGACTCGCGCTTCAGCCCCTTCATGGCCTTGCGCTCCACCACGCGCGCGATACCGCCCATCATCGCGCCGAGCACCGCGCGATCGAGGACGCGCACAACCGATCGCAGCGGGAGCCTGCTCTTACCCAGTTCTTTACCCAGTTTCCTTGTCATTACTCAGTTCCCTGCTCCCGCCGCCACAGCGCGCCGCGGCCGCGCCTGAGGCATTCCACGCGCCCTTCTCGCCGCAAGCCCTTGAGCACGTGGCGGATCATGTCCACGCTGACGCCCGGGCACTCCTGTTGGAGGTCGGCGACGCTGAAGTCGCCCTCCGCGCGGTTGATGGCGTTGACGACCACCTCGCTCTTCTCGCCCCGGGGCGTCTTGATCTGCCCGAGGCGATCCTCGAACTCCCGATACGCCTCCTTGAGGACGTAGAGCAGATAGTTCAGGTACGGCCAGGGATCGTGCGTGCCGTCGTGCCATCCTTGGGAGGACCGCTCCAGGGTCTCGTAGTAACGATCCTTGTTCCGCTCGATGACGCGTTCGATGCTGATGTACCGCCCGACTTCGAATCCAAGGTGATGGCACTGGAGCAGCAGCACCAAGCGCGAGACGCGGCCGTTGCCGTCGCGGAATGGATGGATGCACAGGAAGTCGAGGTTGAAAGCGGCGACTGCCAGGAGGGGGTGCAAGTGCCGCCGCTCGAGGGCGTCGTCCCATCTGGAGATCAGCTCCCCCATCGCAGGCCGTGTGCTCCTGGCGGGCACGGTCTTGAACCGGACGCGCGAACGACCGTCGGCGTACGTCTCGACGATATCCACGTCCTTCCGCTTGTACTGCCCGGCGTCCCCGATCTTGCCGCGCGAGAGACGGTGCAGAACGAGGATGGTCTCTTCCGAGACGGCGAGCCGCTTGGCCGACCCGTGGATCAGCTTGAGGGCGTCGCGGTAGCCGCGGACCTCTTCTTCGTTGCGGTCGCGCAGAGCCGGTCGGCCGAGGACGACGGCGCGGACACGCGAGGCGTCGATCTCGACGCCCTCGATACGGTTGGAGGACACTGCGCTCTCGATCATCGCGTGCTCGCGCAGCGCCTTGAGACGCTGCGGCGACTGGCGGGTGAACAGCTCCTGCTTCCCCTTGGCCTCCGCAAGCTCGGCAAGGTACCACGCCGTGGACATGGGCACGTCCGGCGGATCGCCGGCGAAGAGGCGAAGGGTTCTCATGGGTGATGGTCCCCCGGCGTCGCGAGCCCGACCACCCATCCCTTCGGCGTGCGGTGCCTGTCACTCATGAGGGCGCCCCTGCCCTTCGAACTCCTCAGATCTCGCGCCGCCCCTCGAGCGCGCGCCCGAGCGTCACCTCGTCGGCGTACTCGAGGTCTCCTCCGACCGGGATCCCGCTCGCGATGCGGGTCACGCGCGCGCCGAGCGGCTTCAGCAGGTTCGCGAGGTAGATCGCCGTCGCCTCGCCCTCCACCGTCGGATTCGTCGCGACGATGACCTCCTTCAGCTCCCCGCGCTCCACCCGCGCGAGCAGCTCGCGAATCCGCAGGTCGTCGGGGCCCACGCCGTCGATCGGGGAGATATGCCCGCCGAGCACGTGGTACCGGCCGCGGAACTCCTGCGTGCGCTCGACCGCGATGATGTCGGCCGGCTCCTCGACCACGCAGACGAGCGCGGGATCGCGCCGGGCGTCGAGGCAGTAGCGGCAGCGCTCGCCCTCCGCGACGTTGAAGCACTCCCGGCAGATCGCCACGCGCTCCTTCGCCGCGAGGATGGACTCCGCCAGCGCGCGGGCCTCGTCGGCCGGAGCCTTCAGCAGGTGAAACGCGAGTCGCTGCGCCGACTTCTGCCCGATTCCCGGCAGGCGCCGGAGGGCCTCGATCAGGTCCTGGACGGGACCCTCGAACATCTAGTCGATCTCCTCGGCGCCGAGCCCTTCGCGGAGCGCAGCGAGAGGATCGAACGTCTCGGCGCCTGCGTCGGGAGCCTCGGTGTCGGGCTGAGGCTCGGTCACGGTCGCCGCGATGCGCGGCGTGACGCCGAGCACCTGGCGGATCGCCTCGGCGAGGATCGCCGCGTGGCGCGGCTGGGAGATCTCCTGGGCGTGGAAGCTCTGGCTCCCGGCGAGGGTGAGCGTGCCGTCCCGGTAGGTGCTCGGGCGGAGGTCGAGGAGATGGGTGTGCGTGACCCGGCTGCGCTTGCGAACCCGGTCGAGCACGGCGCTCCACGCGCGCCGGATCTTCTCGAGGTCCACGAGATCGCCGGCTGCCGGGTGCGGTCCCGGCGCCGCCTCCGGCTCCGCGGCCTCCGGCTCTGCCGCCTCCGGCTCCGCGGTCTTCGCGCGCTTGCCGCGCGCCCCCTTGCGAGCGGCCTCGGGCGCCGCCGTCGAGGTCTCCGGAGCTGCCGGCGCGGCATCCGGCTCCGCCGGCGCGGCTCCTCCGGCCGCTGCCGGCGCGGCGCCCATGTCGAGCAGACGCTCGAGCCGCTCGACGCGCGCGAGCGCCGCCTGCGCGCTGTCGTCCGCCTCGGGCACCGTCGCGCGGACGGCGGCCAGCTCGACCGCGAGGCGTGGGGCTGCCTGCTGGCGCATGTCGGCTTGGGCGTCGAGGAAGAGCCGGATCAGATGCACCGCCTGCGCGGGGGCAAGCCGGTCGGCCTGCGCGCGGAGCTGGGCGCGCACCTCCTCGGTAGCGTCCACGAGATCATCGCCCATGGCTTCCCGGACGAGAAACAGCGCCCGGAGGTGGTCGAGCACCTGGCGCACGAAGAGGCGGAGGTCGCGGCCCTGCTCGACCATCCGGGAGATCACGCTCACCGCCGCGCCGGTGTCGCGGCCGACGAGAGCGTCGCAGAACTCGAACAGCACGTCGTCGGTGGCGCTGCCGACGAGAGCCGCCGTCGCCTGCGGCGTCACCGCTCCCGACGTCGCGAGCTGGTCGAGCACCGAGAGCGCGTCGCGCACCCCTCCCTCCGCTTGTCGCGCGATCAGGTGGAGCGCGGCCTCGTCGGCCTCGACGCCCTCGTCGAGGCAAACCTTCGCGAGATGCGCCGCGATCACGGCGGAGGAGACCCGGCGGAAATCGAAGCGCTGGCACCGGGAAGTGATCGTCGGGAGCACCTTGTGCGGCTCGGTGGTGGCGAAGACGAACGCGACGTGGGGCGGGGGCTCCTCGACCGTCTTCAGGAACGCGTTCCACCCGGCCGCGGTGATCATGTGTGCCTCGTCGACGATGTAGATCTTTCGGCGGGCCGCGGCCGGCGCGAGGAGCGCGTTCTCCCGCAGCTCGCGCACGTCGTCCACTCCGCCGTGGGTCGCTGCGTCGATCTCGATCACGTCGAGCGAGGAGCCCTCGCTGACGGCCCGGCAGGTATCGCACTCGTTGCAGGGCTCCGGCGCCGGGCCCCGCTCGCAGTTCAGCGCCTTGGCGAGGATCCTCGCCGTGGAGGTCTTGCCGGTTCCGCGCGGCCCGGAGAACAGGTAGGCGTGGGCGACCCGCCCCTCTCGGATGGCCGACTGCAGGGTCAGGCAGACGTGCTCCTGACCGAGGACCTCGGCGAAGAGCTGCGGGCGCCAGCGACGGTACAGAGCGACGGAAGCCATAGGGGTCCGATTCTAGCCGCCGGACGCGCCGCACGACCCGGCGACCCCCCGGGCGCGCCGGACGATGGGGCAAGAGGTGGCCGTGCACCCGCCTTTGTCCACCCGGCCACGCGCGCCTTCCGCGCGCTGGGCTCCGGCCCGGCACTCCCGCGGCGCCCGTCAGTGCCCGCTTACGGCTGCTTCCTTCCGGACCTGACCGGGTTCACGAGTTGACGTCGCGCGGGACCCGACCTTCAGCGCCCCCGCTGCGGGGCTAACCGCACGGCCGAGGGCCGAGGGCGGGGATTCGGCCCCGCTGAAGCGGATTGCGGGTACAGGGCACCGCTGGCTCCCCGCCTAGCACGGCCACCTCCGCAGGGAAGTATAGGCCCGAAGCCGCGGCGCGGCACCCCGACCCGCCAACTGGCACCGGCGCGGTCCCGGCGCGCGCAAGCGGAGGCGGAGAGATTTGAACTCTCGAGGCGAGTTACCCCGCCAACGGGTACTCCAGACCCGCGCCCTAGACCAGGCTAGGCGACGCCTCCGGGCGGGATTCTACCGGCCCGGGGAACTCGGCGGAGGCGGCGTGATTTGAACACGCGAGGCCCGGTTAAGGGCCTAACCGTTTTCGAGACGGTCCCGTTCGGCCTCTCCGGCACGCCTCCGAGCGAGATTATATGGGCCGGAACCGGCGCCCGTCGGGGTCTTCACGGCGCGCGCCGGTCGCGGAAGAACTCCCGCAGCATTTCCCCGCACTCCCCGGCGAGCACCCCGGAGACGACCTCGACGCGGTGATTCAGCCGCGGCTCGCGCACGATGTCGAAGACCGAGCCGCACGCGCCGGCCTTCGGGTCCTCGGCCCCGCAGACGAGCCGAGGAACCCGCGCGAGCACCAGCGCCCCGGCGCACATGGCGCACGGCTCGAGGGTCGCGTAGACGGTGCATCCCTCGAGCCGCCACGAGCCCACGGCGCGCGCCGCCTCCCGCAGCGCGAGGATCTCGGCGTGCGCGGTCGGATCGGCATCCGCCTCGCGCCGGTTGCGCCCGCGCGCGAGAATCTCGCCCTCCCGGGCGACGACGCAGCCGATCGGGACGTCGCCGGCCTCCGCCGCCGCGCGCGCCTCGGCGAGCGCCGCCCGCATCAACTCCTCATCGCCGGACACTGGGAAAGTAGTATCACGGCCCGGAGCGCCGGCTCATCCGACCTCCTCGGGGGGCGGCGCGCCGGCGCGGGGCGCGGGCGTCGGGCGCGTCCTCACGATGAGCGCGACCGCGAGCACGATCACCGCCCCGGCGAGGAGCATCCCCGAGGTGACGCGCTCGCCGAGCATGGCCCACCCGAGGACGACGGCGACCACCGGGTTCACGTAGGCGTACGTGGAGACGATCGAGATGGGCGCCGCAGTGAGCAGCCACACGTAGGCGCTGAAGGCGACGAGCGACCCGAAGGCGATCAGGTAGCCGAGCGCGAGCGCCGACTCGGCGCTCACCGCGCGCAACCGGCCCGGCTCGCCGGAGACGATCCCCGCGACGGCGAGGAGCGCGCCCCCGCAGAGCATCTCCATGCTGGTCGCGACGAGCGGCCGGGACGGGAGCGGAGCCCTCCGGGAGTGGAGCGAGCCCGCGGCCCAAGAGAGCGCCGCGAGCAGGACGACCCCGGCCCCGAGGGGATCCACCCGGCCTCCCCCCGAGGGACGCACGAGCAGCCCGACGCCGGCGAAGCCGAGCGCGAGCCCCAGGACGGCAGGCCACCGCAGGCGCTCGCGGAACGCGACGAACCCGATCGCGGCCATCCAGAGAGGCATGGCCGACACGAGCAGGGCTACGATCGAGGACGGAACGCGCTGCTCGGCCCAGACGACCCCTCCGTTCCCGCCCACGAGGAGCGCCGCGCCCACGGTCGTGGCGGCGCGCCACTGCGCCGGGCCCGGCCGGTCTCCCTCCCGATCCCCGCGCCGAATCGAGATCGCGTACAGCACGGTGCCGGCGACGAGGAAACGCGCCGAGGCCATCAGGAAGGGAGGGATGGTCCTGATCGCCACGCGGATGGCGAGGTAGGTGGAGCCCCAGATCAGGTAGACCGAGCCGAGCGCCGCCCAGACGAGCGGCGGGAGCGCCGCCCGGCGGGGCGGATGCGCCGCGACAATGCTTTTCTCGGCCATGAGTGGCATCATCCCACCCGTCGGGGACCGGTGGAACCCGACAAAGGGGAACGGCCCGCAGGAATAACCCGAGAGGGTGGAGAAACTATGGGGGTGACGACCAACGGACCGCCCCCCGGCGATGGCCGGGGCACCGCCTCGCCCGCGGAGCTCGAGGACTCGATCGGCCGCATTTCCGGGATCCAGTCCGCGCGCGTCGTGGTCAACCCGAGCGGGCGGGTGACGGAGGTGCACGTGCTCGCGACCCGCGAGCGAGGCCCGAAGCAGATCGTCCGCGACGTGCAGAGCGTGCTGCTCGCGAGCTTCAACCTCGAGGTGGACTACCGCACCGTGAGCGTCGTGCAGCTCGACGACGCGCGCGCGGCGGCGCCCGGACGGAGCGGCGGCGCGCGGCCGGCCATCGTGCGCGTCGCCTCCGACACCGAGCAGCAGACGGCGAGCGTCACCGTGAACCTCGCCGTCGGGGACGGGACGCGGACGGGGTCGGCCCACGGGTCGGCTCTCTCCGGGCTCCGCCTGGTCGCGCTCGCGATCGTGGACGCGGTCGGCGGGCTCCTCGGCAGCTCGGCCGCAGACGTCCAGGCCGCCGACATCGTCTCGGCCGGCGGCCATCAGCTCGCCGTCACGGTCCTTCGGCTCGTCACCCCGCGCGGCGAGCACCTCGTGACCGGGTCGGCCCTCGTGCGCCGCGACGTGAACGACGCCGTCGCGCGCGCGACCCTCGACGCGCTGAACCGCCTCATCGAGGCGCCGTAGCGCGCCGTCCCTCACGAGTAGAAACCCTGCCGATGCCCTACCTTCGTGACGTGCACAACCCTGTCGTCATGATCGACCCAGTAGGCGACGCGGTACTGCCCGACCCTGATTCGGCAGAGCCGGGTTGCTCGACCTCGGATCATCCGGGAATGGGGAGGAGTGGGATCCACGCCGAGAGCGGCGGTCTCATCGAGGATCCGCTGCCGGACGCGTGCGGGTTGCACACGTCCGAGCTCCTTCTCTGCCGTCTTTGATAGTACGACCCGATACGGGCCCATAACCCCAATCGTAGCCGATCATATGTTCGAACGCAAGTCTGTATCAGCGATTGACATGAATTCCGCTCAGGACTACACTTCGTGAGAGGCAGAACCGATCGTGGGCAGCCCCAGAGGCGACGTCAAGGGAATGAGGGGTCTTCATGCGCGACGAAGTGGTCCCGGTGAGCGAGGCGAGAAGTCGTCTGAACGACCTGCTCACGAACATGCTCCCGACGCGCAATCTGCTGCTCGTGCGGCACGGCCGGCCGGTCGCCGTCGTCATCTCCCCCCGCCGGTACGAGGCGCTACTCGACACCCTTGAGGATCTCGCGGACGAGCTGTCGGTCCTCGCCGACAGGTTGGGTCTCGAGGAGCGCGTGTCGCTCGAGAAGGTCGCAGAGGATCTCCGCCTCACTCTCTCCGGCCGGACCCGCTCAGCAACGACTCGCGCCTCCTGAACCGGCAGGCCAACACAAGCAGCCGCCTCCCCGGTGCCGGTCGCGATGCTCATCTCGATCCCGGCAGCGTCCACACCTTCTGCTCGGGTACTCGCTCGCGGGGCCGGTAGCTCGCTGGCCGGCAGCTCGCTACGAAAGCACCTCGAACGCGGTCCGGCGCCCCGGACCGTAGCGGTAGACGGCGAAGTCCCGATCGAAGGTCGCGACGCGAGAGCAACCGAGCCGCTCCATCACCGCCATCGCGGTTCGATCGACGAGATCGAACTCCTGATCCGCCCAGCGCTCTCCAATCCACCGGGCTCGCTCCAGATCGGCGAGCGTCACCGACTCGAGCGCGAGCGGCGATCGCCGGAGCCCGTCGAGGAACCGCTCCGCGGCCTCGTAGCCGGCTCTCCGCCTGATCACCGCCCAGGACTCGACCACGACGTGGTCGGTCGTGAACGGGCGCTCCGCCGTGACGGCGGACAGGAGCGCTCGCGCGCGCCCGTTGTGCGCGTCTCGCCGGTCGGCCGCCGCGACGAGGACGTTCGAGTCGATGAGAAGCGTCACGAAAACCTGCGCCTCGCTCTCCCTGGGGTCTTCTTCGGAGCGCGGGACCGCGCGCCGACGTCCCGCCGGTACTCGGCCTCGAACGCCTCGGCGACCTCGGTATCGAAGTCCGCGCCCGGCGCGCCGGCGGAGATGATCCCGAACAGCGAGTCCCAGGAGCGCGCGTCGTAGGGGGTGGCCTCCTCCGCCACCCGGGTCGCCACGATCTCCCGCAGGTACGCGGCGAAGGACAGGCCCCGCTCCGCTGCCTCTCGCACGAGCCGCCGATGCTCCTCGGGGTCGAGCAGGATCTGCGTGCGGTGGTACTTCATAATGTTACATCATAGCGCACCAGCCCGCGAAGAGGAATCGCATGTGACAATCGCCTTCATGTGGGAACCGGCGGACCTGATCGCGGCCGGTGGGGCTGCCAGGATCGCCGCTGCTCGGGAAACGGGACCCTTCGCGAGACTCGACCCCGAAACGCTCGACTGTGTCTTCGCCCGCCGCTCAATCGTCGGCGTCGACTGCTGATCCGGACACCGATCTGCGACACCAGCCACCAGTGGAGGGCGCTGCGCCCGGAGCCGATGGCCGCATACCAGGCAGGTTCGGTTCGGCGCCTCCGGCTGGATCGGGGACTGTCCGAACTCCACCTTGCCTCGACCACACGCGGTGCGCCCGGAGGGATTTGAACCCCCAGCCTTCGGATCCGTAGTCCGACGCTCTATCCAATTGAGCTACGGGCGCTCGGAGAGCGGCACGCCGCTCTCGTCATCTTCTCACACGCGGAGGCGGAGCGATTTGAACGCTCGAGGGAGTTGCCCCCCAACGGGATTAGCAATCCCGCGCCATAGACCAGCCTAGGCGACGCCTCCGGAACCGCGCCATTGTACCGGTCCCGACTCCGCCGCGGGCGGCCTACCTAGGAGACAACGGTGACGGTCGCGCGCGCGCCGGGAGCGGCGGCAAGCCCTCCGTCCCGGGTGAGCAGCGCGGCTCCCAGGGCCTCCGCCAGCGCCAGGTAGAGGGCATCGTAGACCGTGAGGTTCTCGCGCAACGCGAGCGCGCGCTCGAGAAACGGCCCGTGAGGGTAGCGAACGAGGGGCATCTGGGACAGACGAAGGAGCCCCAATCGTGCTCGCGCCACGCTCAGCTCCCCTCGCAGGACGTAGCGGCGGAACACCTGCGCCACTTCCGCGTCGAGGAGGTGCGGAGCGTGCAGATCGCCTTCGTGCTCTCGCAGTCGGCAGGCGATGGCGCCGGAGAAAGGCTGCGTGTCGAGCAACAGATCGACGGCCGCCGACGCGTCCAGCACGATCATCGAGCGCGGCGCTCTGCACGAACCGCCTCCGCCGAGCTCTCCGATGGAGTCACGGAACCATCGGCCTGCATGGCGGCGACGAGTTCGTCCAGGGTGGGGCGACGCGCGACCGTCGCGATCTCTCTCAGCAGGTAGTCGGACAGAGAAAGGCCCTCCTGCGCGGCTCGCACCTTGAGCGTCCGGTGGACCGGCTCGGGGACGTTGCGGATCTGGATCATCCTGGTCTTCATGCGCTGCACATTAGCGCATGCGCGCGGGGTGTACTAGGGCTCCGCGCCAGACGGTGCCGCGCGGAGGGCCGGGGACTCGAACCCCGATGCCGGTGTTAGCCGGCGTGGCGGTTTTCAAGGCCGCTGGCTTGTCCAGTTAGCCTAGCCCTCCGTCCAAAGGGTAGCGCGCCCTCCGCTCGCCGGGGTCATGCCCCCTCGTGCCTCGATTCAGGGCTGAATTGCGTATTCAGATCTGAATGCGCCCCGGAGCGCGTGTGCCGGAGCCGGAGCCGGAGCCGGAGCCGGAGCCGGGAGACCGGGGGCCGGGAGACCGGGGACCGGAAGCCTCAGCGCGGGCCGATGCGGTCGAAGCCCGCGTACGGCCGGAGCGCTTCGGGCACCGAGACGCTCCCGTCCGCGCGCTGGTGGTTCTCGAGGATCGCCGCGAGCGTGCGCCCGACGGCGACCGCGGTGCCGTTCAGCATGTGGACCAGGCGAGCACCGCCCTCGCCGCGGAACCGCACGTTCAGCCGGCGCGCCTGGTAGTCGGTGCAGTTCGAGCACGAGGTCGTCTCACGGTAACGTCCCTGCCCCGGGAACCACGCCTCCAAGTCGTAGGACTTCGCCGAAGGCCCGTACAGGTCGCCCGCGCAGAGCGCGACCACCCGATAGGGGATCTCGAGCGCCTGCAGGATCTCCTCCTCGCGCGCGAGCATCAGCTCGTGCTCTTCCCACGAGCCATCCGGGTGGCAGTAGGAGAACATCTCGACCTTGTCGAACTGGTGCACGCGGAAGATGCCGCGCGTGTCCTTCCCGTGGGTCCCGGCCTCGCGCCGGAAGCAGGTCGAAAATCCCGCGTAGCGCACGGGGAGCGCCGCCGCGTCGAGGACCTCGCCGGCGTGCAGCGCGGCGAGCGCGACCTCGGAGGTCCCGATCAGGTACAGGTCGTCGTCGGCCGTGCGGTAGATCTGCTGCTCCCCCGCCATCAGCGCTCCGGTCCCCTCGAGGATCTCGCGGCGCACGAGCGCCGGAGGCACCACCGGCACGAACCCGTGCCGTCCGAGCCGGTCGAGGACGAACCGCACGAGCGCGAACTCGAGCAGCGCCGCCTCGCGCTTCAGGTACCCGAACCTGGACCCGGACGCCCGCGCGGCGCGCTCAACGTCGATCAGATCGAGCGCCGCGCCGATGTCCAAGTGGTCGCGGGCCTCGCCCTCGATCGCGGCGGGCTCGCCCCAGGTCCGAACCACGACGTTGTGGTCCTCGGTCAGCCCCTCGGGAACGCTCGAGTGCGGGACGTTCGGGATCGCGAGGAGCAACTCGCGCAGGCCCGCGGCGAGCCTCTCCTGCTCGCCTTCGAGCGCGGAGATCTCGTCGGACAAGTCCTTCAGCCGCCCGAGCGCCGCCGAGCGCTCCTCCCCCTCCAAGCGTGGGACCTCCTTGCTCGCGCGCTTCTGCTCTGCCCGCAGCTCGTCCAGGCGGGCCTGAGCCTCACGCCGGCGCCGGTCCAGGCCGAGGACCTCCTCGACCGGAAGCTCGGATCCGCGGCGTCGCACGGCCGCGCGCACCCCCTCCGGGTCTTGGCGGATCAGCTTGAGGTCGAGCATCACTCCTCGGACCCGGAGATCGGCGCGCGCGGATAGGACCCGAGGATCTTCACGTCGAGGATCTTGGTGCGCAGCGACTCGATCGCGTGGCGCACCGGCGGCTCCTCGGCGTGGCCCTCCATGTCGATGAAGAAGCAGTACTCGCCGAGGCGCTCCTTAGTCGGGCGCGACTCGAGCTTGGTGAGGTTGATCCCCCGGTCGCCGAACTCGTGCAGGATCGCGAGCAGCGACCCCGGCCGGTCCTTCTCGATGAAGCACACGACCGAGGTCTTGTCCGAGCCGGTAGGCGCCGGGCGATCGCGCGCGACGAGCACGAAGCGCGAGGTGTTCTCGCGCCGGTCCTCGATGTCGGCGACGAGAACCTCCAAGCCGTACAGCTCGGCGGCGAGCCGCGCGCCGATCGCGCCCCAGGGCTCCGGGCGCGACGCGACCTCGCGCGCCGCCTCCGACGTGGAGTTGGCGGCGCGCACCTCCGCGCGCGGCAGGACCCGCGCGAGGAACCCTCGGCACTGCGCCGTGGCGTGCGGATGCGAGACGACCGCCGTGAGGTCGGACGCCCGGAGCCCCCGGCGCGCGAGGAGGGCGTGCCGGATCGGGCGCACAACCTCGCGGACGATCCAGACTCCCTCGGAGTCGAACGCGAGCGTGTCGAGGGTCACGTTGACCGAGCCCTCGATCGAGTTCTCGATCGGAACCATGCCGGCCCACGCGTCGCCGCTCGCGACCGAAGCGATCACATCGGGCACCGTCGAGAGCGGCGCCAGCTCCGCGCCAGCGGCCTCCGGCGCGCACAGGAGCGCCTCCTCGGTGAACGTCCCGGGGGGACCGAGATAGGCGAGCCTCACGCGGCGCTCACCCTTGTTCGGCCGATCCCATCTCCGGGAGCGCGATAACCGGCGCGCCGGCGCTCATCGCCGTCTGGCCGTTGAAAACCGCGCCCTCGGCCACGACGAGCGCACCACACGTGAGATTGCCCTGGACCTGCGCGGTCGCTCCCAGCTCGGCGAGAGAGGAGACCTCGGCGTTGCCGACGTAGCGGCCCTCGACGCGAAGGCTCTGAGCGCGAACCTCGGCCTCGACCTTCGCCGACGGGGCGATGAGGACGCCGCCCTCCGCCCGCACCTCGCCCTTCACCTCGCCCTCGATCCGGAGCGTCCCTCCCGAGACCAGAAGCCCCTCGAGCCGCGCTCCCGGGCCGATCACCGTCACCTCCGCGTCACGATCCGGCACGCTCCTCACCTCACCTGGTCGGAATCCCGTGCGGTCCGGCTCCGGCGCCGGAACCTCGGCCGCCCCGCGGCCGTCCTCCTGCTCGCTGCGCTTTCCCCATGCCACCATCATCACCCCCGCGGAGCGGCGAGAGCCCTGCGAATGGCCTCGCGCTCCTCCTCGGAAAGGTTGTACCGGCTGACCCCTCCCTCGACCGGCTTCGCGTAGAAGCGGCTGTCCGATCGCCCGCTGATCGTCGTCAGCACGAGCCCGTCGCCCTTTCCGTCGAGCAGGGCGGCGGAGAAAGACAGGTGCCCTCCCATGTCCTCGAAGGCATCGAAGCGTACCAGGCCGACGCGCTGGACCGCCCGATCGAGCGCCCGGGCGAGCGACTCGGTGGCTCCGCGCAGCCCGTCCACCTGCTCCTCCAGGGTCCTCGCCGCCTCGACGTGACGCCCGACGGCGGTGACGAAGTCCTCGTGGCCGGAGCCCCCTTGAAGCACGGCGTACGCGCGTTGCAGGCGCGCGAACCGAAGGGCGAGCATCGCCGCCACGGCCACGGCGACGACGGCGAGCCCCACCCCGACCAGGGCGAGGGCGGAAGTCGAGTCCGGGCTCAGAGACATTGGGCTCCGCGCGGCCGCGGCCCCCCGCGGAGTGCGCGAGTATACGATAGGCGCCGTGGACCGACCCGCGCTAGACGCCCTCCTCGAGGCCGTCGCCGGGGGCGAGGTCGCCCCGGCGGAGGCCGCCCGGCGGCTCGCGCGGTTGCCGGTCGTTGATCTCGGGTATGCGCGCATCGACACTCACCGGCCGCTCCGGACCGGCCTCCCGGAAGCCATCTACGCCCGCTCGAAGACCCCCGGCCAGCTCCGCGAGATCGCGCGCGCGATGCTGGGGTCTTCCGGCGGCGCCGTGCTCGCGACCAAGGCCGGCCCCGAGCACTTCGAGGCCGTGCGGGATCTCGCCCCGGAGGCGACCTTCCACGAGCCCGCCGGCCTGATCGTGCTCCGGAGCGCCGGGGGGGCGCCCACCGGGCGGGTGGCGGTCGTGACGGCCGGGACCTCCGATCTGCCGGTCGCCGACGAGGCCGCCTTCGCCGCGGAGGCGCTCGGCGCGAAGGTCGAGCGGGTCGCCGACGTCGGCGTGGCCGGGGTGCACCGGCTGCTCGCCGTCGAGGACCTCCTCGCGGGCGTCGACGTCGTGATCGTGGTCGCCGGGATGGACGGGGCGCTGCCCTCGGCGATCGCCGGGCTCGTGGGCGCGCCGGTCGTCGCGGTACCGACGAGCGTCGGCTACGGCGCCTCCTTCGGCGGGCTCGCCGCGCTGCTCACGATGCTCAACTCTTGCGCGCCGGGAGTCGCTGTGGCGAACATCGACAACGGTTTCGGAGCCGCGGCGATCGCCGCGCGCATCCTGGGGGAGCCGTCGTGACCGACCCCCGCCCGGCCGGCCGCATTGCATACTTCGACTGCTTCGCGGGTATCTCCGGCGACATGGTGCTCGGAGCGCTCATCGACGCCGGGGTACCGCTCGACGAGATCGCCGATCCGCTCCGCAAGATCCCTCTCGAGCCGTTCGAGCTGGACGTCACCCACGTGGAGCGCCAGGGGCTCGCGGCGACGCACGTGCGCGTGCGCGCTGCCGAGGGCGGCGTCCTGCGCACCTACTCGAGCGTGCGCGCGCTCATCGAGGAGGGCGATCTGCCGCCCCGCGCGCGGCAGGTCGCCCTCGACGCCTTCCGGCGCCTCGCGGAGGCCGAGGCGAAGGTCCATCGCAAGGACGTCGAGCACGTGGTCTTCCACGAGCTCGGCAACGTGGACACCATCGTGGACATCGTGGGCGCGGCGATCGGGCTCGACCACCTCGGGATCGAGCGCGTCCACGCCTCCGCGGTGGCGACCGGGATGGGCATGACTCGAACGGAGCACGGGATCCTGCCGATCCCAGGCCCGGCCGTCGTCGAGCTGCTGAAAGGGGCGCCGCTGTACTCGCGCGGCATCCCGAGCGAGCTGGTCACCCCGACCGGCGCGGCGATCCTCGCGGCGACCGCGCGCGCCTACGGCGAGCTTCCTCCGATGCGCGTCGCGGCGGTCGGCTACGGCGCCGGGAGCCGCGAGCTGGAGATCCCCAACGTGCTCCGGCTCATCGTCGGCGAGCCGGCCGGCGTCGAGGACGCCTACGGGCCGCTCCCGGCGCTGGTGCTGGAGACGAACATCGACGACATGAACCCCGAGCTGTACGAGTACGTGCTCGAGCGGCTTTTCGCGGCCGGCGCCCAGGACGCGTGGATCACGCCGGTCGTGATGAAGAAGAGCCGGCCGGCCGTCACGCTCTCGGTACTCTGCGACCAGGGCGCCGAGCGAGCGCTCCGCGACGTCCTCTTCGCGGAGACGACCACCCTCGGGGTCCGGCGCCGCTTGGTCGAGAAGTGGACGCTGCCGCGTGAGACGGCGCGCGTGGAGGTCGCCGGGCACCCGGTCCGGGTGAAGGTCTCGAGGGACGCCGCAGGCCGCGCCAGCGGCGCCGCTCCGGAGTTCGCCGACTGCGCGGAGGTCGCGCGCGCGACCGGCCGGCCTCTCAAGGAGATCTTCGCCGAGGCGCAGGCGGCGGCGCGCGGGTTGCTCTCCGAGTAGCCGCGCCACGGGCTCGAGAGGTCGATCGCGCGCGCTACGCTCCGATCGCGGCCCGAAGGGTCGCGTCGGACCCGGCCTCGCCCTCGCCGGTCGAAAACGGGGCGACGGCCGGGAGAGTGACGCCCGCCTCCCGGTACTCCGCGATCTTCGCGCGCACCTCCTCGGGGGTCCCGATCGCGGCGAAGTGCCCGAGCATCCGGTCGCTGATCGCGGCGAGAGCGCCCGCGAAGTCGTCGCCGGCGCTCGCGCGGTCGAAGGCGTCCACCTCACCGGCGAATCCCGCGCCGCGGATCACCCGCCGGTAGAAGGGCAGGGTCATGTAGGGGAAGAACTCACCGCGGAAGGACTCCCTCGCCGCGGCCGGGTTCCCCGTCACGGCGGCCGGGATCCCCGCGACGATCTCGACCGAGGCGGGGTCCCGCCCGGCCTCCGTCGCGGCCGCGCGCACCGTGGGAGCAACGACCTCGCGGATGTACGAGGGCATGCATCCCCACAGGATCACGCCGTCGCACTCGGCGCCGGCGAACCGAAGCATGTTCGGCGCGAGCGCCGCAAGATAGACGGGCAGATCCTTGCGCGCGCCGTACCCGAGGAAGCCGAACTGCGCCTTGTAGAACTCGCCGTCGAACTCGGCACCGTCGGTCCGGAACACCGAGCGCAGGATCCGCACGTACTCCTTCATCCGGGAGAACGGCCGGTCCATCGGGATCCCGAACCAGGTCTCCATCGTCACGCGGTGCGAGGGCCCGATCCCGAGGATGAGCCGCCCGCCGGAGATCTCGTCGAGCGTCGCGGCCTCTTGCGCCAGCGCGATCGGGTGGCGGGGGAGCGCCTGGACCACCCCGGTGCCGAGCTTGATCGAGGAGGTGCCGGACGCGTAGGCGGCGAGCACCATCAGCGCGTCGCGCCCGGCGATGTGGGTCGTGAACACCGCCTCGTATCCGAGTTGCTCGGCGAGGCGGACGCGCTCGGTCGCGCCGGCGAGCGACCGGCCGGGGGTGACGAAGCAAGCGAGGCGCTCGGTCATCGCGCCTACAGCCCGAGCGTCTTGGCGATGTTGTTGCGCAGGATCTCGCTCGTCCCCTCGTAGAGGCGCTGCGCGCGCACCTCCCGCCAGAACCGCTCGATCCCCATCTCCACCATGAAGCCGTTCCCGCCGAAGACTTGGATCGCGCGGTCGGCGACCCGCCCGACCATCTCCGTCGCGACCAGCTTCGCCGCCGCCGCCTCACGCCGCCCGTCGGCCCCGTCGTCGATCCGTGAGGCCATCTCGTAGACGAGCACGCGCGCCGACTCCAGCTCGCACCACGAATCCACGATGTACCCCTGGATGTACTGGTTCTTGCCGATCGGTGAGCCGAACGCGACTCGCGTCTTCGCATAGTCGAGCATCCGGTCGAACAGGTGCTGGGCGATCCCGAGCGCGGAGGTCGCCACGTTCATCCGGCCGCCGTTGATCCAGCGCATCGCCGAGTAGAAGCCGTTGCCGACCTCACCGAGGACGTTCTCCTCGGGGACGGCGCAGTCGCTGAAGGTCAGCTCGGCCGGGCAATCGACCGTCGAGGCCGTGTGCTGGAGGCGGCTCACCGCGAACCCCGGCGTCCCCTTCTCCACGAAGAACGCGGTGATCCCGCCCCGCGCGCGCTTGGCCGGGTCCGTCACGGCGTAGACGACGGCGAAGTCCGCCTCGGCCCCGTGCGTGATGAAGTGCTTGCTCCCGTTGACGACCCACGAGCCGTTCCTGCGCTCGGCTTTCGTCGAGATGGCGGTGGCGTCGGAGCCGGCTCCCGGCTCGGTGAGGGCGAAGCACATCTCCTTCTCCGCGCGCATGAGCGGATCGAGGAAACGCGCGCGCTGATCGGGGGTGCAGTCGGCGAGGATGATCGTCGGCCCCTCGACGGAGGGGAGCAGGCCGCCGCGGCTCGCGAGCAGCAGCCCGCTCCGGGCAACCTCCTCGTGTACCAGGGCCTGGCCGAGGTACGAGAGCCCCCCGCCGCCCAGATCCTCCGGCATGTGCAGGCTGTAGTAGCCGAGCGCGGCCGACTTCTTGCGCAGCTTGCGGCGCTCCTCCTCGGCGTTCGCGATCACACCGGTCTCGTTCAGCTCCTGCGCGTACCTCGCCTCGACCGGACGGATCTCGCGCTCGCAGAAGTCGTGGATGGCCGCGCGCAGCTCGAGCAGCTCCTGGGGGATCTGGATCGCGCTCATCTGGGCACCTCCTCGTCGTCGGACGCGCCGGTCCCGGCACGGGCGGCGCCGCCGGCGAGATCGTAGCCTGCGGGATCGGGGGGGCGGAAATCCGGTGCCGGGTCGGCGGGACCTCTACCCGAGGCTCGCGAGGAACTCCTCGACGTGGGCGACCAGATCCTCCGGGACGTGCAGGGGGATCTCACGCGGCGCCTCGAAGACCTCGAGGGTGCCGGAGGGGAGGCTCTCGGCGAGCCACCGGGCCGCCTCGAACGGGACGACCGGGTCGCCGGCCAGGTGCACCACGAGCGTGGGGGACGTGACCCGCGCGAGGAAGGGCCGGAGGTCCTCCTCGCGCGTGTGCCGGAGCATGTCCATCGCCGCCTCGCGGCCGGCCGCCGCCCAGTCCTCGCGCATCGCGAGCGAGGCTCCCCGCGGCGGCGAGTCGTCGCCGCGCGCTTCCAGCTCGCCGTAGGCGCGGGCCCACGCGTCCTCGCCGATGCCGTACGGCCATTCGGGACCGCCCCCCCATCGCGGCGTCCCGCCGATGCAGACGATCGCGCGCACGCGCTCGGGGAAGTGCCCGGCGAAGTGCAGCGCGACCTGGCTGCCGCGAACCCCCGTGCCGAGGACCACCAGGTCGCGCAGTCCGAGGGACTCCGCGAGCGCCCCGAGATCGCGCGAGTCGCGGGACGTCGTGTACGGGGGCCCGGGCTTGTCGGAGGCGCCGGTGCCGCGCCGGTCGTACAGCACGACCCGGTGGCGCTCGGCGAGCCGGCGGACGAGCGCGCTCGCGCGCATCGAGCGCGACGACAGGAACCACTGCGGCACGACGAGGAACGGCGGCTCGCCCGACCCCAGCTCGTCGACGGCGATTTCGATCGCGTGCGCCCTCACGCGCCTCATGGCCCCCTCCGGTCGACAATCACGCGGCCGGCCTGCACCACGAGCGCGACCCGGCCGTAGGCGCCGGCGTCGGCCAGAGGATCCCCATCGAGGAGCACGGCGTCGGCCGCGCGCCCGGACTCCAGCGCTCCGGCGTCGGCGAGCCCCAGGAGGTCGGCCGCCTCGCTCGTCACCGCGCGCAGCACGCGGTCGAGCGGCATGCCGGCATCGTGCATGAGCGCCAGCTCGCGCCAGAGGCCGCCGTGCGGGTTGAACGGCGTCCCGGCGTCGGTGCCGGCCGCGATCCGCGCGCCGGCCTCCGTCGCGCGCCGGAACGACTCGCGGTGCGCGCCGGCGACCTCCCGAGCCTTGCGTACGGCGTAGTCCGGGATCCCCTCGCCGCCGCCGGCGATCCGCTCCGGGGCCACCAGGGTCGCCACCAGGCGCGCGCCCGAGGAGACGAGGAGCCCGAGAGCCTCATCGGTCAGGTAGCAGCCGTGCTCGGCCGAGTCGACCCCGGCGCGCAATGCCGCGACGATCCCCTCGGCTCCGATCGCGTGCGCCGCGACCCGCCGGCCCGCCTCGTGGGCCTCCCGCACCGCGGCGGCGATCTGCTCGGTGGTGAACGCCGGCCGCAGAGCCCCGATCCCCGGGGTCAGCACCCCGCCGGTCGCCATCAGCTTGATGACGTCGGCGCCCTCCTTCACGAGCTCCCGCACCGCCTTCACCAGCTCGTCGGCGGTGTCGACCTCGCGACCGATGAAGTGCGCGTGCCCTCCGGTGATCGTGAGCACCTCTGCCGCGGTGAGTATCCGCGGTCCCTCGACGGTGCCGGCGCGCTGCGCCCGCGCGACCTCGATCACCGCCCGCTTGTGACCGCCGAGATCTCGGACGGCCGTGATCCCGGCCTCGAGCGCCAGCCGGGCGTTGCGCGCGGCCTTGAGGGCCGCCGAAGCGAGGTTCAGCTCGGTCGCCTCGCGCACGAAGTCGGCGACCCCGTCGAGGCAGAGATGGACGTGGCAGTCGATCAGCCCGGGAAGAAGCGTCCGGCCGCCGGCATCGAGCACAACCGCGCCGGCCGAGGGGGGCGGGGCAGCGGGACCGGGCCCCGCGAAGCGGATGGTCCCGCCCTCTGCCACGAGCGTCGCGCCCTCGACCGGTGCCGACCCGAGGCCGTCCAGGAGCCGAGCCCCTCGAATGACCAGCTCGCCCATCGGTCCAAGCCTAACAGAGACCTTTGACCCAACCCCCTCTCGCGACTAGCCTGGGAACGGCCTCGCCGATGGGACGCGCGCGCCGGATTCGGGGGAGACTCGCGGCGCCGTCCCCTGTCGAAAGGAGTCTTCATGCGCAGAGCCTCCGCCCTTTCCGCGGTTCTCCTTGCCGCGGCGCTCATCCTGCTCCCGTCGAGCGTCTCGGCCAAGCCCGTCCAGGCGACGCCCGAGGAGAAGACCTCCGCAATCGTGAGCCCGGCGATGGTGTACCTGGAGATCTACTGGAAGGCCTGGGTTCGCGTGCCGGGAGTGGGCTTCATCCAGAACGGCGATCCGTTCGAGTGGGCCATCCGCTGCAGCGGCTTCGTCGTGGAGCCGAGCGGCTACATCGTGACCGCCGGCCACTGCGTGGACCCGGGCATCGAAGGCGCGCGGGGGGGCGCGCTGGAGCAGGCCGTCGACTGGCTGATCGCGCAAAACGCGATCCCCGCCTCGGATCGCGCGTCGTACTTGGAGACCGCCTACGCCAACTGGGGGGTCGAGGGCAAGGTGAAGGGGTCGCCGCCCGACCGGACCGTCTACGTCCAGCACGGCGTGGCGCTCTCGGGATTGAAGACCGGCGACGCGAAGCCGGCGCGCGTTGTCGGGATCAACGCGGTCAGCAAGGGCGACGTCGCCCTCCTCAAGGTCGAGGCGGAGAACCTCTCGGTCGTCCAGATCGCGCCTTCCTCGGAAATCCAGATCGGGACTCCCATTCTCTCGGTCGGGTATCCGGCCTCGACCGACATGGTGACCGACCAAAGCCTCGAGCCGACCTTCAAGGACGGCAAGATCAGCGCCAAGAAGACCCGCGAGGAGGGCCTGCTCCCCGTCTACGAGATGAGCGCCGCTCTCTCCGGCGGAATGAGCGGCGGGCCGACCGTGGACCTTCAGGGACGGGTCGTCGGGATCAACTCGTTCAACATCGTCGGGGAGACCGAGGCGTTCAACTTCATCTCCCCATCCTCCCTCATCTCCGAGGTCCTCACGCGCGCCGGAGTGAAGAACCAGCTCGGGACGGTGGACCGCCTCTATCGTGAGGGGCTCCAGCTCTACTTCGCCGGCGACGGGAAGGCCGCGCTCACGAAGTTCGACGAGGTACTCACCCGCGTTCCGTCGCACCGCGAGGCCCAGGCCTTCAAGACCAAGGCGGCAGAGCTGGCCGCGACTCAGAAGAGTTCGCCGACGGCCCTGATCGCGGCGATCGCCGGAGGCGCCGTGGTCGTGCTCGCGGGCGGGTTCGCCTTCGCGAGGAGCAAGCGGAAGCGGACGCTCGCCGTTGCATACCCGGCTCCGGCTCCCGGAGCGGCTCCCTACGGCGCCCCGGCACCTCCTCCGCCGGCGCCGTTCACGCCGCCCGCGCCTCCCGCGCCTCCCGAGCCGAGCGCGCCCCCGGCCGCCTCTGCGCCTCCCGAGCCGGCGCTGCCTCCCCCCGTGGTGTCCATCGCGCCGGTCGGTTTCCAGCCGCCTCCCCCGGCAGCCCCGGCGGCTCCAGAGGAGCAGCCGGCCGCGGCTTCGGCGCCGGAGGCCGCGCAGTCGGCGGCCCCGCACTTCTGCTCGAGTTGCGGCGCGCCGCTCGCGCGCGGGGCGAAGTTCTGCGCAGGCTGCGGCACGGCCGTCGGCTGAAGAAGCCTCTCACGAAAGAGGGGGCCGAGCGGCCCCCTCTTTCATCGCGATGATCTCAGCAGGAGGACCCGGCCTCGTAGAACGAGTCGCCGGATCCGCACCGAAGCTCGGCGCCCTGGGAGGACACCGACACCCTGGTCCATCCCCGAAGAAGGGGCGCGTTGCTCGGGTCCCCGTCGTAGGCGGCCCATGCCCTGCTGCCGTCGGTCGCCGCGTAGACCCGACCTTGCGGCCCGAGATACGCGCCGTTGTTGCATGCCGACACCTCGGCCTTCCCGTTCCCGTAGGCGGATGCCCCGAGCGGGTTGTGCCAGATGTCGTAGGGCTCGATGATCTTCCCCCAGGCGCCGCGGGGGAGCATTCCGGTCCCGCAGCGGACTTCCTGATTCTTCTCGCAGTTCCCGTTGAAGTCCTCCGCACCCTCGCCCCCCCCACACGACGCGGGCATGAACTGGAGCTGAGGACCGCACGCCTTACCGGGAACCTGCCAGGAGTTCGCGTCCCCGCAGTCCCCTCGAACGTAGCCGGGGTAGGGCGGGAAGCCGGTCATCGGAAACCAGGCCACGCGGTACCAGCCCTGGAGCGCCCACACGTTGTCGGCATCGCCGTCATGGGCCAGCGAGACCCCGCCGCCATGTTGCGTGGGCCGGCTCACGGTCGCTATCACCCGCCCCTGCCACACAGGACCGTCGTCGCTACAGACCGAGACCTCCGCATTCTGGGAGTACAGCCGGGCGCCGATGGGCTGATCCGGCCGCAGGTTCCCGGTGGCGCAGGACACCTGGTTCTCCGGAGTCTCGCAGCTTCCGTTCCAGTCGTGGTTCCCGCAATCGCTCGCGATCGCGACCCCCGCCGCCGCGAGCAGCGCCGCGAAGATCACCCACAGAACCGCGAGCGCGAGAGATCTCCTTCGCATCGGCGATTCCCTCCTCCCCATGGCCACCGGAACGTCTCCATGGACGATCTCTCCCCTCCGCCGGTATCGGCGGGGCAAGACATTCTCTTCCACATCCCCCTCCAGCGGAAGAGGGGGACGGTGCGATTTCTCCGGCTACCCTGGATCGCCCGGATTTGCGACACCGTCGTCGGGCGGAGCCCGGCGAGCGACTCCACGCCTCAACAGGGATTCGTGGGCGACCGGGGATTTGAACCCCGATGAGGTTGCCCTCACAGGAACCTGAATCCTGCGCGTCTGCCAAGTTCCGCCAGTCGCCCGCGGGCACCCAGTCTACCAGCGCCTCGAGCCCGGCCTGCCTGCCCTTTCGGGCGACGGCGGGAGGGGTGCCCGCGGCTAGAATCTCCGCTGGCGTCGAGGGAGCGGCCGATGGGAATCCTGCGCGAGTTCGAGAAGCGCCTCGAAGGGATCGTCGAGGGCTTCTTCGCCCGCGCGCTCCCCGGCGGCGGCGTCCAGCCCGTGGAGCTCGGCAAGCGCATGGTTCGCGCGATGGAGGACGGCAAGCGGGTCTCGGTTTCGAGCACGTACGTCCCGAACCAGTTCGCTTTCCTGCTCTCAGCCAAGGACTTCGAGCGCCTGGATCCGGTTCGCTCGGCCCTGGTGCGGGAGCTGGCCGCGGTGGCCCGGCGCGCGGCGGCGAGCGAGGGCTGGAAGCTCCTCGGGCCGCCGGACATCCACCTCGCCGCCGACCCGCGCCGGAAGGCGGGCACCTTCGATGTGCAGGCCGACTTCGCCGAGGGCGCGCGCGCGGAGCCGGAGGCCGGACCGCAGACGCAGCTCATCCGGATGTCGCTCGACGCCGACGCCGAGCTGGTCCAAGTCGGCAAGCAGGGCAGACACTGGCCGCTGTCCAAGGAGGCTCTCGTCCTGGGACGGCTCGACACCTCCGACGTGATGCTGCCGGATCCGGGGGTCTCGCGCCGTCACGCCGAGATCCGCCGGGAAGGTGACGAGTGGGTTCTGATCGACCTCGGGTCCACCAACGGGACCGACGTCAACGGTCGCAGGGTCGGGCGCCACCGGCTGGTGCCGGGCGACCGCATCGCGCTCGGGGAGACCGTCCTCGAGTTCCGGAGGCCGTAGTGCCCCCGGTCGTCCTCACGTCTCTCAAGTGGCTGTTCCTCGCCCTCCTGTACCTGTTCATCGCGCGCGCGGTCCGGGTCATTCACCTGGACCTGGTCGGAACCCGCGCGCCGCGCCCGGCCGCGGGCTCCGGGAAGCGCCGGCACCGGGGGACTCCGAGAACCATCCTCGTGCGCGAGCCGGACCAACCGGCGAAGCCCTTTCCGCTCCGCGCCGAGGTCGTGATCGGGCGGGAGGATTCCTGCCAGGTCGTGCTTCAGGACACCTATTGCTCCCAGATGCACGCGAGGCTGTTCGCCCGCGAAGGCGCCTGGTTCGTCGAGGACCTCGGCTCCACCAACGGCACGTACCTGAACCGGATGAAGGTCACCGGCCCCTCGCCGATCGCCGACGGCGACGAGGTCCGGGTCGGCAAGACCCTCATCGAGGTGCGCCGGTGACGGCGCCGGGCGCCGGCCGGCTGCGGGCCGCGGCGCTCAGCGACGTCGGCCGCGCGCGCGAGCGCAACGAGGACTCCCTCTTCGTGGGCGCGGCCGTGTTCGCCGTGGCCGACGGGCTCGGAGGCCACCGGGCCGGCGAGGTGGCGAGCGCCCTCTCGCTCGAGCCGATCGCGGCGCTGGCCGCCGCGCCGCCGGACGACAGCTTCCGCGATCTCACCGCGGCGGTGCAGCGGGCCAACCGCGAGGTGTACGAGCGAGCCCGGGGCAACGCGGACCTCTCCGGGATGGGGACCACCCTGACGGCCCTTGCCGTCCGCGGCGGCGTCGCCCGGATCGCCCACGTCGGGGACTCCCGCTGCTACCTCATCCGCGCCGGAGAGATCCGCCGCCTGACCGAGGACCACACCGTGGTCGCGCGGCGCGTCCGGGAAGGATCTCTCTCCCCGGAGGAGGCGGCGACACACCCGCACCGCTCGCTGCTGCTCCGCGCGCTCGGGTCGGAGCCGAGCGTGCTCGTGGACCAGGCCGACCTCGACCTGCTTCCCGGAGACCGCCTCCTGCTCTGCTCCGACGGCCTCACCGGACCCGTCTCGGACGAGGAGATCCTCCGGCTGGCCGGCGCCGACCCGGACCTCGACGCGGCTTGCCGCGGCCTCGTCGCGCTCGCCAACGCCCGGGGCGGGCCGGACAACGTCACCGTGGTGCTGATCGAGCACGGAAGCGACGACCCCCCCTCGCCTGCTCCCGCGGCACGGCGGCCGCGATCGCGGCCGGGCCGGCCCCGGGCGACCAGGACACTAACCTGGTGTCTGGTCATCCTCTCCACAGCCATCGGCGCCTGGGTCGTGGTGAGAGCGGTCGCCGGCCGCAACTACTTCGTCGGAGTGGACGGCGGGCGCGTCGCGATCTTCCGGGGCCTGCCGGACAGCCCGCTGAGGGGGCTTGCCCGCGTCGAGGAGCGCACGCCCATCCGCGTGAACGATGTGGCGGCCTACTACCGGCCGCGCCTGGCCGAGGGCCTGCGCGCCCGGACGCTCCTCGAAGCGCGCCGCATCGTCGAGAACATCCGCGGCGCCCTCGGCCCGGCGCCTGCGGCGTCGGGCTCGCCGGGGCCTGCGCTCCCGACCGGCCCACCCGGAGGCGGACCGTGAAACCGCGCAGCGCCGAGCTGTCTCTCCTCATCCTCGCCGGGATCATCGCGCTCGCGGCCTTCGCGCTCGTCTCCTTCGCGCGCGAGGCGGCAGTGCCGCCCGGAATCGCCGCCCACGCCGCGCTCTTCGCCGCGGGGATCGCCGTCGTCCACGTCGCCGTGCGCCGCTTCGCTCCGCGCGCCGACCCACTTCTGCTGCCCATCGCGATGCTGCTCGCCGCCTTCGGCTACGTCATGATCCGCCGGCTCGACCCGGCGCTCGGGGGTCCCCAGCTCGCCTGGATCGGAACCGGGATCGCGGCCTTCACCGCGACGCTCGCCCTCGTGCGCGATCACCGGAGCCTGGAGCGCTTCCGGTACTCCCTCATGCTGCTCGGGATCGCCCTCCTGCTGCTCCCGCTCGCGCCGTCGATCGGCCGGTCGGTGGGGGGCGCGCGGCTGTGGGTTCGGGTCGGGACGCTCAACTTCCAGCCGGCCGAGCTCGCGAAGGTGATCCTCGCGACCTTCCTCGCCGGCTATCTCGCCCAGAAGCGGGAGGTTATGACCATCGCCTCCATGAGGATCGGGCCGTTGGAGCTCCCGGCGCCGCGCCACTTCGGCCCGCTCATCCTCGCGTGGGGGCTGTCGCTCGCGCTAATCGTTTGGGAGCGGGACCTCGGGTCGTCGGTCCTGTTCTTCGCCCTGTTCGTCGTCACGCTCTACGTGGCCACGGCGCGCGCGTCCTACGCCGGCACTGGGCTCGCGCTGTTCGCCGGCGGGGTCTGGTTCACCTACCACGCCTTCGGCCACGTCCAGACCCGGATCGCGGCCTGGCTCGATCCCTGGAGCCGCATCGAGGGCGCCGGATTCCAGATCGGCCAGTCCGTCTGGGCGCTGGCGACCGGCGGGATCTCCGGAACCGGGCTGGGACGGGGCCACCCCGGACTCATCCAGCCCGGCCGGGGGGCGACGATCCCCACCGACTTCATCTTCTCGGCGATCGGCGAGGAGCTGGGTCTGCTCGGGACCACCGCGATCGCGCTGCTTTTCGGCCTCCTTGTGGCGCGGGGCCTGCGGATCGCGCTCCGGTCGCGCGATGCGTTCGGGACGCTCCTCGCCACCGGCCTGACCACGATCGTCGGCATCCAGGCGCTCCTCATCATGGCCGGTGTATCGCGGCTCGTCCCGCTCACCGGCATCACGCTGCCCTTCGTCGCCTACGGAGGGTCGAGCCTCCTGACCAACTTCGTGCTCGTCGGTCTGCTGATCCGCATGTCGGATGCGGAGGCCGTCGATTGAACCGCTCGATCCGGCGCGTGGCGCTCGCGCTCGGACTCGCCTTCGCGGCGTTGCTCGCGAACCTGAACCTCGTTCAGGTGAGCCGCTCGAGCCAGATCCTGGGCACCGAGACCGCGAAGGAGTGGAACCGGCGGCGCATCATCAACGAGTACTCCACCGAGCGCGGCACGATCGTCGCCGGGGGGGAGGTCGTCGCCGAGTCGAGGACCACCCGCGACGCGCTGAAGTACGTGCGCCGATACCCGCTCGGCGATCTGTTCGGGCAGATCTCCGGCTACTACTCCTTCCGATACGGCGCGTGGATGGTAGAGAGCAAGTACAACGGCTACCTCACGGGGGATGAGCCGTCCAAGCCGAGCGATCTGCTCGACGATTTCCTCGGGCGACCGCGCAGGGGGAACACCGTCGTGCTCACGATCGACCCCGAACTCCAGCGCATCGCCCGCGCGGCGCTCGGCCGCCAGCGCGGCGGCGTGGCGGCGATCGACCCGGAGACCGGGGAAGTGCTCGCGCTCTGGGGCAACCCCAGCTACGACCCCGGTCCGCTCTCCACGCACGACTTCGCCCGCGCCGACCGGGCCTGGTCGCGCCTCAACGCCGACCCGGCGAAGCCGCTGCTCTCGCGCGCGTTCCGGGAGCACTACCCGCCGGGATCCACCTTCAAGATCATCACGGCGGCGGCCGCGCTCGAGTTGGGGAAGATGACCCCGGCGACTCGGTTGCCCTTCGACCGCGCGCTGCACCTTCCCGGGCAGTCCAAGCCGGTTCGCAACTTCGGGGGCAGCACCTGCGGCGGATCGGTGCGCCGCGCGTTGCTCGTGTCGTGCAACACCGCCTTCGCGCGAATCGGCTTGAGGCTCGGATGGAAGAAGCTCTACGACATGGCCACCCGGTTCGGACTCAACCGGGAGTCCGGTCTCGACATCCCCGCCGCTCCGAGCTGCCTCCGCACGATCGCCGGCGAGTGCAGCGACCCGTCCATGCCGAAGGCCGAGGTCGCCAAGTCCGCCTTCGGCCAGCAGAACGTCCGCGTGACGCCGCTCCAGATGGCCCTGGTCGCCGCCGCCGTCCAGAACGGCGGCTACCTGGTCCGGCCTCACGTCGTCCGGGAGGTGCAGGACTACTCCGGCTTCGTCGTGCGCCGCTTCGCCCCTGCGCGCGAGGGCCCCGTCTACTCGCGGAAGGTGGCGAAGTGGCTGCGCGAGATGATGATCGACGTCGTCCGCTTCGGGACCGGGCGGGTCGTCGGGTTCCGCGGCCGAGGAATCGGGGGCAAGACCGGGACGGCGCAGACCGGAGTCGAGGGCGAGGCCCCGCACGTTTGGTTCGTGGCATTCGCCCCCGGAATCGCCGTCGCGGTCGTCGTCGAGCACGGCGGCGACTTGCGCAGCGAGGCGACCGGGGGCAAGGTGGCCGGCCCGATCGCCCGCAAGGTGATCGAGGCCTTCCAGAGAACGGCCGTCCGATGAGGCATCATTGAGACGAACGGAGCGCGGGGGCTCGGGTCGAGCAGCGGCCGCCCCGGCTCCAAGGAGGAGATTGACCGGGTGAGCTCGAAGACCGGCGGCAACGCGAAGGTGCTCTCCAAGCGGTACGAGCTGTCGCGCAAGCTCGGGACCGGGGGAATGGCCGACGTCCTCCTCGGGCGCGACCGGACGCTCGGCCGCACCGTCGCCGTCAAGATGCTCCTCCCCCAGTTCGCGGAGGACCCGCACTTCATCGCGCGCTTCCGCCGCGAGGCGCAGTCGGCCGCCGCCCTCAACCACCCGAACATCGTCGCCGTCTACGACACCGGCTCGGACGACGGGATCAACTACATCGTGATGGAGTTCGTTGACGGGAAGACCTTGAGAGAGATCATCCGCGAGGAGGGGCCGTTGCTGCCGGAGCGCGCCGGCGAGGTCGCCTCCGAGGTCTGCGCGGCGCTCGCGTTCGCGCACTCGCGCGGGATCGTCCACCGCGACGTGAAACCGGGAAACATCATGGTCACCTCCGACGGCTCGGTGAAGGTGACCGACTTCGGGATCGCCCGCGCGATGTCGGGGGAATCGGTCACGCAGACCGCGACCGTGCTCGGCACCGCGCAGTACTTCTCCCCGGAGCAGGCCGAGGGGAAGCCGGTCGATCACCGCTCCGACGTCTACTCGCTCGGCATCGTCCTCTACGAGATGCTCACGCGCCAGGTGCCGTTCACCGGGTCCTCTCCGGTCGCGATCGCCTACAAGCACGTGAAGGAGTCCCCCATCCCCCCGTCGCGCCTCAACCCCGACGTCCCGCCGGCGCTCGAAGCCGTCGTGATGAAGGCGCTCGCGAAGAACCCGGCGAACCGCTACCAGACGGCCCAGGAGCTCAGGGAGGACATCCTCCGCTGGCTCGCGGGGCGGCCGGTGAGCGCCACGCCTGTCCTCCACGACGCGACCGGCGTCGTTAGCCCGCTCGCCGAGGAGACCGTCGTGGTCGCCCGAGGCGCGCGGGCGCCGAGTGCGACCACGCGCTCGCTCGAGGCCGCCTCGGCGAGCCACCGCCGGGCGGCGGGGTACGTCCTGCTCACCTTGATCGCGCTGGCGGCCGCCGGCGCGCTCGTGTGGGCCGCCGCCGGCGCGCTCACCGGACCCCGGTACGCGACGGTGCCGAGCGTGATCGGGCAGGCAGTCGGCCGGGCGCAGGACATCCTGAAACGCAAGGGATTCGACGTGTCCATCGAGGCCTCGGTGCCGAGCGACGAGTTCGCCTCGGGGATGGTCATGCTCCAGAGCCCGGCGCCGGGCGAGCGGTACCAGAAGGGCAGGACGGTGACCCTCACCCCCTCGAGCGGGTCGCAGCTCGTGAAGACACCCGATCTGCGAGGCAAGACCGAGAGCAAGGCGCGCGAGATCCTCACCAAAGTGGGCCTCAAGGTGGGCGAGACCACCCGCCGCCCGAGCGACTCGGTGCCCAAGGACAGGGTCATCGAGCAGAGCCCGAAGGCCGGGTACTCCATCAAGGCCGGCCAGCCGGTCGACCTCGTGATCTCGAGCGGCAAGCCGACCGTTCTCGTGCCCGACGTGGTCGGGCTCACGGAAGACGAGGCGCGCCTGCGAATCGAGGGCCGTGGCCTCGTGCCCGCGGTCCAGTACCGAGCGAGCTACTTCGACTGCCAGCAGGAGCCCGGCCGGGTTTGCGCTCAGGACCCGCCGCCCGACACGGAGGTCGACCAGGGCTCCACGGTCACGATCATCGTGGCGCAACCGTACGAGTCCCCGAGCCCGACCCCGTCGGCCAACTCCACCGAAAGCCCGTCGGGCGGGCCGACCCTGTAGCGACCCGCGCCGCGACCGGTTGCTTGGTCGGCCAAGCGACTGCTATGCTCGGCGGGTGACCCTTGCCGAGGACCGCCTGAAAGCGCTCGGGGAGTTCATCCGCTCCCAGCGCCGGCTCGCCAACCTGTCGCTCCGGCAACTCGCGCGGCTCGCCAAGGTCTCCAACCCCTACCTCAGCCAAGTGGAGCGCGGCATCTACAAGCCGTCGGCCGAGGTCATGAAGCACATCGCCGACGCGCTCGAGATCTCGGCCGAGAACCTCTACACCCGCATGGGGCTCCTCGAGGGAAGGGCGCCGGCGCCGCGCGCCGGAGGCGGCGTCGAGGAAGCCGTCCGCCTCGACCCGCGGCTATCCACCGACCAGAAGGAAGCCCTGATCCGGGTGTACCGGAGCATGACCGCAGGTCGCGCTCCCCGGCCGCGCCGCCACACCTCCGCCCCGCGGACCGTCCGATCCAAGCCGCCGAGCTAGACCCCTTGACAGACCAAGCGCACGCTTGGTAGACTTAGCGCAGTAGCAGTCCGGGAAGGGAGGAACACATGTTCGCAGCGCTCGCCACCAAGGCCACAGGCCGGGTCTTCACCGGCCTCAAGCAGGCCCAGGACACCGCGCTTTCGACCGTCTCGCAGGTGAGCGGCCTCGTCGCCGGGGTCATCCCCGACATCGCGCCGGTCCGCACCGTCGGGGCGAAGGTGCCCGCGCCCAAGCACGTCGTCGAGGCCGGCTTCGGGATCGCCGAGCGGGTCCTCGGGGCGCAGAAGGCCTACACGCTCACGCTCCTCGAGGCCGTCGAGCCTCTGACAGCCAAGATCGCGCCCAACGGCGGAGTGAAGAAGGCCGCGCGCAAGCCCAAGACGACCGCCTAAGAGTCGTCCAGAACCTCGCGGCCTCCCGCCGCGGGGTTCTGTCGTTCTCGACCCCGGGAGTTCCCCTCGAAGCGCCCCGGCAGTTGGCGGGCCGTGCGCGATGCGGGCTAGATTTCCGGCCACACACCCCGGCCGGGAGGCGCGCATGAACTTCGATTTCAGTCCGAAGGTTCAAGACCTGCGGCAGCGGCTCACCGAGTTCATGGAGAGCCAGGTGTTGCCCGCCGAGCCGGTGTTCCGGGACCAGGTGCTCGCCGGAGGAAACCCGCACGCCTCGCCCCCGGTCGTGGAGGACCTCAAGCGCGAAGCGCGGGCGCGCGGACTCTGGAACCTCTTCCTGCCGGACCCGCGGTGGGGCGCCGGACTCACCAACCTCGAGTACGCCCCTCTCGCCGAGGTCACCGGCCACAGCCCCTTCATCGCGCCGGAGGCGATCAACTGCTCGGCCCCCGACACCGGCAACATGGAGATCCTCGCGGAGTTCGGCACGCCCGAGCAGCAGGAGCGCTGGCTCGCGCCCTTGCTCGAGGGCGAGATCCGCTCCGCCTTCGCCATGACCGAGCCCGACATCGCGAGCTCCGACGCCCGCAACATCCAGGCCCGCATCGCTCGCGACGGCGACCACTACGTGATCAACGGGCGCAAGTGGTGGACGAGCGGCGTGAACGACCCGCGCTGCAAGGTCATGATCTTCATGGGCGTGACCGATCCCGGCGCCGACACCTACCGGCGGCAGAGCATGATCCTCGTCCCGGTCGCCGCCCCCGGAGTCACGATCCTCCGCTCGCTCCCGGTGTTCGGCTACGACGGCGGGCACGGGCACGGCGAGGTCCTCTTCGAGGACGTGCGCGTGCCGGCCTCCAACCTCCTCGGTGCCGAGGGGTCCGGTTTCGCGATCGCCCAGGCGCGGCTCGGCCCCGGGCGGATCCACCACTGCATGCGCGCGATCGGGATGGCCGAGCGCGCCTACGACCTGATGTGCCGCCGCGCGCTCACCCGGACCGCGTTCGGCAAGGAACTCGCGCGCCAGGGCGTGATCCAGGACTGGATCGCGGAGGCGCGCATGATGATCGAGCAGGCGAGGCTTCTCGTCCTCAAAGCCGCGTGGCTGATGGACACCGCCGGGAAGGAAGGCGCGCGGATCGAGATATCGGCGATCAAGGTCGTCGCGCCGCGCGTGGCCACCTGGGTGATCGACCGCGCGATCCAGGTCCACGGCGGCGCGGGGGTCTCCGACGACTTCCCGCTCGCGAGCCTGTACGCCGGCGCGCGCACCCTGCACCTCGCCGACGGGCCCGACGAGGTCCACAAGATGGTGCTCGCCCGCCGCGAGCTGGCCCGCTACATCCCCGGGGGCGCGCGGTGAGCGAGCCCGCGCCGGTCGACCCGGCCGGGCTCGCGAGGTTCCTCTCCGAGGTGGCGCCCGACCTCGCCGGCCCGTTCGCGATCGAGCGCCTCGGAGAGGGCCAGTCCTGCCTCACCTTCCGCGTGCGAGGCGAGGGATGGGACGTCGTGCTCCGCCGGCCCCCGCGCGGGGACCTCCCTCCGACCGCGTTCGACGTCCGCCGCGAGTACCGGGTCATGCGGGCGCTCGCCGGCCACGGCGCTCCGGTTCCGGTCCCCCGTCCGATCGCGCTCTGCGAGGATCGCGCGGTGATCGGCGCGCCCTTCTACCTGATGGAGATGGTGGAAGGAGTGGTGGTGCGCGCGGAGGTCCCCCCCGAAGTCACCTCACTCGAAGACCGGCGGCGGATGTGCGAGCAGCTCGTGGACACACTCACGGCGCTGCACGCCGTGGACTGGCGCGCGGCCGGCCTCGAAGGGTTCGGAAGACCCGAGGGCTACCTCGACCGGCAGCTCCGCCGGATGCGCCAGCTCTGGGACCTCGCGAAGTTCCGCGACGTCCCCGAGATCGAGGAGGTCGGCTCCTGGCTCGACGACACCCTGCCTCCGCAGGGAGGCGCGACGATCGTCCACGGCGACTTCAAGCTCGACAACGCGATCTTCGCGCCCGAGCCGCCAGCGCGTCTCGTCGCGGTCGTGGACTGGGAGATGTCCACGCTCGGCGACCCGCTCGCCGACCTCGGGTGGATGCTCTACTTCTGGTGCGACCCGGGCGACCCGACCTTCGGCCTGACGGTGCCCTCGGCCATGGACCAGGAGGGGTTCCTGCGCCGGCGCGACGCGCTCGCGCGCTACGCCGAGCGCAGCGAGGTCCCCATCGACCGGGTCTCGTGGTACGCCGCGCTCGCCGGGTGGAAGATCGCGATCATCATGGAGGGCTCCTACCGCCGCTACCTCGCCGGCACCCGTGACCACCCGATGTTCGCCCAGCTCGACCTCGGCGTCCCGGCGCTCGCGCGGCGCGCGCGCGCGGCCGCGCGCGGGGAGCTCGGAGTGTAGCGGCCCTGGACCCGCGGAGCACCGGCAATCCAGCAGAATCCCTCCTGTGGGGTATGTCCCATATCTCGCGTCTCAGCTATGATAGGAGTTCGGGACATGAGGTGAGGGTGGCATATGGCAGTCACTCTATCGGGTGCAGTTCAGGCGCTCGGTGGACAGGTCCGGCGAGCTGTTCGCCAGAGAAGTGGCCGCGACGCTCTTGGCCGAGCCAAACCAATGGAGAGAGCGGCGTGTTGAGGCCATTACTCCACTAGATGGACGATGCTATCGCGACCGGATCAGCCTGCAATTCAGAATCCCACCAAGCCTCGTGCATCGTGCCGCCATGTCCGCCATGAAAGTTGCCAGGAAGGTTACGTCAGAGCCTACGGAATCCGCCGAGCTGGTGACCCAACTCACTCCGCTCCTGGAGTCTGATAGACGCTGGATGGGACAGGAGGTCCCGCTCCCCGTGCCGCTCCTAACTCTCCCGAAGCAGGTCCTCATGCGGACGGACCTTGAGGATCACCGGGGTCACCGACTCCCTCTCGGAAACCGCTTTCGCAACAGCGAACTCGCAACCCATTACGTCATTACGAGGAGCATCTGGCCCGCCTCGACCTTTCTTGCCTCAGAGTTCTCGCCGCCAATCGTCACTCCCCTCATCCGGGCACTCGCATTCTGCATACCGAGCGGCCTGCTTCACCGCGCGAACTTCACGCCCAAGTGTCTACTGCTGTCTGAAGCGCCGGAGGACTCGGCCGCCAAGATGATCCGTTTCCTCGCCCGCCGGGTGCGACTGGAGGCGGAGGACGAGATGAGCGATGTACCGGCAATTATGGAGGCCAGGGTTCAGGGTCTCATCGAGAGTGGACGCACTCTCGCCGAGCGACTCAAGGACAGCCCCGATCTGACCTGGGCACATGTCCAAGGCCTCAGAGATCCCCTGACGAACCCCCTCCTCCTCCTGCCCGACTACGTCAAGCTCCGAATGAAAGGCGGGTGGGGCACGTCACCGCCAACGATCACTCAGCGGCTGACAACGTTCTTCGGCCAGTGTGATGCATTCCTTGCATTGATCGCCGGGCTGGTCGACGTACAGAGCGCGCCTGGCGAGGGCAGCCGGGCTTGCGAAAACGCTCTCTTCACGCTTAGCCGATTCACCCACTCGTGAGTCGCATTCGCTCCGCTGCGTGTGCGCATCGGCGAGGCGTACATTGCGAAGCTCACCCAGACGGTACCGATCGGAAAGCGACATGAAGATTCGAAGCGGCCGCCACTACCGCTTGGCCAGGCCTGCCGCCTGGGCGGTCTGCAGCACCGATACGCAGTTGTCATAGGCGATGCCCAAGGAACGCACATCGAAGTGTCGTCGCCTGATACCGCCGCTGTGCGCCTCAAGGCACGAAACACCGAGGCGCAGTTCGGCAACCATACGCGAGTCGGACCGGTCGGACTCCGGGATCTCTTTGGCATCGAGTACTCGGAGTCTTACGAGCTGCAGGTCTTCTACACAACGAAGACCCGAGCGGAATTCCAGCGCCTAATCGACGACCTCAATCGCCAGCCCCCGGCGCACCCCAAGGGATGGATGAGGCTGGCACGCCGAACCCTTGGACTGCCGGCACGGGCGATCACGCATGGCACACGGCGCCTCCGGGCGAGGGTCCTTCGACGAGTGCCACCGGCGCCAACCCCTGATCCTTCCGCGAAGACCCCAAAGCCCTCCTCGAAGACCCGCGAGATCGTCCGTCTGCAAGTGTTCTACAAGCTGAAGCTCGAAGTAGCAGCCCTCTACGTCGCAGGTGCGGCCTTCGCGGCAGCAGTCACGGCCATTCTCTGGTGGGCCGTTCTAAGCGATACTCCGAAACTCCAGCCGAACGTCGCCCTCGCCCTGAGCGGTCTCGCGGGACCGTTCTCAGGGTTTCTCGCGGTCAGGGAGCGGGCGACAGTCGCGGGGCTCAGGCTGCTTCTGTGGAAGGGCATCCTCTTTGCATGCATCTGTGGGATGCTTGCCGCGTTCGCACTTGGGGCACTAACGGGGGACTTCGGCCCGGGGAAAGCAAGCGATGTGGATGGTAGGACTCCGCCGCCCGGTCAAGTGAGCGCGGCTACTTCTTCGCGGCCTACGACGGACTTCCCGGTGCCAAGCGGTCGGCCTGCTCCAGCGACTCCTCACTACCCGGCAACGGATCCGCAATGTCCGATCCGTTGTTGAGGAACTTCTCATAATCGCGCTGACGTTCCCCGCTGCGCTTGTCGATAAGAAGATACGATGGCGCCCATTTGGACTCCGGGGCAGCCATTTAGGAATCCCCTCCCCTCCAGCGACCCTCCCCGAGCCGCTCCCCAGGTCAGAGCCTAGAGAAACGAAGCGGGCACGTCAAGCTACCTGGGCGACAGCCACTCCACACCAGCATCTCACCCCATCTTTCGTATCGTTCCACAGTTCTGTCAATGAGTAGGCCGGGGGTTGGAGGAATCCCCCGAATTAGGCAGCAGAGAACCCGGCAGCATGGCGCGACTGGCTACCTGTCAGCGCGCCGAACAGGGCCGGCTCGGCGCCCGGCGATTGCTGACTCAGAGCCGGATCTCGTAGGACATCAGCACGAAGCCGTCGTCGAACACCGTGTCGGCGCCGCGCGCGAACCCCATGTCCTCGTACATCGCGTGCGCGGCCTTCTGTCGCGGCGTGGTTCGCAACGTGACGAGCGTCTTGCCGGCGCGGCGCGCCTCCTCGAAGCGGCCTTCCATCAAGAGCCGCCCGACTCCCCGGCGGCGCGCGCCGGGCGCGACGCCGACCATCCGGATACGCGCCTCCTCCGGCGGGAGCGGCTCGCCCTCGTCGTCGGGGTCGCCGACACGATCGTCCGTCTCGAGCGTCGCCGACCCGAGGATCCGCTCGTCCTCGACCGCGACGAGCACGAGAGTGCGCTCAGCGCGCGCCGCCACGTTCGAGACGTGGTCGCGCACGTAACGATCCCAGCCCTCCTCGCCGAGACCGACGAACTCCCGCCAGGCGGCCTCGAGGACCCGGCCCGCCTCCGCGTGCTCCTCGGGGCGGACCGGTCGAACCACGATCGTCACGCTACAGGCCCGCCGCCTTCTTGAGATCGTGCACGGAGGCCACGATCCCCTCTGCGAGCACGTCCACGTCGGGGAGCGCGTCCCAGTCCCCGGTGACCCCGAACCCCATGACACCGGAGAGGCTCGTCACGCCGACCGACAGCGCCATCGTCTCGCCGAGCGGCATCACCGGGTAGGTGACGAGCATCCGCGCGCCGAGCAGGTACAGCGGCATCTGCGGCCCGGGGACGTTGGAGACGACCAGGTTCGCGAAGCGCTGGCGCGCGACCAGGCGCGCGGCCATCCCGTGGATCGTCGGAGGCGCCCACTGGCCGGCGTTCATCAGCGCCGAGGCCGCGAGCGCCTGGTGCGAGGTCTTCAGCTCCTTCGTCGCCGCGGTGATCCGCCGCAAGCGCGCCGCCGCACCGCGCTCGCCGACCGCGAGGTCGACGAAGAAGTTCGATATCTGGTTCCCCATCGCCATCCGCTGCGAGTCGTCGCGGGTGGACACCGGCATCATCGCCCGCAGGCCGAGCCCGTGCGTCGCCTCCCCGCGCGCGCGGATGACCCGCTCGAGCGCGCCGGCAACCGACGCCATCACCACGTCGTTCACCGTCCCGCCGAGCGCGTTCTTGATCGCCTTGGCGTCGGCGACCGGCACCGAGGCCATCGCGAACCGCCGGTTCGGCCCGACCCGCCGGTTGAAGGGACCGCGCGGCGCGGCGCCGGCGGCGAGCATCCCCGCCAGGCCCTCCAGGGTGTTGCGCGCGCGGTCGAGCAGGATCCCCGGCGCGCGCAGCGCGAGCGCGGTGTTCTGGAGCGCGGTCTGGAGCGGGCTCGTGATCTGCTCGGTGATCGCGTCGCGGATCAGGTCGCGCGCCGACGGCTCGACCCGCGGGATCCAGTGCTCGGGTTCCACCGCGCGCGGCTCCGGCGTGAGGTCGAACAGGACCGTCGCGATGTCCATGCCGCTCATCCCGTCGATCATCGCGTGGTGAGACTTGCTCAGCACCGCGACGTTGCCGTCCTCGAGGCCCTCGATGAAGTACAGCTCCCACAGAGGCTTCGAGCGGTCGAGCGGGCGCGAGTGCACGCGCTGCACGAAGTCGGCCAGCTCGCGCGGGCCGCCGGGGGCCGGCAGCGCCGCGCGCCTCAGGTGGAAGTCCGGGTCGAAGCTCGGATCGTCGAGCCACACCGGGCGGCCGAGCCCGAGCGGCACGAACCGCACCTTCTGCCGGAAGCGCGGCACGAGATGGATCCGCGCGCGGAGGACCTCGGCCACCTCCTCGAAGGTGAGCCGCCCGTCCGGGCGGGTCGACGGGTCGAGGACGACCAGTCCGGCGACGTGCATGTGTACGTTCGGGCGCTCGAGCAGCAGAAAGCTCGCGTCAAGCGCGCTCAGGCGTTCAGGCATCGGCTCCTCCTCCGCGGACCCGGGGCCGGCGCGGTCCCGAGTGCTCCCCCAATTGCAGCTCCCCCGAAAGCATGCGGGCTTTGCCGGGAATGCGCAAGGGGAACGCGCGGAGAACCGGCGAGGGCCTGCCGTGCGCAGCCGGAGTTCGGCCATCCGGATGGTGTTGTATGCTACACCCGTGCTCACCGTCCCCGAAGCGGCGGCGCGCGCGGGGCTCGCCGCCGAGACGATCAGGCGCTGGATCCGCGCCGGCCGCCTGCCGTCCCTCAAGGTCGGGACGCAACACCTCGTCGACGAAGAGGACCTCGAGGCTGCCCTGCGCGGCGAGCGCCTCCCCGGGCGCTCGCGCGGCCGCGGGGTGGCGGAGGCACCGGAAGCATATCCGTCCGCGCGCCCGGCGTGGGAGAACAGGATCGCCCTGGATCCGCGGGTCCTCGCCGGGAAGCCGCTCCTCAAGGGGACCAGGATCGCGGTGGAGCTGATCGTCGAGCTTCTCGCCGCCGGCTGGAGCGAGCCTGAGATCCTCGACAACTATCCAGGGCTGACTGGGGACGACCTGCGCGCGTGCCTCGCCTACGCGGCCGAGCGCCTTCGCGCCGAGCGCGTCTACCCGAGACCGGCGCCCCTGTGAGGCTCCTCGCCGACGAGAACATCCCGAGGGTGGTCGTCGAGGCGCTCCGAGCGGGTGGCCACGATGTGGTCTGGGTTCGCGTGGAGGCACCGGGCGCGACCGATCTCGAGGTCGCGCGCCGCGCCGCGCGCGAGGACAGGGTCCTGCTCACGCAGGACAAAGAGTTCGGGGAGATCGCGTTCCGGCGCGGGCTGCCCGCAGGGTCCGGCGTGATCCTCCTGCGCCTGCCGCAGACGACCCCCGAGCGGCTCGCCCGGACCGTCGCGTCCACGCTCGCGGGGCGCGCGGACTGGCCGGGACGGTTCTCCGTCGTGGACGAGCACCACGTCCGGATGGTCCCACTGCCGCGCAAGCACCCTCGCTGAGATGTTGGCGGGTGTGCTCAGCGGAACGACGGGGCGAAGCTCTCCGGGAGCGGCGCGAGTGCCGGTGGCGCCACCTCGGTCAAGTAGCGGAGCATCCAGTACGGCGTCAGGTAGTCCACGCCCGGCGGCTCGTACCTGGGATCGGTATACCCCGAGCTGAGCTGGGTGGGCGGGCGCTGCCACAGGAAGTCGGTCTGCGGCCGGACGGCGACCGGCAGCGGGAGCGCGGCCCGGATCTTCGTGCTCGTTCCGGGCTTCCACGTGAGGAACTCCCCGTCGGGCCCGGTCGGGGAGACGTCGAGCTGGTCGTCGGGGACGCAGGCGAAGTCGATCCCGCAGCCGGGTGAGTTGTCGACGTTCGGGTTGCTACCCGTCGTGGCGCGGTAGGCCCGCCACTCGTCCAGGTGCGTGATCGCGGTGTCCCGCTTCGCCGGCTCGCCGGTCACGGCATAGGTGATCGCCTCGAAGTGGGCGTTCACGTCGTCGCCGGTGGTCCGGTCGAGTGCATCGAAGGCCTGGGCGACCACGCCGCGCTCGGTCGGGTCGCCGAGCGTGCGGAGCAAGTTGAAGCCGGTGAGGTAGTGGAGGTTGAACTTGTAGTAGCTCTCGTTCGGCTGCATCGAGTCGATCACCATCGAGCCCGCGAGGATCGGTCCCTGACTGGCGAACTCCTCTTGCCACACCGCGTCCCACCGGAGCTTCTCCTCAAGCGTGCCGGCAAGGTCGGCGACGTGCCGGGCGACGTTCGCCATGTTCAGCCGCGCCATCGGAACGTAGACGAAGAGCGGGGAGATGAAGTTGTCGAAGTCGTGGCCGAGCGGCGGCAGCGAGATGTTGCCGTGGGGCCGCGGGTAGTTCCACCCGTACTTCACGAGGAAGCCGGCGAGCTTCAAGATGTCGTCGCGGATCATCGCCCGCATGTCCGGGTCGTCGACCGAGACCAGGTCGAACGCGGCCTGCAACCCGAAGGTCACCCCCGCGTAGGTGTCGCGGCTCGGCGCGGTCTCACAGATGTACTCCTTTTCGTCGTCCCAGAGCCACGGTCCGAACACGCGGCGGTTGGTTGCCATGGCGTGCTCCGGGGGGGCGTCGGTGGGCGCGCAGGCGCGCATGAGCATGCCGGGCTCACCCTGGATGACGCCTCCGCCGAAGCTCGCCGGCGTGTGGGTGTCGTTCGGGTGAACCCACGGCGACACCTCGGTGCGCCAGGCCTTCGCGATGTTCACGAGCAGATGCTCCTTCTGAACCATGGCGTCCACGCGTGCCTTCGCCTCGTCGCGCTGGCTCGTCCAGTAGACGATCTGGTCGGCGTCGAGCGAGCCGGCGAGCTTGTCACGCGCGACCGCGTAGCGGAAGGACTCGCCGCCAAGGTAGACGCCCGTCCACAACCCGGAGTCGCCCCACCCGCCGACGAGAGCCACATCGCCTTGGTTCCGCGCCGCCGTGTCGTACCAAGCCTCGAGCGCCTGCCCGTACCAGAAGTGATCGTTCATGCGCAGTTCGAGGTCGGTGGCCTGCTGAAGATCGGCGCCGCACGAGAGCTGGGTGGTGCAATCGTCGGCCCGAGCGAGGGGAGCGACGGTCAGCGCGAGGATGCAGGCGGCGGTCGCAAGGCGAAGGTGGGGCATCACTTGTCGTCCCCCTTGAGAGTAGGAGTGTTTGTAAACACCTATTACAAAGTATCCCGCATGGGCCGGAACGCTGTCAATGGGGGAATGCGCGAAGCCGGCGGGCCTGCCGGGTGGGGTCGCCCGCGGATCATCTGGCGATGGGCGATCGCGACCGCCCGCGGGCGGCAGCGGGACTCATCCCGAGCCTCCAGGCAGGCTAGAGACGCAACGCTCTGTGGCCCACGCTCCGAAAGGGTCTTCGCCCGACCCTTGACCTGCTCCGCAGGGCCGCGGAGCCCACGCTCAGCGAGATCCTCGCCCCTGGCGAGAAACACCGTTTCTACCTCGAACGCTTCTACGACGAGGACCGATTCGATCCACTGCCCATGTTCGAGGGACTCGAGGCGAACCCGGAGCTTCCGCACCATCCGATGGCGGCGTGGCGGCTGCGGCAACGGAACCGCAGGAGATGATCAGGCAGCGCCACGGGGAGACTCCGGCCACACAGCACGCGACCGGCGCCAGCGGGCTTGTGGCGGTCTGCCGCGCCAGCGCCTGCGGGCGGGCGCCTGGAGCCAGGGTCGCCCGGTGTGCCACCCACCTGGTCAAGACGGCCGTGGGCGAACTCCGCGACGCAGAGCAGCGTCCCTCATGCTCCGACCGGACGGGCGGCCCGCGTTCGGAGACCACCGGGGGACGCACCGCCCCAGATGCTCGCCCGCCGGAGTGCGCGGCCGGGCACGCGCCCGGAGCGGATGGTCGAGGTCAGCGGCCGGTCGCGAGCCTTCGGACCAAGGGCTCCCCAACGGCGCGCAGGTCCGCCGCTCCGATTCCCTGCATCTCGGGTCCGCCATCGGCCCGGAGCCATCGAGCGGAGCGCTCAGCCTCATCCACGAGGAGCCGCCGCGCGAGTTCTCGCGCGAGCGCCCCCAGATCCTGCGGGGAGACCGCCAGCGCCGCCGCCACGTCCCCCCCGGCGTCGTGCGCATCGAGAAGCCGATACAGGTCGTAGATGTCACCCGCGCGCTTGTGCCGGCGGATCTCCGAACGCCAGAGCGCCGACTGCAGCTTCGTAGCAACGAGAGCAGCGGCCGAGGCAACCGGCGCGCGCACGCGGAGCACCACGTCGCCGGATGAGCGGGCAACCGCGAGCGTGACCGAATCCGCGGTGTCCAGGGCCCAGCGGTGCGAGAGAACGAACGCGCGCGGACGCGCGTCGTCGGGCACATCCGCCGGATCGAAGTCGCCGACCGCGATGAGGTCGAGCTTGAGGCCCTCGGGAAGGACCACGCCCTCGCGCTGGCGATCGGCGCCACGCTCGACGAGTAACTGGACGACGTCCACCTCCCCCTCGGCGTAGACCGCGTCGATGTCGCCCGTCGGGCGATGCCGCCGGGCGAGACGGGCCATCACCGCGAGGCCCCCGATCAGGGCGTGGCGGGCTGGAAGGCCCTGGCGCTCCAGCTCTCCGATCGCGCCCACGAGCCTCTCCAGGCTCCCCTCGCGATCCGCGAGGAGCACGACCTCACCAGACACGAGTGAACTCAACGTGGGGCGTCCAGCCATCGAGGATCTCGCGCCCCCGAGACCGGTCACGCGCCAGCTCGAGCCCGACGAAGAGCGGATGCGCGAGAGGCCAGATGGTGTCCGCAACGCGGTACCGGGGGCACACAGCGGCGCCGACGGGTGGAATCGAGACCGTGCAGGCCCGCGCCTCGTACACGGGGGCGAGCCCGAACTGGTTGACGGCATCCCGGAGAGCACGCGCCGACGGCACGTAGAAGTCCGGCGGCTGGTCCCCCGCGACGACGACGGGTGCCCCGTAGTGGCGGGCCGCCTGCGTGTCGGTCAGCGCCCATCCCGGGCTGTCCAGATCCTCGACGTTGAAAGCCGGACGCTGCAGGAGTCGGGTCTCCTCCAGCGACGGCGCCCCTCCCAGCGGTGTGCGCTCGGGGGCCCAGTGGCCGGCGACCTCGTCGAAGAGTTCCGGGACGAGGGGCTTCGATCCGGCCGTCACGAGCGATGCCCCGCGCAGATCCGCGAGCGCGACCGAGACCGCGCTAGGCGCGCGCCCCAGCGACCGAGACAGGGCTCGAACCGACACCTCCATTGCCGGGTCGAGCAGCAGGGAGATGGCGACCTCCAGCCGGACTCGGCTCCTGATGGGATCGGGGCTCGATCCGCTCGCCGGGAGCAAGGATTCCACAGCGGTCTCCACGAGCAGCCCCTGACCGGGCGCCCAGAGCCTCAGGTGACCTCGGCGATCCAGCCATCCCCAGCCGGCGGCGCGCAGCAGCTCCCTGCCCGCAAGGGGGACACGGTCGGCGACGAGCACTCGAACGCCGACCGGCCCTCTCCGCCGGCGCGCCGCGATGAGGCATCCGATCGCGGTGGTCGAGGGGGTGGCCGCGAACTCCACCTCCACTGGGACCGCTTCCCGGCCGGCTCTCACGACCAGGTCCCCCCGCCCGGCCCCGGGCTCGGCAACGAAGCCCAACCCCGACAGGACCTTCGCGATGTCTTCGATGGCGCCCACAGCCAGGGCAGACCGGCGGCGGGGTGTGGTGTTCTCTGTTCGCGCGCGCACGAACATAGGATATCGCGAAGTCAGGTGCCCACGAAGGCGTCGATCGCGGCTGCGAAGTCCCGGAGGTCCCCCACGTCCTCGATGTGCTCCCAGATCCTCGCCGGATCCACGTCTAGATACGCGTGGACAAGGACATTCCGCAGCCCGGCGGCTGCCCTCAGGCGCTCGGCGAGATCCGGCGCAATGATCCCGAGCCGCCCGAGCTCGATGAACCCCGCGCCGTACTCCTCGGGGGTGGCGGCCGAGGCCTCGGCAACGATGTGGAGTGCGACATCGATGGCCGACTGCACGGCAAGCTGCACGTGCCGCTCCGCCTGAGCCTGAACCCCCTCGTCGGCGAGGAACGCGGCGCGCCCACCGGCCCGGATCGCGCCGAGCGCCCCGATGCGCCGGTCGAGTTCGCGAAGGCGCCGCCGGACCGTTTCAGCGTCGAGGCCCGGTAGGGACCCCGGTTACCCGGGGCCCCCCGGACGGATCCGTACGTGAGGGTTGCCTCATACGGCTCTTGCCTTGAGTCGAGCGTCGAAGCGGTCCTCGGGCCAGGGATGCAGGATGCGAGCGCGCGGAAGGCAGCGGTCGATCCATGGATACATCCGCTGCCAGGTGAGTCGGCGGCCCCTCTGGCTCCGGCGCCGAAGCGTCCGTATCCAGTGGCGGCCGACCTGTTTCCGGAAGGCGCTGAGTGCGTGGATGTTCGTCGGGACCGCGTAGTAGTTAAAGTGTCCCTGAACCACCCGTCGCAGCCATGCGCCTTGCTCCGGGATGGAAGCGTGCATCCGGCGACGAAGCTCCCGCCTGATCTCGCGGAGCTTTCTCCGCAGCCGGGTCCGGTTGGTCTGCCGAACGAGCTGGAACCCACCTTTCCGGGAGGTCCCGCAGATGTGCGTGAACCCCAGAAAGGTGAAGTTCTCCGGCTTGCCCAGTCCGCGCGCCGCCCGGTTACGAGCGGCGAACCGCCCGAACTCGATCAGGCGCGTCTTCTCCGGGTTCAGCTCCAGGTCGAAGGCCGCGAGCCGCTCTCGCAGCTCTCCCCGGAACCGCTCGGCGTCCTCCCGGTGCTCGAAGCCCACGATGATGTCGTCGGCGAACCGCACGAGATAAACCTTGCCCCTCGCGTGCCGCCCCCTCCACTCGTGAGCCCACCGGTCGAAGACGTGATGCAGATACAGGTTCGCGAGCGGGGGCGAGATCGTCGCGCCCTGAACGGTCCCTGCCTGCTCCCACGTCACCTTCCCGTCCTCCATCACCCCTGCGGTCAACCAGGCACGGATGAGCCGCAGGATCCGCGGGTCCGCGATCCGATCCTCGACAAACCGCTGCGTCCATTCGTGGCTGACGGCCGAAAAGAAGTCACGAACGTCCGCGTCGAGGATCCAGTTCACCCTCCCCCGCTTGACCGCAGCCGCCAACGCATCCAGCGCGTCATGCGGGCTGCGACCGGGCCGGAACCCGTAGGAGAAGCCGATGAAATCCTGCTCCCACACAGAGCTCAGCACCGTAGCCACCGCGGCTTGGACGACCTTGTCCTCCACTGCGGCGATCCCAAGCGGACGCATCCGCCCGTTGGCCTTGGACACATACGCCCTGCGGGACGGTTTCGGTCGGTACGCTCCCCGATGCAGCCGAGCATGCAGATCCCGGAGGTTGGCCTCCAGGTCCTGCCCGTACTGCTGCCACGTCACCCCATCCACCCCAGGAGCCGCCCTCCGCTTCAAGCCGAGGTAGGACTCCCGGAGCAGCTCCGGCGTGACGTGATGCAGAAGCGCCGTGAACCTCGCGTCCTTATCCTTCCGAGCAGCCTGACGCACCCGCTCCAACCCCGCAGGCACGCTTGCCCGGCTCTGCGTCCGGCGCGTGGTGGGCTGTTGCGGGTTCCTCTTGGCTGACCCCCTTCCCTCCACCCCGTCCGCCGCCGGCACCCCGCCGGCGTTGTTCCGGGGCTTCGCAGGTACTACGAGGCCATCCGACTGCTCACGGCCGTGCATCATGGGATTACAGCCACCGCCTTCCCCATGCGAGGCGACCCCCACCGTCCGGGGGCCGTCTGGCCGTGAGCCCTCCCGGTTCTCGCGCATGGAGCGTGACGCACATGCACAGGGTCTCTGACCGCGCGGGGCCCTGACAGCACTCGCGAAAGCGCGCCGTCAGGTGTTGCCTTCCGCACCTTTGGACAACGTCGGCGCCCCGAAGAGGTGATTTCGCGGCTCAATAGCCGGCCTGCACGTCCCCCTGTCAACGCTTCAGCCCCACCCTCACGAGCGGAGCCGCATGACTCGGGGCCGGGGTGGGTCGCTACTCCTTCCCCGTAAGGCTCTTTCATCCTCCACTCCATGCCGGCTTATCCCGGCGCTTTCCCAAGGCCCCCCGCCTTCCTCGTCGCCGACGAGTCGAGCTGCGCGAACGGGCGAAACAGCGTCCGGAGCTTCTCCGGAGCGATGCCCGGGCCTTCATCCGCTATCGCCAGGCGGATCTCCCCCGGGCGCGCTTCGGCCGCAAGACTCACCGTCGAGCCGGGCGGGGAGAACTTGATCGCGTTGTCGAGCAGGTTCGCGAGGATCAGGTGCACCTTCTCCCTCTCGGTCGCGAGCTGGGGAAGGCCGGCCGGCAGAGCGAGCTCGAAGCGGTGCGCCGGAGCGCGGGCGGAGAACTCTCTCCGGAGATCCTCCCCGAGCTCCGCCAGATCGACCGGCTCCGGCGAGACGCGGCCGGCGCGCTCGATCCCGGCCGTCGCCAGGAGGGTCTCGACGAGCCGCTCGAGCCTGCCCGCTTGGCGCTCGGCGGAATCGAGGAAGGCCGCCCGCTCCTCGGCGGTCGCGTCCAGTCCGGAGCGAAGCAGGGTTCGCAGATATCCGATGATCGCGGCGAGCGGCGTCCGGAACTCGTGGGAGACGGCCGCCACCAGGTCGCTCTTCAGGCGCTCCGCCTCCCTCAGGCGCTCGGAGGCTCGGCGCTCCCGGTCGTAGACCCGGCCGAGCAGGCGGTTCGCCGACCAGGAGGTGAGCGGGAGGGCCACCGTGAGGACGATCAGGCTCGCGAGCAGCGCCTGCCGCCTGACCGTGGCGATCGTCGAGTAGAGCGCCGGAATATCGACCTCGGCCTCGAACGCACCCGGAGGGCCACCGGGGATGGCCAGGGGCACGGCGAAGGCGAACTCCGAAGCCGTCTCCGCGCCGGTCACCGGCCGGCCGCTCTCCAGGACCTCGGCGACCTCCTCCCCGGAGTAGATCCGCCCCACGAGCGCGGGGTCGGAGTGGGCGAGGATCTTTCGGGCGCCGTCGGTGATGATGACCTTCTCCGCTCCCAGCGACAGGACCTCATGGACCGCCTCTTGGCGCAGGAACGCGAGGGCGGCCTCCCGGCCCCCGGAGAGGTAAGCCTTGGTCGCTCCCTCCTCCACGTGGCGGGCGACCCGAGCCACCTGGGCGGCCCTCTCGCTGAGAATCAGCTCCCTGATCCGCCCGCTCTCGATCAGGACGAGAGCGGTGCCGACCAGGAGCACGCAGAGCCCGACGAGCGCCATCGCCCGGGCCCGGAACGAGATCCCTCTCACGGGCGGCCGGCTCTCCCATGCGTCGCCGGACGCCAGGCCCCGAACTCCTCGCGCAGGACCCCGCAGACCTCGCCGACCGTCGCCATCCGCCGGAGGGCCTGGCGCATCGGGGGAAGCAGGTTCTCAGTCCCCTTCGCCGCCGCGCGCAGATCCTCGAGCGCGGTTGCGACCGTCGCGCCGTCGCGGCCGGCGCGCACCTCGGCGAGCCGGCCGGCCTGCTCCCGCTGCACGCCGGGGTCCACCCTCAGGGTCTCGACCTCGCCGCCGCCCGGCTCGAGGTAGCGGTTGAGGCCGACGACGACCCGCCGGCCGGCCTCGACGTCCTGCGCCTCGCGGTAGGCGGACTCCTCGATCTCGCGCTGCATGAACTCGATGCAGCCGACGGCGCCCCCGCGCCGCTCGATCTCCCCGAGATAAGCCCGCGCGCCGGCCTCCACCTCGCGCGTGAGCGACTCGACGAACCACGAGCCGCCGAGCGGGTCGGCTGTGTCTGTAGCGCCGGTCTCGTGCGCGAGGATCTGCTGGGTCCGGAGGGCGATCTTCGCCGCCCGCTCCGTCGGCAGCGCGAGCGCCTCGTCGAACGCGTTGCAGTGCAGGGACTGCGTCCCGCCGAGGACCGCGGCGAGCGCCTGGATCGCCACGCGCACGATGTTGTTCTCCGGCTGTTGGGCGGTGAGCTGCACGCCGGCCGTCTGGGTGTGAAAGCGGAGCGCGAGCGACCGCAGGTCCCGCGCGCCGAACCGCTCGCGCATGACCTGCGCCCACAGGCGGCGCGCCGCGCGGAACTTCGCGACCTCCTCGAAGAGGCTTTCGCGCGCCACGAAGAAGAACGAAAGGCGCGGCGCGAAATCGTCCACCGCGAGCCCGGCCCGCACGCCGGCCTCCACGTATGCGATCGCATCGGCCAGGGTGAAGGCGACCTCCTGGATGGCGGTCGCGCCCTTCTCGGCCATGTGATAGCCGGAGATCGAGATCATGTTGAAGCGCGGCATGCGCTCGGCGCAGTACGCGAAGGTGTCGGTAACCAGGCGCATGGAGGGCTCCGGCGGAAAGATGTAGGTGCCGCGCGCCACGTACTCCTTCAGGATGTCGTTCTGGATCGTGCCGGTGAGCCGCTCCGGCGCGACCCCTTGCTCCTCGCCGACCAGCTCGTAGAGGAGCAGCAGCACCGAGGCCGGCGCGTTGATCGTCATGCTCGTCGAGACCCGGTCGAGCGGGATCTCGTCGAACAGGATCCTCATGTCCGCCAGGGAGTCGATCGCGACTCCAACCTTGCCGACCTCGGCCGCGGCGACCGGGTCGTCGGAGTCATGTCCCATCTGTGTCGGGAGATCGAAGGCGACCGACAGGCCCGTCTGGCCGTGCTCGAGGAGGTAGCGGTAGCGGGCGTTGGACTCGCGCGCGCTCGCGTAGCCCGCGTACTGGCGCATGGTCCAGACGCGGCCCCGGTACATGTCCGGGTAAACGCCGCGCGCGTAAGGGAACTCGCCGGGGCTCCCGAGTTCCGCGGCCGGGTCGAACCCCGGCAGGGACTCCGGCCCGTAGACCGGCTCGACGGGGATCCCCGAAGGGGTGGAGCGCTCGCCGGCGGGCATCTTGATCGCATTCTACGGGCTCGCAGCGGAGCGGCGAGAACGGACGGCTACGGGCGGCAAATCGCGGACCATCCGGAGCCGGAACTGTCGTAGCCAGGTGTTATCCTGGCGCGAGCCCGAAAATCCACTGCCCCGCATGGATGGAGCCCGTCTCATGGGTGCGCCCCGAAGCGAATCCGAGCTGCGACCCCCGCGTTCGCGGCAGGCGCTGATGGGAGCGTGCCCTTGCTGAGGCTCGAGGACCTCCAACCCGACGCGACCCTCCGGGGCATCTTGCCGGATGCGGCAGTCACCGTCGTCGGCGTCGAGTGGCACGGCTCGGACGCCCTGACCCTGGTGTACCGCGGGCCGAACGGTCGCGTGGCCGATGAGATCCTCTACCGGCACGACGAACCACGTGTGGACCGGGCGCACCTGCAGGGACTCATCGAGGACCGGGCGCTCGCACACGACGCGATGGACTCCAGGCGCGTCGCGCGCGTGCGCGAGGACATGGAGCGCGCCGAGGCGCGGCGCTTGCAGCCACACTACATCGAGTCGTTCTTCCTCGAGGCCTTCCGTCGCCTCGGCGGCACCGTTCGCCAGCGCGAGCCGCGTCGCTACGAGATCACCCACGTGCCCGCGCCGGTCCGGAGCCGTGACCGCCAGATCGGCGCCGGCGATCCGGTGCTCGCGCGCTACGAGCGCATCACCTTCGAGAAGGACCTAATCGCGCCGCCGGGTCAGCCTCTGGCGGCCTTCGTCTGCCCCGGCCACCCGCTGCTCGACGCGGTGCTCGACCTCACGCTCGAGCGTCACCGCGATCTCCTGAAGCGCGGCACCGTGCTGGTAGACGAGCGCGACCCGGGCACGAGCCCGCGCGTGCTCCTCTTCCTCGAACACGCCATCCAGGATGCGAGCGTTCTCCCCTCCGGCGAGCGCCGCACGATCTCGCGGCGGATGCTCCACGTCGAGATGGACGCCGCGGGGCGCACGCGCCACCCGTACTACGCGCCGTATCTCGACTACCGCCCACTTGCCGAGGATGAGCCACCGGTGGTCAACCTCCTTGCCCGCCCCGAGTGCGCCTGGATCACACGCGCGCTGGAGCAGAAGGCGCAGGGCCACGCCATCGAGCACGTCGTGCCCGAGCACATCGCCGAGGTGCGCGGCCGGCGCCTTGCGTGGATCGAGAAGACCCGCGCCGCCGTGATGGACCGACTGACCAAGGAGATCACCTACTGGGACCACCGCGCCGAGCAGCTCAAGCTCCAGGAACAAGCCGGCAGGGCCGGCGCGCGGCTCAACTCCCAGGAGGCACGCCGCCGCGCCGACGAGATGCAGGCCCGGCTCGAGAGGCGCCTCGCGGAGCTGGATCGAGAGGCCCAGATCTCGGCGCTGCCCCCGGTGGTGCTGGGCGGTCTGCTGGTCGTGCCGATCGGGCTGGTCGCCGCCATGACCGGTCGCGCGCCCGCCGGGCCCGCGAGTCCCACCGACACCCAGGCGAGCGCCGCGCGCGCGAGAGAGATCGTGATGGAGATTGAGCGCGGCCTGGGCTTCGAGCCGACCGACCGCGAATTCGAGAGACTCGGCTACGACGTCGAGAGCCGCGCCCCCGGCACCGGCAAGTTGCGGTTCATCGAGGTGAAGGGCCGGGTGTCCGGCGCGGACACCGTCACGGTGACCAAGAACGAGATCCTCACCAGCCTCAACAAACCGGACGACTTCATCCTCGCTCTGGTCGAGTTCCTGAATGGCGACACCCACCGCGTGCGTTACCTGCGGCGCCCCTTCCAGCGCGAGCCCGACTTCGGTGTGACCAGCGTCAACTACGATTTCGCCAAGCTGCTCGAACGAGCGGGGAATCCACGATGAGTATGGCCGCTAGAGGGGGGCGTCCCGGGATTGCACGGAGGATTGCACCCGCGCGCAGTTCCTGGGCAATCTGCGACTCCTTGCAGCCGCTTGACCGGACTTGGGAGGGGGGCATCGCCTGATGCCGGATGGGAAGAACCTCACCGAAGGCACCCTGCCGCTCGAGGCGATCAGCGGAACCGCCGCACGTGCGAAAGCGGCGGTTGTGAAAGGATACCCAGCATGAGCGTATACAGCGACGACGAGCTGCGCCGGATGTGTCTTGAGGTCGAGTCGGAGCTCGTCGAGCGCAAACGGTCCGCTGCCGACCGGAGCGGCATCCGCCGAAACATCTGCGCATTCGCGAACGACCTCGCCGGCCGGGGCCGGCCGGGCATCATCCTGATCGGCGTCGAGGACGACGGCCGGTGCGCTTCCTTGGAAATTGGGGATCAACTCCTGCGCGATCTGGCCGCGATGCGCGACGACGGCAACATCCTGCCTCTTCCCTCTCTGCACATCGAGAAACGCACAATGGACGGCTGCGACGTAGCCGTCGTGACGGTTCATCCGAGTTCCTATCCCCCCGTGCGCTATCAAGGGCGGGTCTGGGCAAGAGTCGGCCCCACCGTGCGCCTTGCTACGCCCGAAGAAGAGATCAGGCTCGCCGAGCGCCGGCGCGCGCGCGACCTTCCCTTTGACCTGCGGCCGGTGTCGGGCGCAGCGCTCAACGATCTCGATCTTGACTACGCCCGCACACAGTACCTGCCGCGCGCCATCGCCATCGATGTCCTCGAGGAGAACCAGCGCCCTACCGAGCAGCAGCTCCGGTCGCTGCGTCTGACGACCGGCGATGCACCCACCTACGGTGCGATGCTCGGCTTGGGTCGTGATCCGCAAAGCTGGGTGCCCGGGGCCTATGTGCAGTTCCTGCGCATCGCTGGATCCTCGCTAACCGACCCCATCCGAGACCAGAAGACCCTTACCGGACGGCTCGAGGACGTGCTGCGACGGCTAGACGATCTCCTGGAAATCAACGTCTCCGTGCGCACCGAGGTGACCTCGGGACCGCGCGAGATCCGCCGGCCCGACTATCCGCTTCCCGCCCTTCAACAACTCGCGCGCAACGCGGTCATGCATCGGGCCTACGAATCCACCAACGCGCCGGCTCGGATCTACTGGTACACCGAACGGATCGAGTTCCAGAGTCCCGGGAGCTTGTACGGCCAGGTTACGCCGCAGAACTTCGGCGCGGGGGTTACCGACTACCGCAACCCGCTCGTAGCCGAGATCATGTACAACCTAGGCTTTGCGCAGCGCTTCGGTCTCGGAATTCCGCTGGCGCGACAGGCTCTTGCCGACAACGGCAACCCACCGCCCGAGTTTGGGTTTGAGCCCACGCTCGTCGCCGTCACCGTGAGGTCAGCCCCTTGAAGGCGGTTGCGTTCTTCAACAACAAGGGCGGCATCGGAAAGACCTCGCTCGTCTACCACCTGGCCTGGATGTACACCGAACTCGGCCTCTCTGTGCTCGCGGCGGATCTCGACCCGCAGGCCAATCTCACAACTATGTTCCTGGATGAGGATGCGCTCGAATCGCTCTGGCCGAACGGGATGCCGGGCAGAACCATCCTCGGGCCGTTGCTCCCGCTTCTGGAAGGCAAGGGCGGGATCGCCGATCCGCATGTCGAGGACATCGCCGGCATCGGGCTTCTGGCCGGGGATCTCGCGCTCTCGGGATTCGAGGACGAGCTGAGCCAGCAGTGGCCGTACTGCCTCGAGGGCAAGACCCGGGCTTTCCGAGTGATCGGAGCTTTCCACCAGATCCTTGCGCGCGCGGCGCAACTGCGCGAGGCAGACATCGTCCTGATCGACGTCGGCCCGAATCTCGGTGCGATCAACCGCGCGGCCCTGATCGCCGCCGACCACGTAGCCATCCCCCTCGCTCCGGATCTGTTCTCCCTCAAGGGCCTCCAGAATCTCGGGCCACGCTTGCGGGAGTGGCGCAGCGGATGGGAGGAGCGACTCAAGAAGCGCCCGGCGGAGTTGGACCTGCCGGATGGCCGGATGGAGCCGCTTGGCTACGTCGTGATGCAGCATGCCGTCCGCCTCGATCGACCGGTGAAGGCCTACGGGAAGTGGATGGCGAGGATCCCGGGCGTCTACCGGGAGGCGGTCCTGGGGGAGGCGATCCCCCAGGCAGACGTCACCATCGCCCGGGATCCTCACTGCTTGTCCACCCTGAAGCACTACCGGAGCCTGATGCCCCTCGCTCAGGAAGCGCGCAAGCCGATGTTCCTCCTCAAACCCGCAGACGGAGCGATCGGCGGTCACGCCCAGGCCGTCCAGGACTGCCGTCGAGACTTCCGCACCCTCGCGATCGAGGTCGCCAAGCAAGCGCGAGCGACGTTGCCATGACCATTCGCAAGAAACTGATCGAGGTCGCGTTGCCCCTGGAGGCGATCGACGAGGCGGCCGCGCGGGCGGACGCCAAGTGATGACCGCGAAGCTCCGCGTGTTCGTCAGCTCCGCGCAGAAGGAACTCGAGGACGAGCGGCTCATCGTCCAGAACCTGCTGAACACCGATTCCTTTCTGTCGGCGCACTGCACGCCGGTACTCTACGAGTACGAGCCGGCGTCCCCGAGCAAGGCCCTGGCGGGCTGCTTCGAAGCCCTCGACGCCTGCCAGGTCTACCTGTTGATCGTGGGCGTCGAGTACGGCACGCCGGTCGGCGAGCTATCCATCACCCCCACGCCGAGTATCGCCACGCGAAGGCCAAGGGACTCCCCGTGCTCGCCTTCATCCGGGGCGAGCGGCACGTCAAGCGCGAAGCAGGAACGGTCGCCCTGCTGGCCGAACTCGACGCAGACGGGCCCAAGTACAAGCGCTTCGGCAACGTCATCGAACTCTAGAGGGAAGTGCGCGCCGCGCTGGTGAAGCTGTTCTTGGATCGCTTCGGCATCGCTCCCACCAGCGACGAGAACGAGATCGCCCGCCAGACCATCGAGGCCACGTCCCCCTTCGAGTCCCGCTCCCTCGACCGGATCCGCTGGCAGGACCTCGACCACGACGTGGTTCGCCGGCTGCTTGCCGCCGCCGAGGGGCGCGAAGGGGCGGACATCTCCGAGGAGGATCTCCTGGCGGGCGCCGCGTTGCGCGGTCTCGTCTGGCATGAGCCCGCCTCGGGCGAGCACTATGCCACCGCAGCCGGGATCGTGCTCCTGGCCAAGGATCCCTCAGCGGTGTTTCCCCAGTGCCGCATTCTGGCCGACGCCTACCGGGGCGCCGGGCCCGACGGCGACCCGCGCGACCACGAGGACGTCCGGGCGCCGATGCCGCTCGCGATCGACCGCGCAATTGCCTTCATCGACCGCAACACTCGGCACCCGATGAGGATCGTGGGCCTGAACCGGGTGCGGCTCGACGAGTATCCCGTCGATGGCCTGCGCGAGGCGCTGGTGAACGCGGTGGCGCACCGCCAGTACGAGGATGCCGGCCGCAAGATCCTTCTCGAGGTGTTCGCCGACCGGGTGGTCGTCTCGAGCCCCGGCCTGCCGCCCGCGCCCATCACGCTCGCCAACCTCCGCAAGGGCAAGTACCGCCCCTGCTCGCGCAACCCGGTCCTCGCGCAGTGCCTGTCCTACTTTCATCGTATCGAGGAGCGCGGCAGCGGCTTCCGCCGCATGACCGACCAGATGCTCGATCACGGGCTGGACAGGCCGCTGATCGGCACCGACACCGGATACTTCCAGGTCACCTTCCCGGGACCGGGCGAGGACATCGACCGCCTGCGCGCGCCCGAGAGCCGGCTCCTGGTGACCCCTGCCGTGGAAGCGCAACTGAGCGAACGCCAGCGCAGGATGATGCTCCAGCTGGTCGAGGGCGAAGAGCTTACGAGCAGGCAGTGCGAAGCGGAGTTCGGCGTCACCCGTACGATCACCTCCAGCGACTTCGGGAAGCTCGTCGAGCTGGGCCTGGCCGAGAGGGTGGGGGCAGGCCGATCGACCCGCTATCGCCTCAAGGGAACGGCCGAATCGTCAACCAATCGTCAAGTCGATCGCCGTAATCGTAAACCAGGGAAGGGCGGGGGAGCCGTATGACGAGGTCATCCGATCCCGGCGGCCCCTCGGCGCGCGGGAAACCATCCGAGTTTCATCCGGGCGGCGGGAGTGATCATCCGATGCGGGGGGACAACGTGACCACGAAGAAGAAACTCATCGAAGTCGCGTTGCCCTTGGAGGCGATCAACAAGGCGTCGGCGCGCGAGAAGTCCATCCGGCGTGGGCATCCCTCGACGCTGCACCTGTGGTGGGCCCGGCGGCCGCTGGCGGCCGCGCGCGCGGTGATCTTCTCGCAGATGGTGGACGACCCGTCGTCGTACCCAGATCTGTTCCCGACCGAGAAGGCCCAGGAGAAGGAGCGCAAACGCCTGTTCAAGCTGATCGAGGACCTCGTGCAGTGGGAGAACACCACCAACGAGACCGTCCTGCAGGCCGCGCGCGATGAGATCTGGCAGAGCTGGCGGCGCGCGTGCGCCGAGAACGCCGACCACCCGCGCGCGGTTGCTGCTCTCCTTGCTCGGCTCGACCGTCCTGCGCAAGCACCTGGACGATGTGCCGCTGTGGCGCGGCGACGATGTCGCGATCCGCCAGCTCGTCGAGGACTTCGCGCGCTACCTCTACCTGCCACGCCTCGCCCGGCCCGAGGTGCTGGCACAGGCGGCCCGCGACGGCATGGCGCTCCTCACGTGGCAGTCGGAGACGTTCGCGTACGCCGAGAGCTACGACGAGGGCGCCGGCCGCTATCGCGGCTTGCGCGGCGGGCAGGTGGTGATGCTCACGGCGGACGGCGCCGGGCTGCTGGTGAAGCCGGAGGTGGCCCGGAGGCAGATGGACGCGGAAACACCGGCGGCGATCCCGAACGGCGAGCCCGGTACCGGAGCGCCTCCCGCCGCCTCCTCCGGCGCCAAGCCCACTCAGGCGACGGACGCGGCGCCTGATGCGGCGGTTGCGCCGCTGCCTCACCGGTTCCACGGAACCGTCCGGCTCGATCCCGCGCGCGTCGGGCGCGACGCGAGCCGCATCGCCGACGAGGTAGTCGCGCACTTGGTCGGTCAGGTGGGCGCGGAGGTCACGGTCACCCTCGAGATCGAGGCGTTGCTCCCGGATGGCGCCTCGGATCAGATCGTCCGCACCGTGACCGAGAACAGTCGAACGTTGAAGTTCGGCAGCCATCAATTCGAGAGCGAGTAGCGCGGTGGCCCCGCGCTGGGGCATCGCGGGGTTGAGCAATCCGCCCGCGAGCAGGAGACCGGCCCCCGCCGGCCGCATTCGTTGTGACGCCGCCCCGGGGCCTCTAGACTCGAATCATGGCCCGCGCGCGACCCTGGCCGCGACCCGAGGAGGCGCCCTCGTCGCAGGGCCGCTCGATCGCGGAGCGCGCCGGCGCCATCCAGGCCGCGTGCCGCGCGGCAATGCAGCTTCTGGAAGGCGCGCCGGATCGGGAACAGCGCCTTCGCCGGATCGACCCCGTCCCCCCCCTCGACGGAATCGCTTCTTCGCCGGCTGGCAGCCTGCCGCGATGCCTGAGACGCCCACCGCCGCCGACGTCGCCCTGGCGGTCGCCGACGCCCTCGAACGTCGCGACATCGACTACGCGATCGGAGGCGCCCTGGCGCTCGGCTTCTACGCGCCGCCGCGCGCCACCGTCGACGTCGACGTGAACGCCTTCGTCGCGATGGAACACGGAATCGACGCGGTGATCGCCGCGCTCGGAGAAGCGGGACTGACCACCGATGATCCGATCGAGACGATCCGCGCGGCCGCGCTCACCGCCATCGAGCGGGACGTGGACTCCCCCCGCAGACCGAGGCGGGGCGCGCCGCGCGCGCGCGCCGTTTCGACTCCCGGCCCGAACGCTGATATGTTCCCATTCTGGAGCGGCCGTGAGGCCGTATCCGGACGGCGGCGCGGCGCGCCGCAAGGAGGATCCGAAAGCCTTGGCACCAGTTCCCGGACGCCTCGGGACCGTCTACCGCGGCGGACAGGGCCAGTGGGCGTGGGCGTTGCACCGCATCACTGGGGTCGGAGTTCTCCTCTTCCTTTTCGCGCACATCCTGGACACCGCGCTCGTCGGGTTCGGCCCCGAGGTCTTCAACCGGGTCGTCGCGGTCTACCACAACCCTCTCATCCGCCTACTCGAGATGGGATTGGCGGCGATGGTTCTCTTCCACGCCCTGAACGGCCTTCGGATCGTGGCGATCGACTTCTTCCCGCGCCTCGCCGACCGCCACCAGCAACTGCTCGCGGCGGTCGTCTCGGTCTGGGTCCTGCTGATGATCCCGACCACCTACTTCATGGGGCGGCTGCTGGTGAGGAGCCTCCGGTGAGCCTGGCGACGCGCGAGCGGACGCAGACTCCCGCGCCGGCGGGAGGCCTCGAGCTGTGGACCTGGTTCTTCATGCGGATCTCGGGCATCGTGCTCGTCTTCCTCGTCCTCGGGCACTTCACGATCGTGCACCTCCTCGGCGAGGGGGTGGACCGCGTGAACTTCGCCTTCGTCGCCGGCCGGTGGTCGAGCCCCCTCTGGCAGACCTGGGACTGGACGATGCTCACGCTCGGCCTCATCCACGGCGCGAACGGGCTCCGGGTCGTGATCGACGACTACGTGCGCCGGGACGGCCTGCGGGCCGCGCTGAAGAGCGCGCTGTACGTCGCGTCCCTGATTTTCCTGCTGCTCGGGACCCTCATCATCGTCGCATTCGATCCCGCGAAGGGCAGCTAGCGTGGCAACGACCCACACCTACGACGCGGTGATCGTCGGCGCCGGCGGCGCCGGGCTCCGCGCCGCGCTCGAGGCCTCCCAGCACGTCCGGACGGCCGTCATCTCCAAGCTCTACCCGACCCGCTCCCACACCGGCGCCGCTCAAGGAGGCATGTGCGCCGCCCTCGCGAACGTCGAGGAGGACACCTGGGAGTGGCACGCGTTCGACACCGTGAAGGGCTCCGACTTCCTCGCCGACCAGGACTCCGTCGACGTGATGTGCCGCGAGGCGATCGACGCGGTGATCGACCTCGAGCACTGGGGAATGCCGTTCAACCGGACCCCCGACGGCCGGGTCGACCAGCGCCGCTTCGGCGGGCACACCCGCGCGCACGGAGAGGCCCCGGTGATGCGCGCGTGCTACGCCGCCGACCGGACCGGCCACATGATCCTGCAAACCCTCTACCAGCAGTGCGTGAAACAGGGGGTCGAGTTCTACAACGAGTTCTACCTCCTCGACATGATCGTCTCCGGCGGCCGGGTCGCGGGGCTGGTCGCCTACGAGCTTGCGACCGGCGAGCTGCACGTGTTCCGCTGCAAGACCGCGCTACTGGCCACCGGCGGGTTCGGGCGGATGTTCCGCGTGACCTCCAACGCCCACGCGCTCACCGGCGACGGCCCGGCGGTAGCGCTCCGGCGCGGCCTCCCCCTGGAGGACATGGAGTTCTTCCAGTTCCACCCGACCGGCCTGTACGGGATCGGGATCCTGCTGTCGGAGGCCGCGCGCGGGGAAGGCGGGGTCCTTCGGAACGCGACCGGCGAGCGCTTCATGGAGCGCTACGCGCCCTCGATCAAGGATCTCGCTCCGCGCGACATGGTCTCCCGCGCGATCTACTTCGAGGTCAAGGAGGGCCGCGGGGCCGGGCCGAAGAAGGACTACGTGCTCCTCGACGTCACCCATCTCGGCAAGGAGCTGATCGAGGAAAAGCTCCCCGACATCACCGAGTTCGCGCGCATCTACCTCGGGGTGGAGCCGCTCCGCGAGGGAGTCCCGGTGGTCCCGACCGCCCACTACGCGATGGGCGGGATCCCAACCGATAACGACGCGCGCGTGGTGTCCGACGAGACGAACACGGTCTTCCCCGGGCTGTACGCGGCCGGCGAGTGCGCGTGCGTGAGCGTCCACGGCGGGAACCGGCTCGGGACGAACTCCCTCCTCGACATCATCGTGTTCGGCCGCCGCGGCGGGCTCTCGATGGTCGAGGACGCCCGGCGCCTCGACTTCGCCCCGATGCCGGAGGAGCCTGAGCGGGACGCGAAGGCGATCCTCGCCCGCCTCGCCGAGGGGCCGGAGCCCCACGCCGTGCCGGAGATCCGCGCCGAGCTGCAGCACTCGATGGACGAGAACGCGAGCGTCTTCCGGACCGACGAGCTGCTGCGCGAGCAGGAGAACGCCCTCGGCCTGCTGCGGGAGCGCTACGCGGAGCGAGCCGGCGTCCAGGACCGTTCGCGCGCGTTCAACACCGACCTGATGGAGGCCTTCGAGCTCGGCTGCCTGCTCGACCTGGCCGAGACCCTCGTCGCGGCGGCCCGCGCTCGCACCGAGAGCCGCGGCGGCCACTACCGGGGCGACTTCCCGAAGCGCAACGACAAGAGGTGGCTGAAGCACTCGCTCGCCTGGAAGTCCGGCGACGCCGTCAGGCTCGGCTACAAGCCGGTGAGGCTCGGCCGCTACAAGCCGGTGGAGAGGAAGTACTGATGCCCGGGCCCGCAGGTGGCGAGGCGACGATCCGGGTGCTCCGCTACGACCCGGACGCCGGCGGCGCGCCCCGCTGGCAGACCTACCGCGTGCCCTACGAGCCGATGGACCGCGTGCTCGACGCGTTGCACGCGATCAAGTGGCGCGCCGACGGCACGCTCGCCTTCCGGCGCTCCTGCGGGCACGGGATCTGCGGGTCCGACGCGATGGTGATCAACGGCCAGAACGCGCTCGCGTGCAAGGTGCTGATCAAGGACCTATCGCAGCCGATCACGGTCGAGCCGATCCGCGGCCTGCCGGTCCACAAGGACCTGGTCGTCGACATGGAGCCGTTCTTCGACGCCTACCGGAAGGTGCTGCCGTTCCTCGTCAACGACGACCCGGCTCCCGACCGCGAGCGGCTCCAGTCCCCCGCCGACCGGGCGCGCTACGACGACACCACCAAGTGCATCCTGTGCGCGGCTTGCACGACCTCCTGTCCGGTCTTCTGGGGCGACGGCCAGTACGCCGGGCCGGCGGCGATCGTGAACGCGCACCGGTTCGTCTTCGACTCGCGCGATAGGGCCTCGAACGAGCGGCTCGCCGTCCTGTCCGACAAGGTCGGCGCCTTCCGCTGCCGCACGGTGTTCAACTGCACGCGCGCATGCCCGCGCGACATCCACGTCACGCGCGCGATCCAGGAAGTCAAGAGCGAGATCCTCAAGCGGCGCGTCTGAGCGCGCGCTCGCAGGCCGCGGAACTCAACGGCTCCGCGCCAGCATCTCGCCGAGCAGGCCGACCATCCGATCGGCCGTCACCGGCGCGGCCACCACGTCGCACCCCTCGAAGAGCCGGCCGTAGCGAGCCGTTTCCGCCGCCGGCACCTCCAGGACCATCGGCGTGCCCGGCGCGTGCCCGCGGTAGGCGCGCGCCACCTCGATCGCCTCGGGGGTCGGGTGGGTGAGCCCGAACGCCACGGCATCGGCGCCGCTCACGAGCGCGCAGCGGCCGCGCTCGACGAGAGGGCAGGTGGAGGCCGCCCAGGGGTGCGCGGGACCTCCGCAGATGGCCACGTCGTACCCCGCGCGGCGCAGGATCTCCGCCTCCGCCCAGTCGACCGAGCCATCCCAATCAACGACCAGGACGCGCGCGCGGTGCTCCCGCCGGGGCCAGCCCGGCAGGGACACGCGGAACGAGGCCCCGCCGCCGGGGCGATCCTGCACCCAGGCCCGGCCGCCGTGCAGCTCGGCGAGGCGCGCGACGAGCGAGAGCCCGATCCCGGTCCCAGGCGCATCCGCGGCGCTCCGGCGGAACGGTTCGAAGATCGCCTCCTTCAGCTCGTCGGGCACCCCCGGCCCCGCATCCTCCACCGTGAGGAGCACTCCCTCGCTCTCCTCCTCCACCCGCACCCACACGGGAGTGCCCGCGGGGGTGTGCTTGGCCGCGTTCACGAGGAGGTTCTCCACGATCCGCTCCACCTGAGCGGGGTCCACCAACGCGACCACCGAGGCGCCCTCGGCCGAGACCGGACGCCCGCCCAGATCGACGGCCGCGAGCACGGTGGACAGCAGAGCGTCCATTCGCGTGGGACGCCGGCGAACTTGGAGCGTCCCGCGCGCGAGCCGGTCCAGGTCCAGCACGTCGGCCATCAGCCGATCGAGCCGCCGGGCGTTGGCGGCGATCCTCGCCACGAGATCTCTCATGGTCTCGGTTGAGGCGTCGAGGTCACCGCGTTCGAGGGTGTCGGCGATCCCGAGGATGACCGTGAGCGGCGTGCGCAGCTCATGGGAGACCGTCTGAAGGAACTCGCTCTTCATGCGGTCGAGATCCCGGAGGCGCTCGGCGGCCTCGCGCTCGCAGGTCTCATCGAGGTGGCGTTGCCGCACCAAGACCTCCGCCCGGCGGCGGCGCCGATCGAGCCACACCGCCGCGACGACGGCAACGACGGCGATCGCCGCCAAAGCCGTCAAACTCGAGTCCATGCCACCATGGAAGCACGGGCGGGTCCGCCGGGCAATGACCCCTTCGGGCCGGCATGGCGGTCACCTCGGCCGCGCGGGCCGCACAAATCTGATAATCTGATGATATGGAGAAAGTGAGCGCGACGGAGGCCGCGCGCCGCTTCTCGGAAGTTCTCGACGCGGTCGAGAACCGGCACGAGACGTTCGAGGTCGTCCGGCGAGGAAAGATCGTCGCCCGCATCGGCCCGGCGGTTGCGGCCCGGGGCAGGGCGGTGAAGGATCTCCTCCGGTCCCATCGCGGCGACCGGAAGTGGGGCGACGAACTCCGCCAGCTTCGGGAAGGCCTCGCCGCCGAGGAGCGCGCTTGGAACGCCTGATCCTCGACACCACCGTGCTGGTCTCGGCGGAGCGCCACGGTGGTTCGCTCGATGCCGTGATCGGCGACGAGGACGACGTAGCGATCGCGGCGATCACGGCGGCCGAACTCCTGGTCGGAGTCGAGCTGGCCGATGCGCGACACCGGGGCCGGCGCCGGAGCTTCGTCGAGGCGATCCTGTCCACCGTCCCGGTCGAGGAGTACGACCTCCACCTGGCCCGCGTTCACGCCCGGCTGCTGGCCCACGTGCGCCGGTCGGGCCGGCCGCGCGGGGCGCACGACCTCCTCATCGCGGCGACCGCGCTCGGCCGGGAGCGGACCGTCGTCACGGCCGATCCCCGAGGATTCCAGGATCTCCCTGGGGTCACCGTCAGGTCTCCGGCCCGTCCTTCATAGAGGACTCAGCCGCGCGGCAGGAAACCGACCCGCTCGTAGACCGCGGCGAGCGTCTTCGACGCCACGGCCTGCGCCTTGGCCGCCCCGACCTCGAGCAGGCGCGCGATCTCGCCGGGGTCGGTCGCGAGATCCCGGTAGCGCTCCTGCAGCGGGCGCAGGAACTCAACCAGCGCCTCGGCGAGATCGCGCTTCAGGTCCGCGTACCCCTTGCCGGCGTACGCCTCCTCGAGGTCGGGGATCTCGGTCACGGCGGTCTTGATCTTGCGGGCGAGCACGTCGGGCGGATCGGTCACCCGGATCGTGCCCTGGGGCGAGTCGGCCGACTTCGACATCTTCGCGGTCGGGTTCTGAAGGTCCATGATCCGCGCGCCGACCGGGGGGATCGCCGCCTCCGGCACAACGAAGGTCTCGCCGAAGCGGCCGTTGAAGCGTTGCGCGACGTCGCGCGTCAGCTCGAGGTGCTGGCGCTGATCCTCCCCCACCGGCACTCGGTCGGCCTGGTAGATCAGGATGTCGGCTGCCTGCAGCACCGGGTAGGAGAACAGTCCGACCGAGACCGACGCTTCCCGCTGGCGGTGGGCCTTGTCCTTGAACTGGGTCATGCGCCGCAGCTCACCGAACATCGCGAAACAGCCGAGCACCCAGGCGAGTTCCGCGTGCTCGTGGACGTGGGACTGGACGAAAAGCGTCGAGCGCTCGGGGTCGATCCCGACTGCGAGCAGGATCGCCGCGAGGTCGAGGGTCGCGGCCCGAAGCGCCTCGGGCTCCTGGGGGACGGTGATCGCGTGAAGGTCGACGACCACGTAGAAACAGTCGTTCCGGTCCTGGTCGGCGACCCAGTGGCGCAGAGCGCCGATGTAGTTGCCGAGGTGAACCTCGCCGGAGGGCTGGATGCCCGAGAGGACGCGCGCCACGGCCGGCACGATACCAGGAGCGGGCCGGGCACGCCGCCGGGTGCGCCTACGACACTCTCAAGGTCCGGCTCGGACTCACGGCCGCGAGGTGGTCGGCGTCGCCCGCGAAGCGCACCCGGAAGGTGAAGGTGCCGCGCGACCTGGACCGGTAGGTCCCGGAGAACCCTCCGGTCGAGGCGATCGTGATGGTCCTCACGTAGATCCAAGAGGTCCCCGACTTCCGATCGAGCTTGACCGTCTTGCCGGCATGCTTCGGGCTCACCGCCCCGCGGAAGGTCGCCGTCTGCCCCAGCCTGATCGTGGAGTCGGCGAACGCGAGGCTGACGAGCGGCCTCACCCGGACGGCCCGCGCCGAGCTGAGCCCGTCGCAAACGCCCGACCCTCCCACGACGTACGCCCGGTACTCGGTCCGTTTCGTCGGCGCGTTGGTCGTAGAGAACCTCCCATCCGCTCCGGTGGAAACGGTGCGAAGGACGGAGAAGCCCACTTGACCGTAGGGACGGCGCCGGATCTGCACCGAGACGGCAGCGAGCGGGGACCCCCCGGCGCTGACGATCCCGCCGAGCGTGGTCCAGGAACCCCCCGTGATCGTGGAGGGGGAAGCCGAGAGCGTGACCGACGGAGTGGTCCCGACCGCGCGGCACAGGTTCAGCCGCCTTCCGGTCACGGTCTTGCCGGCGAGCGAGGCGAGCGCCTCGCCCGAGTCGAGCAGGCGGGCCTTGACCTCGGCCACCGTCAGCGTCGGGGTCTGGGCCAGCACGAGCGCGGCCGCCCCGGCGACGTGGGGAGTCGCCATGGACGTGCCGTCATCGTAGGCGAACTCGCTCCCGGCATACGTGGCGCTCAAGCACTTCACCGTCAGATCGTCGACATACGCTCCGTCCCCGACGACACTGCCGTTGCTCGTCAGGTGGAACCGAAGAAAGAAGTCGGTCCCCTCCAGCACCGAGAGATCCTCGGTCACAGCGGCCAGGACATCCCCCGAGAACTCGTCGAGGAGGCTCCAGGCGCTGCCGTCCGGGGATGTCTCCACCTTCAGGAAGTCGGCGTCCTGCTCGGTCGCGGCGAGGACGATGAAGTCGAGCCGGCAACCCGTCTGGGCGGCGAGGCCGATCGGGGACACCGTCTGGGCCCAGGTGTCGGTGTCGTCCCAGTAGTCGCCCGCGGGGCTGTCGGTGAGCGCGAAGTCGTCGGCCGTCAGCGCCACCCGCTCCCAGGTGTTCGGCGTTCCCCCCGTGCTCCAGCGCCCGGCGAGCGGCGCCGAAAAATCGTCGCTGAAAACGGACGTCCAGGAAGGTTGGGTGCTGTAGATGCCGACCCCCGGCGCGCCGATGTCGACCGAGGTCGCCCCCCAGTTGGAGAAGCCGGCCAGCCCGTCGTTCTGGTCGGTGGCCGCGACGCACACGATGTTGGAGGACTCGTAGTCGCACGGGTAGCCCGGCGTCGCCTCGTTGTCTGTGCCATCGTTGCCGGCCGCCACTACGAAGAGTGTCTCCGGAGCCGCGTTGATCGCGTCCAGCACCGCCTGGGAGAAGACCGCGCCGCCCAGGCTCGCGTTGACGACCTTCGCCCCTCGCGCGGCGGCGTAGGCGAATCCGTCCGCGATGCTCGCGCTCGTCCCCGAACCCGTCGCATCGAGCACCCGCACCGGCATGATTCGCACGTTCCAGTTCACCCCGACCGCCCCGGAGGAGTTGTTGCCCTGCGCGCCGATCGTCCCGGCGACATGCGTGCCGTGCCCGTTCGGGTCCCGCGGGTCGTTGTCTCCGGCGACGAAATCCCACCCGCGCGAGTCGTCGACCTTCCCGTCGGCGTCGTCGTCGAGGCCGTTCGTCTCCATGCCCCCTCCGGTCTCCCCCGGATTCGCCCAGATGCGGCCGGAGAGATCCGGGTGGTCGTAGGCGACACCCGTATCGGCAACTGCCACCACCAGCGTGTCGCTTCCGGTCGTCACGTCCCAGGCAAGCGGCGCATCGATATCGGCGTCGGGCGTCCCGGCCGTCCCGTCGACCGTCTGACCCGTGTTGCTGAGGCCCCAGAGTTGCGGGAAGCTCGGGTCGTCGGGGGTCGCCGCGGCCCGCCAGATGTAGTTCGGCTCGGCCCAGAGAACCTCGGGTCGGTCCCGGTACGCGGCGACCGCCTGCTCGACGCTCCGCCCGGCTTCAAGCCGGACGAGTTCCGCGCGCGCAACCCTGCGATCGAGGCGCGTTCCGAGGCTCGCCCGCACCTCAGCCCGCCGCGACGCCGCCACGGCGGGGCGGTAGCGAACGAGCAGTTCTCCGGGGACGTAGCGCGCGCCGGGGACCCGGGAGGCTCGCGATCCGGTCGCCGCGGCGGACGGGCCGACCGGGCCGAGCGCGATGCCGCCGACGAGCAGACCGGCGAGGACTGCGGCGGCACGAGAGCGGGCACGAATCACGAGTGGCTCCCCCTTCCGGTTCGACGGGCACCCGGATCCCCCTCGAACCCGGTGACATGAATTGTCCCCGCCGGGGAGCCCGCGGTCAACGCGCCCGTTAGGAAACGCGGACGTCGCGCCTGCCGCTCACCCCCTGCCCGTGGTCGGCGTCGGGCGCGGGGAACCGGATTCGGAGCCGGTAGGTCCCGCGCGCCGGAGGCTTCCAGGTCCCCGAGAATCCGCCGGACGACCCGGTCTTCGCGCTCTTCACCTGCGCCCACGACGATCCGGTCCAACGCTCGAGCCGCACGTACTTCCCCGCGTGCGCGGGGCCGACCCTCCCGGAGAACGACACGCTCCGGCCGAGCCGGAGCGTCGTATCGGCCACGGAGAGACTCACGGTCGTACGCACCTGCACGGTCCGCGCCGGGCTCGCGCCCGAGAGCACGGAAGACGCGCCGGCGAACGTCACCCGGTACACGGTCCGCTTGGCGGGCTTCACCGCGACCGACCAGGTGCCGCCGGAGCCCGTCACAACCGTGCCGAGGCTCGAGAAGGCCGCCGCGCCGTAGGGTCGCTGCCGGATCGTGAGCACCCTGCCGGCGAGCCCGACCGCATCGGCGGTGGAGAGCTTCCCGCTCAGGGTCGCGGCGCGTCCGTAGACGACGGTCGCGGGCGCCGCGAGCGTGAGGCAGGTCGGATCCTCGAGCGCGCGAAGCGCGCTCAGGCGCGCGCCGGTGACCGTCTTGCCGGCCAGCCCGTCGAGCGGTTCGGCGCCGCAGAGGAGCCGGTTGCGCACCTCGGCGACGCTCGCGGCCCCGAAGCGCGCCCAAACGAGAGCCGCCACGCCGGCGACGTGCGGAGCGGTCATGGAGGTCCCGCTGTAGTAGGCGTACTCATCGCCCGCGTACGAGGTGCTCAGGCAGCGCACCTCGACGTCGTCCAGGTGAGCGCCGTCGGCCGTCCCCGAGCCGTCCGACACGAGCCGGAACCGGAACCGGACGTCCGGCCGCCCGTCGAACGCGGAGAGGTCGTCGCTCACCGTCTGGGTCCCCGCCCCCGTCCGCGACGTGATCTCCGACCACTCGGCGCCGCCCGAGGACGCCTCGACGAGCAGCCTGTCGGCGCCCCCGTCGAGGTCAAGCGAGAGCGCGTACCGCAGGCGGCAGCCGATCAGCCCGCTCAGGTCCAGGTCTGCGGCCGGCGCGGCCCAGGAATCGGTTCCGTCCAGATACTCCCCGCCCGGGCTGTCGGTGAGCATCCCGCCGCCGGCCTCGGTCGTGCGATCCCACGTGTCGTTCGTCCCTCCGGTGACCCACCTTCCGGCGATGTCGGCGTCGAAGCTCTCCGTGTAGGCCGTGACGATCGGCGGCTGAGCGCTCAGGATCATCACCCCGGGCGCGGCGAGGTCCACCGAGCGAGTCCCGTAGTTCGAGAACCCGGCGAGCCTGTCGCGCTGGTCGGTCGCCGCGACGCAAACGAGGTTCGGTGCCACGTGGTCGCAGGGATAGCTCGGAGTCGAGGGCGAGTCGTTGTTCGCGCCTTCGTTGCCGGCGGCGACCACGAACAACGATGCCGGCGCCCCGGCGATCGCGTCTGCCATCGCCTGCGAAAGATCCGGCCCGGCGAAGCTCGCGTTCACGACCCGCGCGCCCATGGCACCCGCATACGCGAACGCCGCGGCGATGTCGGCGTTCGCCCCCGAGCCGCTCTCGTCGAGCACCCGGAGGGGCATGATCTTCGACGACCACGTAACCCCGGCGACGCCGCTCGAGTCGTTGCCGCGCGCCGCGATCGTCCCGGCGACGTGGGTGCCGTGGCCGTGGAGGTCGCGCGGCTCGTTGTCGCCGGAAACCCAGTCCCAGCCGCGCCAGTCGTCGGCGTAGCCGTTTCCGTCGTCGTCGCGGCCGTTGGACTCCTTGCCGTCCCCCATCTCCCCTGGGTTGGTCCAGATGTTCGATGCGAGATCGGGATGGTCGACGTCCACGCCGGTATCCACGACGGCGACCACGACATCCGGGCTCCCGGTCGTGAGCGCCCACGCCCCCGGCGCGTCGACGTCGGCACCGGGTGTCCCGGCCACGCCCACGACAGCCTGGCCCGTGTTGCTCAGCCCCCACAGGTCCCCGAACAGGGGGTCGTCGGGCACATCGGCCGTAGCCCGGTAGCGGTAGTTCGGCTCCGCGTAGAGCACCTCCGGGCGGCGCTCGAGGGCCGCCACTGCGGCCGCGACGCTCGATTCCGCGGAGAACCGCACCAGCTCCAGGCCGGCGGACGGGAAAGCCTTGGCGAGGCGCGATCGTGCGGCCAGGCGCGCGGCGCCGCGCGCCGCGGTAGGGATCCCGGCTCGGTAGCGAACGACCACTTCGCCCGGAATGAAGGGTCGCGCCTCCCCGGCCGGCGTCGCGCTCCTTTGGTCCTGCGGAGCCGTCGTCGTCACCGCGGCCGGTGCGATCCCCAGCGACAGGAGCACGCCGAGGAGGACGCCCGGAACCACCATCTCCGAGCGGCCGCGCGCGCGCCGCACATCCCCCATACCCCCCTGATATCGGCTCGGACCAGGCGGAAGTGAACCGCGCCGCGCAAGCGCCCGCGGGGAATGGCGAGAAACGCCCGGCTGCCGGGTCGGGCCTCGAACCGCGCGCTACCCGCCGAGCTTGCCGAGGTCGGCGCACTTCGAGCGGACGGCCTCGGCCGCCGCGCGGAGCGCTACCAGCTCGGACTCGGCGAGGGGCAGCTCCACGACCTCGGCCACCCCGACGCGCCCGAGCCTCGCCGGGACCCCGAGGTATACCCCGTCGATGCCGTACTGGCCGGTGAGCCAGGCGCAGACCGGCATCATCTCCTTGGAGTCCGTGAGGACGGCGCGCGCCATGGCCGCCGCCGCCGATGACGGCGCGTAGTAGGCGCTCCCGGTCTTGAGGAGTCCGACGATCTCGGCGCCTCCGTCGCGGGTTCGCTTGGTGACCCGCTCGATGGTCTCGGCGTCGGCGAGCTCGGTGAGCGGCTTGCCGGACACGCGCACGAGCGAGGGCACAGGAACCATGGTGTCGCCGTGAGAGCCGAGGGTCATCGCCTCGACCTCGATCGGGGACACGCCCAGCTCCTCGCCGACGAAGTGCTTGAAGCGCGCGGTGTCGAGCATGCCCGCCTGGCCGATCACCCTGTCGTGCCGAAAGCCCGACACCTCGCGGAAGAGGTGCGTCATCTCGTCGAGCGGGTTGGTGACCACGATCACGACCGCGCCGGGAGAGCCGGGGCAGAAGCGCTCGGCCACATCGCGGATGATCTTGGAGTTGACGTCGAGCAGGTCCATCCGGCTCATGCCTGGCTTGCGAGGCAGGCCGGCCGTCACGATGCAGACGTCGGTGCCGGCGGTGTCCTCGTATGTGTTGGTGCCGACGATCCGGGTCTCGAACCCCTCGATCGAGCGGCTCTGCATCATGTCGAGCGCGAGCCCTTGCGGCAGACCCTCGATGATGTCGGTCATGACGACCTCGCTCGCGATCCCCATCTCGGCGAGACGCTGAACGGTCGTCGAGCCGTACTTCCCGGCCCCGATGACGGTGATCTTCATGTCGGACCCCCTCTCGGCCCGGGGGGTGCCGCTGCGCGGCATCGGCCCCAGGGCCTCTTCGACGGACACGGTGCCGACAGCGCGCGCGGCGGTCCGTCCGGACCCCCACATACTCGATCGGAACCCGCTTCCCGACCAAACGCGTCGGTTTCGCGAGAGGCTGGGGTGCGCGCCGGCCGGCGCGGGGCGCCCGGTCCGCGCGCTCTCCCCCTCAGCCGTTCGGGTGCTACGATGCGGCAGATATGAGACAGCTCATCCGATGCTCGACCGCGACCCTCGTTCTTGCCCTGACCCTCGGCTGGACCATCGCCACGGTCAGACCGGCCCACGCCTACGTGGATCCGGGCACCGGGAGCTACATGATCCAGGTGGTGGCGGGCCTGATCGGCGGGTTGCTGCTCACGGTCGGCGCCTTCTGGCGGCGCATCTTCGCCTTCCTTCGGGGCGGCCGCAGGAAGTCCGAGGAGCGGGCCCCGGAAGGCGCGCCTCCCTCGGCGTAGCGCGGTGACCGAGGTCGTCGGGGGGTCTTTCCGAGACCCGAGCGGGTTCGTCTTCCGGCGGGACGGCGTCCTCCACCGCCAGGTGAACGAGTCCTTCCGCGAGCACTACGATCTCTTCATGGCCTCGGGGCTCTACGAGTCGCTCGTCTCCGACGGCCTGCTCGTCCCGCACGAGGAGAGCGCCGAGCCGCCGGCCGCGCCGGGCGCCTACAAGATCCTCCGGCCGCGGGAGATCCCCTTCGTCTCCTACCCGTACGAGTGGTGCTTCTCGCAGCTCAAGGACGCGGCGCTCGCAACCCTGCGCATCCAGCAGCGCGCCATGGAGCACGGCATGTCGATGCGCGACGCCTCCGCCTACAACATCCAGTTCGTGGACGGTCGCCCGCTGTCAATCGACACGCTCTCGTTCGAGCGCCTCCCGGAAGGGCGGCCGTGGGTCGCCTACCGCCAGTACTGCCAGCACTTCCTCGCGCCGCTCGCGCTCATGGCATACCGGGACGTCCGGCTCGGGCAGCTCTTGCGAGTCCACATCGACGGCGTGCCGGTCGACCTCGCCGCCGCGCTTCTGCCGCGCAAGACGAAGCGCACCTCCCTGCTGCTTCACATCCACGCGCACGCGAAGAGCCAGCGGAGGTACCAGGACCGGGAGCTGGGGGACCGGCAGCGGCGCGGGGTGTCCGCGAACGCCCTCCGCGCGATCGTCGCCGGGCTCGCGCGCGCGACGACCAAGCTCACCTGGGAGCCCGATCGGACCGTGTGGACGTCCTACTACTCGGATGAGGAGAGCTACACACCCGAGGCGCTCGAGCACAAGAAAGCGCTCGTCTCGACGATGATCGAGGAGGTCGCCCCGCGGACCATGTGGGACCTCGGCGCCAACACAGGCCTCTACAGCCGCCTCGGCTCGCAGCGCGGCGTGCGAACCGTGTCCCTGGAGATGGACCCCGGTTGCGTCGAGGCCTCGTGGCGCGCCGTGCGCGAGAAGGGCGAGCGGAACCTCCTCCCCCTCGTGCAGGATCTCGCCAACCCGAGCCCTCGGATCGGGTGGGAGAACGGCGAGCGCGCGTCGCTCGCCGACCGCGGTCCGGCCGATCTCGCGCTCGCGCTCGCGCTGGTGCACCATCTGGCGATCGGGAACAACGTGCCGCTCGTGCGCATCGCCCGGCACCTGCGCGCGCTCGCTCGCAGTCTCGTGATCGAGTGCGTGCCGAAGGGAGACCCGCAGGTGCGCCGGATGCTCGCGACGCGCGAGGACGTCTTCCCCCGGTACGCGCGCGACGGCTTCGAGGCCGCGTTCTCCGAGGTGTTCCGGATCGAGCGGACGGAGCCGATCGCGGGATCCGAGCGTATCCTCTACCTCATGAGATGACCGATCCAAGGGAAACACCGCCGGAGCCCGGACGCGCAGCCGGGAGGCTCGGCGCGCGCCCCTGGGGGGCCGTCCACCCCTTGCTCCTCGCCGCATTCCCGGTGCTCTCGCTCTTCGCCGCCAACCTCGGCGAGGTGACCTTCGAGCAGGTGCGCGTGCCGCTCGCGGCCTCGGTCGTCGCCGCCGCCGTGCTGCTCCTCGCGGCCTGGTCGATCCTGCGCGACCTTCGGCGCGCGGCGCTCGTCGTCTCGATCGCGGTGACGCTGTTCTTCTCCTACGGGCGGGTCTTCGAGCCGCTGCGCGACCGGCGCCTCGGGGGCGTCCTCGTCGGGCGGCACCTGGTCCTCCTGCCGCTCTGGGCGATCCTGGGGGCCGGACTCGCCGCGCTGGCGCTTCGCGCGCGCGGCGCGCTCCCTCGCATCACGAAGGGGATGAACGCCGCCGCGTTCGTGCTGGTGCTCACGACCGTGGTGTCTATGACGTCGCACGGGTTGGCGCGCTCCCCCGCATCGGCGGCGGACGCGCCGATCCCCACGCACTCCCCGGCGGGCCTTGCCGGAAACATCGCGCGCCAGCCGGACATCTACTACATCATCCTCGACCGCTACGCCGGCAACGACGCGCTCCGCCGCGTCTTCGGGTTCGACAACAGCGAGTTCCTCCGCTCCCTGCGGGCCCTGGGCTTCTCCGTGCCGGCCGCCGCCCGGCCGAATTACCCGAACACCACCCTCTCGCTCGCCTCGTCGCTCAACATGGACTACCTCGACGAGCCGCTCACCCGGCGAGTCGGCGGGGCGGTCTCGAACTGGAAGGCCGCGCGCCGGCTGTTCGAGCGCACCGCCGTGGTCCGCTACCTCAAGGAGCGCGGCTACGAGTACGCGAACATCGGGAGCTGGTGGGAGGGGACGCGCAAGAACGCCCTCGCCGACCGCAACTACGTCTACGACCCGCTCTCGGAGTTCTCGCGCGTGTTGCTTCAGACGACCGCAGCCTGGCCGCTCGCGAAGCGGTTCGGCGCGGACCGGGTCCTCGACGTGCGGGAGTCGCAGTGGAACCGGGTGCACTTCCAGTTCCGCGCGATCGAGGAGACGCGCAAGGACTTCCGGGGGCCGGCGTTCGTGTTCGCCCACCTCACGCTGCCGCACGACCCCTACGTGTTCGACCGCGACGGCTCCTTTCAGGACGCTGCCGCCGAGCGCGCCAAGGACCGGCGGCAGGCGTACGTGGACCAGCTCGTGTGGACGAACCGGCGGGTGCACGAGATGCTCAGGGTCCTGATGGCCGGTCCGGAGCGGGACCGCCCGGTGATCATCCTGCAGTCCGACGAGGGGCCGAACCCCATCCAGATCGACGGGCGGAAGCCGAAGGGCTGGACGTGGTCCGGCGCGACCGAGCGCCAGATCCAGGTCAAGTTCCGCATCCTGGAGGCGCTCTATCTCCCCGGCATCGAGAACTCGGGCTTCTACCCGACGATCACGCCGGTGAACATCTTCCGAGTCGTGTTCAACGTCTACTTCAACGCGGGGTTTCCGCTGAGGAAGGACCGCTCCTACATCTTCCCCGACTGGGGCCACCTGTACACGTTCGTGGACGTGACCGAGCGGGTCGCCCGCTGGCCGGCCGGGATCAACCCGGACCCCCCAGGACACCCACCGGGGCGGTAGACGGTCTACCGGCGGTAGGCCGCCCCCAGCTCCTAGTGTAGTGTCGCTAAAGTAGCTTTACACCTGCTGACCTTGGCAATGATGTCGTCCGCCGTGGCCGTCCACACGAAAGGTTTGGGGTCGGCGTTGTGGTGATCGACATACGCGTAGATCGCGTCGATCAGCTGAGGGAC
>JACQXY010000073.1 GCA_016208485.1 Acidobacteriota bacterium | reverse complement strand
GCGGCCCGCATCGGCGCGCTGGACGCCAAGATCGATGCCCAGGGCGCGACCCTCGCGGCCCGCATCGGCGCGCTGGACGCCAAGATCGATGCTCAGGGAGCGCATCTCGCGGAGCGCATCGATCACCTGAGCGCCACCCTCACGGCCCACGGCACGCGTCACGCAAGCTAGGACGCGCGCGAAAGACGCACCGGTTCCCTCCAACGAGAACGGGGGTCCGACGTCCCCGCGTCCGGGTGGAGGCCGGCCGAACTGCTCACTTCTGGCGGCGGACGCTCTTGCGCGCCGGGCTCAGCCCCGCGCCGGGGCGCTGTCCGTTGGTCCCGCGCGGTGCGCGCTTCGCGACGCTTGCGAGGAGCTCCATGAGCTCCTCCTTCTCGATCGTCTCCTTCTCGAGGAGCCGCTCGACGATCCGATCGAGGTCCGGGCGGTACTGGACCAGGATCTCCACCGCCTCGTCGTGGGCTTCGTCGATCAGGCGGCGGATCTCCTTGTCGATCTCGAAGGCGATGTGGTCGGAGTAGTCCGGGGTGCTCGACAGGTCGCGCCCGAGGAAGACCAGCTCCTGCTTCTGGCCGAGCGTGAGCGGGCCGAGCCTCTCGCTCATGCCGTACTCGGTGACCATCTGGCGAGCGATCTTCGTCGCGCGCGTGATGTCGTTCTGCGCGCCGGTCGTCGGATCCTCGAAGACCAGCTCCTCGGCCGTTCGCCCGCCGAGGAGCTGCGCCAGCTCGTCGATCAGCTCGCTCCGCGTGACGAGGAACCGGTCCTCGGTCGGGAGCGAGAGCGTGTAGCCGAGCGCCATGCCCCTCGGGATGATGGAGACCTTGTGCACCGGGTCGGCGTTCGGCAGCGCGTGGCCGACGAGCGCGTGGCCGGACTCGTGGTAGGCGATGATCCGCTTCTCCTTTTCGCTGATCACGCGGCTCTTGCGCTCCGGTCCGGCCACGACCCGGTCGATGGCCTCCTCCAGCTCGGCCATCGTGATCTCCGGCTTGCCGCGCCGGGCGGTGAGGAGCGCCGCCTCGTTCAGCACGTTCGCGAGGTCGGCGCCGGTGAACCCGGGCGTGCGCCGCGCGAGCACCTCGAGGTCGGCGCCGGAGCCGATGGGCTTCTCGCGCGCGTGCACCTTCAGGATCTCGACGCGCCCCTTCAGGTCGGGCCGGTCCACCACGATCTGCCGGTCGAAGCGGCCGGGACGCAGAAGCGCCGGGTCGAGGATGTCGGGGCGGTTCGTCGCGGCGATCATGATCACACCGCTCTTGACGTCGAAGCCGTCCATCTCGACCAGGAGCTGGTTCAGAGTCTGCTCGCGCTCGTCGTGGCCACCGCCGAGGCCCGCCCCGCGCTGGCGGCCGACCGCGTCGATCTCGTCCACGAACACGATCGCCGGCGCGCTCGTCTTCGCTTGCTCGAAGAGGTCCCGGACGCGCGCCGCGCCGACGCCGACGAACATCTCGACGAAGTCCGAGCCGGAGATCGAGAAGAAGGGCACGCCGGCCTCGCCGGCCACCGCGCGCGCGAGAAGCGTCTTCCCCGCGCCAGGGGGCCCGTAGAGCAGGACTCCCTTCGGGATCTTGGCGCCCATCGTCTGGAACTTGGACGGGTTCTCGAGGAACTCCTTGATCTCGACCAGCTCCTCGACCGCCTCGTCGACGCCGGCCACGTCCTTGAACGTGATCTTCGGCATGTCCTTGGTCACCAGCCGCGCCTTCGCCTTGCCGAAGCTCATCACGCGGTTCCCGCCCCCCTGCATGCTGTTCACGAGCCACATGAAGAGCAGGAAGATAAGGATGAGCGGCAGGAACTGACTGAGGAATCCGACCAGCGGGTTCGTCCGTTGCGGGTTGACCTTTGTGTCGACGCGGTACTCCTCGAGCAGGTTCGTGAGGTCGTCGCCGTAGTCGGTCGGGTAGTTCACCGAGTAGCGCGCCCCCCCGGCGAGATCACCTTCGACCCGTTGGTCCTTGTCGAAGATCTCAGCGCTCTTGATGCGCCCGGCCTGCACGTGCGACTGGAACTCGCTCAGGGAAAGCTGCTTGACCTTGGTCGTGGGACCGAAGTAATTGAGCAGGATCCCGAGCGCGAGCAGGATCAGGATCAGGTACAGCGCCGGACCATGCAGCAGCTTCCCCAACGGAGTGCCCCTCCGGGGGTCGTTGGGTCCGGGACGATTGATCAGCGGTGGCATCCAGACCTTTCCCCTCGACCTTCCCTTTTCGGCACGAAGACGCGAGGAATAAGCCCGGGCCGAAGGAATTCCATCGTACCACCGGATGTCGCGCGCGAACGGTTCACTCCTGCCGGCCCGACCGAGGTTGATCTACCCGGCGCGCGCGGCGGCCTGGCAGGCGCGCTCAGGCGCGCCCGACGATGGTGATCCGGACGCCCTGGCCCTCGCGCAGGCCGAGGTTGCGCACGATCTCGATCGGGACCACCAGTCCGGGGGCCTTGAGCGAGCCGGCGACCTTGCCGGTGAACTCCGTCCCCCGCAGGCTCGCGCGAATGCTCTCCCCCGGCATCAAGCCCAGCTCCTCGACCACATCGGTCGCCAGCGCGATCCGGCCGTGCGCCGCCTTGCCTTGCTCGGACACCGTGAGCGTCGCTCGGAACGTCCTCGCCACCGCGTGCCTCCTGTCCAAACCGGGAGCCGCCGTGCGGTTCCCTAGTCTCCGTCGCCCTCGTACAGGTGGGGTTTGAGTGTACCGACGTACGGGAGATTCCGGTAGCGCTGCTGCCAGTCCAGCCCGTAGCCGACCACGAACGCCGGCGGGATCGCGAACCCGTGATAGCGGACGTCGATCGGCACCCGCAGGGCCTCCGGCTTGGTCATGAGCGCGCAAACCTCGAGCGACAGGGGGCGGCGGCCCCGCAGGTTCTTCATCAGGTAGGAGAGCGTAAGCCCGGAATCGACGATGTCCTCGACGATCACCACGTGGCGGTCGGTGATCTCCAGGTCGAGGTCCTTGATGATCCGGACGACCCCGCTCGTCCTGGTGGATGAGCCGTAGCTCGCCACCGCCATGAAGTCGAACTCGACCGGCACGGTGATCCGGCGGGAGAGGTCGGCCATCAGGACGAACGCGCCCTTGAGAACCCCGACGAGGAGCGGCTCGCGGTCCCCGTAGTCCTCCGAGATGCGCTTGCCGAGCTCGGCGACCTTGGACTGGATCTCATCCTCGGTGAGGACGACCCGCTCGATGTCCTCGTTCGTCACGCTCGCTCCCCCTCCGGTCCCCGCGACCCGTCCGGCCGGTGCGCCTCGATCCACAACATGCGCGCCGTCTCCTCGGTGACCCGAAAGCGGTCGTCGACCCGGTGCCCGACGACCCACACCACCTTGCCGTCGCCGGCGACCACCAGCGGAACGCGCGCGCGCTCGGCGCGCGGCACCTTCTCGTCGGTGAAGAAGTCGCCGAGCTTCTTCGAGCGCCCGAGCCCGAACGGCCGGAACCGGTCCCCGGGACGCATCCGCCGCGCCCACAGTGGAAGCGCCACGCGCGCCGCGTCGACGACGCACGCGCGCCGGCCGTCCGGCCACCGGTCGGGGCGCTCCGTTCGCGCCCACACCGCGATCCGGCCGCCCCACCAGGCGATGTCCGTCTGCCCCGGCACCTCGAGGCGCACCGGGCGCGCCGCGGCCGGCCGGTCCGGCTCGCGACCAAGGACCAGCCAACCATACTCGACCCGCGCCCGGAGCCCCAAGGGGAGATGGATGGAGGGGCCGGTCTCGCCGGAAAGGGCCATCTCGAGGAGCCGCTCGGTCCCGTCCGCCCCGAGGTCCGGCGCCCCGGCGCGCACCGCGCGCCGCCGGAGCGCCGCCGGTAGCGCCCGCAGCCGCTCGACCTCGATCCGGACCTCGTCTCCCGCGCGCTCGAACGCGATCGCCTCCCGCGCGCGCTCGTCGAGGAACGCATCCTCGTCGCGCCAGACGTCGGCCGAGCGCGCGAGCGTCTCGGCGATCCGGGGGTTGAATCGCTTCGCGAGGATCGGCAGGATCTCGGCCCGGACCGCGTTGCGGCGGAACGCGAGATCCGCGTTCGTCGGATCGATCCTCGGCGCCAGGCGAAGCGAGCGGCAGAATGCGGCGGCCTCTGCGCGGGAGACGTCTATGAGCGGCCGGATGTAGCGCCCGCGCACCGGCGGGATGCCCCCGAGCCCTCGCCGCCCGGTGCCGGAAACGAGGCGCATGAGCACGGTCTCCGCCTGGTCGTCGAGGGTGTGGCCGGTCGCGATGCGCGCGGCCCCGACCGAGTCGGCGGCGTGCTCCAGGAAGGCGAGCCGCCGCTCGCGGGCGGCCTCCTCGGGAGAGGTTCCCGGAGGACGATCCACGCTGTCGGCCGCCCCGGCCGCAAACGGCAGCCCGAGCCGGCGCGCCTGCCTCGCGACGAACGCCGCGTCCTTCTCCGAGCCGTCCCGGAGGCGGTGATCGAAGTGAGCGACGTGAAGGCGGAGCCGGAGCGGCCGCGCGAGCCGGGCGAGGCAGTTGAGAAGGCAGAGCGAGTCGGGGCCGCCGGACACCGCGACGAGGACGGTCTCCCCTCCCGCGAGCATCCCGCGGCGCTCGAGCGTGCGAGCGACCCGGGCGACCAGATCGCGCGCCGCCCGGGGCTCGCGCGCCGCCGAGGGCTCGCGCGCCGCCCGGGGCTGCGGCTTCACCCGGCCGGCGCGCGCACTCGCTCGATCCACGCCGCGGGGTCCCGGATCTCGCCCATGGTCGGGAGGTTCTCCTCCCGTTCCCATACCCGGTTCACCCCCGCGATCCCCGCGCGGCCGGCCACGCCGGCCATGAAGCGCTCGCCCAAAGCGTACTGCTCGTACTTCAGCTCGATGCCGATGGCCTTCTCGAGCAGCGATCCGCCTCCCTGCGCGCGCCGCGCCGCAAGGGCGCGCTTCATCCGCGAGTAGGACCGGATCCGCTCGGCCCCGACCCCGTCCATCACGAAGTTCCCGTGGCCCTCGACCACGCACATGAGCGCCTGCAAGCGCCCGAGCGCGTCCCGCTGCTCGCCGGTGAGGAGCAGCCTGGCGATGCTCGATCCCCCCCAGGCCCTCGGTCCCGCGCGAAGGAGGTCGCGAGCCTGCTCGGCAATCGCGCGAAGCCGCCTGACGTCGAGATCGACGCTCGACAGGTAGCGACCGACCTGCGACATCACATACTCGCGCAGCCAGGGCACCGCCCCGAACTGGGTGCGGTGAGTCACCTCGTGAAGCGCGATCCACAAGCGGAAGTCGCGGGGCGCGAGCCCGGCCCGGCGCTCGGTCTCGATGATGTTCGGGCCGACGAAGTAGACGGCCCCGCCGGCCTCCGGCGCGAGGAAGAGGTCGTACTGGCCGAGCACCTTCCGAGAGACGTACCCGAGGATCAGGCCGAGCTGCAGGCCGAGCGCGGCGCCGGCCGCGCGGCGACCAACCCCTCCCACTCCGGCGAGCCTCTCGTCGAGGGGCGCGAGCAGCGCCCGCAGGCCCCGGACGTTCGCGCGGATCCAGCCTGCGCGATCGAGCAGCGCCGGCGCGCCCGGCTGGACGGAGGACTCCAGCCCGCTGAACTCGCGCACCATCGCGTGAGACGACGCCGTCAGCTCCACGAGATCGCGGCGAAGACGACCGCGCTGCGCGGTGGACACCGGAGGGCCGGCTCCGGCTCCTGCGACGGCGACGCGCTGGGCGATGCCCCAATCGATCGGGTTGGGGCGGGGACTCGCCATGGAAGGATCCTCGGCAGCGGCGGCGGGCGGCGTCTACCCGCCCGCGCCGGACGTGCCGCCGGGACGAGGCGGGGGCCGGTCGAAGCCCCTCGATTGGATCACCCAGGAGACGCAGATCTGCAGCGCCTGGAGACCCGCGAGAACCAAGGCCACCACCCCGAGCCAGAAGTACCAGGGATGACCGCCCTTCGCCGGCTCCGGCGACGCCGCGGCGAGCGCGGGGCCGGCCCCGAGAAGCGCCGCGAGCAAGACGCCGGCGAGGGCACGAACGAACGAACTCATCCGCATCGGGCGAGAATGCTAGCACAGGGGGTCGGAAACCCCGGCGACCCATGCGGTTGTCGAGTTATGGGACCGTTCCTACCGGAAAACTGGGCTCTTCGGCGCAAGAGAATCCCCCGCGGGGGGTTTAACTCCTGCATGACATCTGATAAACTTTAGTAAGCACCGGGGACAGCGGCCGACAACGGATGAGACCCCCCCGGCGCAGGAGGATCTTGTGGACGACGACCGATTTCGCTGGCAGGGCGAAGGCGTCTGCCGGGGCGTCGAGCCGGAGGTCTTCTTCCCCGTCTCGGATGACGATGCCTGGCGAGCCAAGGAACTGTGCAACCGTTGCGCGGTCCGGAACCCGTGCCTGGTGTTCTCGCTGCAGAACCGCGAGCGCTACGGGGTGTGGGGAGGCGTGACGGAGAAGGAGCGCGTCGAGATGTTCCGGCGGGGACTCGCCCAGCGGGCCCTCGAGGAGGCGCTCCAGCGAGCCGGCTGAGAGGCGCAAGCAGCCGGCGCACGGGGGCGCGAATGCGTCCCCGTTTTCCTTTCGCCGCGGACGTCCTCGCCCCCGCCACGCCCGGAGGCGCCAGAGGCCAAAGCGCCGGGCACTGGAGCCGGAGGGGGGAATCGAACCCCCGACCTGCCGCTTACGAGGCGGCTGCTCTGCCTCTGAGCTACCCCGGCGGAACTCGCGCATTCTAGCGCCCGCGAGCGCCGGGGCGCGGCCACCCGCCTAGGCGCTCGAGTCCCGGCGCCGGGCCTGCTCGTCCAGGACCCGCAGGGCGAGCCTCGGGTTCCGGGCGAGCAGCGGGCGGAAGTGAGACCGGAGGATCCCGAGCACCACCACACCCCCGTCGGAAAGCACGGTCGCGATTCGCGGGGCCCCCTCGAGCAGCGAGATCTCGCCGAAGAAGTCGTTCGCTCCGAGCCGCTCGACGACCTCCCCGCCTCGCTCGACTCGAGCGCGCCCAGAGAGGATCACGTAGAAGCCGAGCCCCTCCTCGCCCTCCGGCACGATCACCGCCCCGTCGGCGAATCCGAGGACGTGCCCGCGGCGGGCGACGTCCCGCAGCTCGGTCTCGTCGCACCGGGAGAACAGCGGGACGGAGTCGAGCGCCCGCACGACGTCCTCGATCTCGAGGTGGATCGGGCCACCGGTCATGACCGAGGATTCGCCGCGGAGAGGCCCGGATCCTTCACGATCGAGGAACCGGCTTTCCCGGCCGCCCGGAACTCATGCGCCCACCGGAACCGGCCGGGGCGCACCCAGCTCCATGAACAGCGCCTCCAGCACGAGTGCCGGCGAGGCGTTTCGCGAGATCGCCCGGCGCGCCCACTCGATGCGGTCGAGCGCGTGGAGCAGCCACCGCCGTTCGACGCGCGGGGCGGCCCGAACGATCCGGTCGCCCACCTCCCGGTTCACGAGCGCGTCCGGAGCGCCCGACGCCGCGAGCAGGAGATCCCGGTAGAAGGAGGCCAGATCGGAGAGAACCTCCTCGTAGACGTCCATCTCCCGGCGCTTCGCCTCGCGGCGGTGCCGATCCTCCAGGCGCTTGCGTGCCGCGGCGGTGCCGCGCCCGTCCCCGAACACCTCGGCGTGCTCCTTCGCGCCGGCCTCCTGGGTGGCCCGGAGCTTGGCGACCGCCGCGACCGACTCCGCCTTCACCTCGCCGGCCGCCCGGATCGCCTCCGCCGGTCCCGCGCGCGCCAGCCGCCCCGGCAGCTCCAAGTGCGCCTCCCGCAGCGCCGGCGCGTCGGGGTCACGGGCGAGACGAAGGGCGCGCGCGAGGTTCCCGGCGACCCGCCCGGCCCACTCGGCGAGGTCGGGATCGATGCCGTGGTGGCCGGCCAGGACCTCCCGAACCTGGGCGGAACCGAGCGGCGCGAAGTCGAGACGGCGGCAGCGCGACGCGACGGTCGGGGGCAGATCCTCGGGCGCCTCGGTGATGAGAACGAAGAGCACGCCGGCGGGTGGCTCCTCGAGGACCTTCAGGAGGGCGTTCGCCGCGGCGGCGTTCATGCGCTCGGCGTCCTCGACCACGAACACCTTCGTGCGACCCTCGATCGGGGAGCGAAAGGCCTCCTCGCGCACCGCCCTGACCTGCCCGACGAGGATCTGCGCCCCTTCCGGGGCGACCAGGTGCACGTCGGGGTGGGCGCGCCGGAGCACCTTCCGGCAGACCGGGCACGCTCCGCAGCCGCGCTCGGGGCAGTTCGCCGAGGCCGCGAGCGCGAATGCCGCCGGCATCCGTCCGACCCCTTGAGGGCCGGCGAAGAGGTACGCGTGGCCGAGCGCGTCTTGCTCCGCGGCCGCTCTGAGCGCGCGCACGACCGCCTCCTGGCCGACCAGCCGGTCCCACATGAGCGGCTCCACGGCTAGCCTCGGTCGAAGGGCAGGATCGCGGCCATCGCCTGCGCGTGGACCATCTCCGGGGGCTGCGAGGCGTCGAGGACGGCGAACCGGCTCGGGTAGGAGCGGGCGAGCGACAGGAACGCCTCGCCCACCTTCTTGTGGAAGGCGAGGTCTTCCTGCTCGATCCGGTCGGGGTCGCCCTTCGTGCGGGCGAGCCCGGCGGCCGGATCCAGGTGGAGCAGGAGCGCGATGTCGGGAAGAAGCTCGTCGGTGGCCCAGACGTTCAGGCGCAGCACGTCGTCCTCGCCGAGCGCCCGAGCGTGTCCCTGGTAGGCGAGCGAGGAGTCGATGTAGCGATCGCAGATCACGACGGCCCCGCGCTCGAGCGCGGGGCGGATCAGCTCGGCCACGTGCTGCGCCCGGCTCGCCGCGTACAGCAGCGCCTCGGTCTTCGGATCCATCTCCCTCGCGGCGGGGTCGAGCAGCACGCCGCGAACGCGCTCGGAGATCGGCACCCCGCCCGGCTCGCGCGTGACGACCACGTCGCGCCCGCACGCGCTGAGCGCGTCGTGGAGCATCTTCACCTGGGTGCTCTTGCCGGCGCCCTCCACTCCCTCGAACACCACGAAGAGTCCGCGGCGCGCACCCCCGCCGAGGGACGGCCTGAGCTGCAGTCCGCGCAGGCGCGCGGCGCGCCCGCGCAGGCGCACCTGCGCGCCGCGCCCGGTGACAATCCCGGCGGCCACGAGCAGGATTCCTCCCCCCCAGAGCGCGATCCGGACCCCGGAGAGATCGATCCGCCAGGAGCCCGCGCGCGCGGAGTGGTCCCCGATCGCCCCCGCGATGAGAGGCCAGCCGGCGAGCGAGAGGAAGAGCGATAGCTGGATCCCGGTGTAGAGCGTCGCGAACGTGCGGCCGCGCAGACGCTCGTCGGTCCGCTCCTGGAGCAGCGTGTAGATGGTCACCCAGGCGAGCCCCGCCCCGAGGCCGACGAGGATCGTGAACGCGGTCGCCGGGGGCATGGAGGTCATGCTCGCGGTGCCGACGACCGCCGCTCCGGAGAGCATGAGCCCGGCCGGGAAGATCCGCTCGCGCGGCAGCCGGCGCGCCACGAGCCCGGCCGTCACCATCCCGGCGACGAGGCCGAAGCCGACGGCGACGATGAGCCCGCCCCACGCCGCCTGGGCGGTCGCCGGACCACCCCCGGAGACCCGGCGCGCGAAGATCGGCCCGAGCGAGATCACCGCGCCGCCGCCGGTGAACGCCGTCCAGGCGCCGACGACCAGCCCTCGCACCACGGGATGCCCCCGCACGAAGTGGAGCCCCTCGGCGAGGTCGCGAAGCCCCTGCACGGCGTTGAAGGGCACCGGCGCGCGCGGGGTCTTCGTCAGGCGAATGGGGAAGGTCGCGACCATCGCCGCCGAGAACAGGAAGGTGGCGGCGTCCACGAAGAACGCGAGCGACACCGGTTGCTCGCGCAGCACGCTGAACGCGTCGATCCGCCCGAGGAGCGCCGCGGGGGCGGCGAGCCCGGCGACGAGCGCCCCGGAGATCGGGAAGGTGCCGTAGGTCGTGATGAGCGAGAGCTGATTCGCCGTCATGAGCTGGTCCCGCCCTACCAGGTTCGGAAGCGTGGCGTCCTTCGCCGGCGCCCAGAGCAGGCTGAGCACCTCCATGACGGCCGATACCGCGAAGAGCGCCCAGAGGTTATGGATCCACGGGATCGAAGCGATCAGCGCCGCGCGGCAGAGATCGGCCGACACCATCAGGCGCCGCCGGTCGAACCGGTCGGCGAGCACTCCGGCGAACGGTCCGAAGAAGAGCCCGGGGAGCACGCGGAAGAGCAGGACGCCGCCGACGGCGAACTCCGGCCGGCCGGAGAGCCTCTGCACGAACAGGGTGAGCGCGAACACGCCGAGCCAGTCCCCGAGGCTCGAGACCGTCGTGACCGCCCACATCCGGCGGAAGTAGCGCTGGGAAAGCGGACCGAGGAGCGAGAATGGCTTCTCGCTCGAGGTCAGGAATCGTTGTTCGACGCCGCTCGCTATTGAAACCCCTCCCGGCCACGAGTCCCGACCACCGTATCACGATGGGCTCTCTCCCCCCGCCGTGGGGAGGTCCGCGCGCGCGAACTCCGCGGAGCACCCCGCGCACTTCGCCCCGCCGGGGCCGGCGGCGACGAGCGGCCCCGAGCAGGACGGGCACGGGACGGGCAGCGGCGGCTCCCACATCGCGTAGTCGCAGTCGGGGTAGCGGTTGCAGCCCCAGAACGCGCGCCGCTTCTTCGAGCGCTTCCGCACGACGCGTCCCTGCCCGCAGGTCGGGCAGCGGATCTCGGGCCCCTCCACCTCGTCGAGGCTGCGCACGCCCTTGCACTTCGGGTAGTCGGAGCAACCGAGGAAGGGCCCGAACCGGCCGGTGCGCCGCAGCAGCGGCTTCCCGCACTTCGGGCAGGGGATCTCGGTCACCTGCGGCTCCGGGCGCTTCTCGCCGTCGCCTTCTTCCAGGGACATGCGCGCCTTGCAGTCCGGGAACCGCTCGCACGAAAGGAACCAGCCGTAGCGGCCCCAGCGCTTCTGCATCTTCGCGCCGGTCTCGGCTCCGCACTCCGGACACGGGATCTCGGTCGCCTCGGTCGGGCGCTCGGTCTTCTCGATCTTGATCCCTTCGAGGTCGGTCCAGAAGACGCGCACGATGTGCTCCCAGCCGAGGTCGCCCTCGGCGATCTTGTCGAGCTCCCCCTCCATCTCGGCGGTGAACTCGAGGTCGACGACCTTCGGGTAGACGTCGGCGAGAAAGTCACAGACGACGATCCCGAGCTCGGTCGGGACGAGGCGCTTGCGCTCGCTCGTCACGTACTTCCGGTCGTTCAGGGTGGACATGATCTGGGCGTAGGTCGACGGGCGGCCGATCCCGAACTCCTCGAGCGCCTTGACCAGGCTCGCCTCGGAGTAGCGAGGCGGCGGCTCCGTGAAGTGCTGCACCGGGGCGAGCGACGCGAGCCGGAGGACCTGGCCCTCCTCGAGAGGCGGGAGCGCGCCGGCCTCCTCGTCCTCGGCGGGCTCGTCCCGGCCCTCGGTGTAGACGCGCATGAAGCCGTCGAAGCGCACCGTCTGGCCGCTCGCGCGGAACGTGTGCGGCCCCGCGGCGACGTCCACCGTCACGGCATCGAACACGGCCTGCTGCATCTGCGAGGCGACCGAGCGCTGCCACACCAGCGTGTAGAGCCGGAGCTGATCCCGGCTGAGGACCCGCGCCACCGATTCGGGGTCGCGGTTCGCCTCGGTCGGGCGGATGGCCTCGTGCGCCTCCTGCGCGCGGGTCGCCTTGGTCTTGTAGCGGCGCGGCTTGTCGAGGGCGTACTCGGAGCCGAACCGCGCGCGGACGACGTCGGCAAGCTCGTGGAGCGCCTGCTCGGCGACGTGCGTCGAGTCGGTGCGCATGTAGGTGATGAGGCCGACCGACCCCTCCTCGCCCATCTCGATCCCCTCGTAGAGCTGCTGGGCGATCATCATGGTCTTCTTCGCGCCGAACCCGAGCTTGCGCGCGGCCTCTTGCTGCAGGGTGGAGGTGATGAAGGGGGCGGCGGGGTTGCGGCGCTTCTCGGCCCGCTTGACCTGGGCGACCCGCCACTCGGCGCCCTCCACGGCCGAAACCACCGCCGCGGCGGAGTCCGCGTCGGGGAGCGCGAACTTCTCGCGCTCGAGGAACGGGTAGCGAGCGGCGACGCCCTCGCCGCGCTCGGTCTCGAGACCGGCCTCGACGGTCCAGTGCTCGCGCGGCACGAAGGCCTGTATCTCGCGCTCGCGATCCACCACCAGCCGGAGCGCCGCCGACTGGACGCGCCCCGCCGAGAGCCCGGTCCGGACCTTTCGCCAGAGCACCGGGGAGAGCCGGTAGCCGACGATCCGGTCCACCGCGCGCCGGGCTTGCTGGGCGTTCACGAGACGCTCGTCGATCTCGCGGGGGTGCGCGAAGGCCTCGCGGACCGCGGAGGCCGTGATCTCGGTGAAGCTCACGCGGCGTGCGCGGGCCGGAGGGATCTTCGCCGCCTCGGCGATGTGCCAGGCGATGGCTTCCCCCTCGCGGTCGGGGTCGGTGGCAAGGAACACCGCGGGAGCGCCGGACGCGTCGCGCTTCAGCTCCGAGAGGAACTTCTTCGCTCGCGCGATGACGGCATAGGTGAGCGAGACCCCGCCGTTCACCTCGACGCCGAGCCCGCCCTTCGTGGATTTCGGCAGGTCGCGGACATGGCCCATCGAGGCCCGCACGACGTAGTCGGGGCCGAGGTACTTACCGATCGTCTTCGCCTTCGCAGGCGACTCGACGACCACCAGGTTCTTCGCGTTCGCCATATCCGGTTCCTCTCGGACCGGGCCCGTCCGGGTCTTGAGGGGGAAGACGGGCGCCGGAGCCCCGGCGGGGTGCGGGTTCGGGCCGGGCTTGTAGCGTGTGTTGGCAAGCGGTGTCAAGCGGGAGGCGGCAGAATAGGGCGCTTTCTCATGTATCACGTGCTTCGCCCTACCCAACGGTCGGAACCCCCCAAGAACGGCCCCCGGAGGACCTGCCGGTAGGATGCCGCTTCGGTGGAACGCTTCATAACCGGGTTCGCCGAGCACGGCTACCTCGCCGTGTTCGTCCTGATGGCGCTCGAGAGCGCCTGCGTGCCCATCCCTTCCGAGGTCACGATGCTATTCGCCGGGTACCTGGTTTCGCGCGGCAGGCTCGACTTCGCGGCCGTCGCCCTCGTCGGATGCGTGGCAAACCTCGCCGGCTCGTGGGCGGCCTACGCGGCCGGGCGAAGCGGCGGGCGGGCGCTCGTCGGGCGCTACGGCCGCTACCTGCTCATCCGGCCCCACGACATCGACCGCGCCGACGCATGGTTCGCCCGCCACGGCGAGGCTGCGGTGTTCGTGTCGCGGCTGCTCCCGGTCGTGCGCACTTTTATCTCCCTGCCGGCGGGGATCGCAAGGATGCCGCTCGGGCGTTTCTCTCTCTACACCTTCGCCGGCTGTCTCCCCTGGGTCTTCGCGCTCACCGGCGCCGGCTGGGCGCTCGGGGAGAGCTGGCGCCGGGTCCTCGGATCGTTCTCGATCGCGAGCGTCGCCGTGGCGGCCGCCCTTGCGACGGCGGCCATCGTCTGGCTCCTGCGCAGGCGCGCGGCGCGCGAGCGACCGTCCTGAGCCGTCCTCCGGCCCGGGGTCACTGGAAGAGCGAGACCCCGCTCACCCCCGCACCACCGGCGTCGACCAGGATCTGGTGGCGCACCGTCAGGGAGTCGTTAGTCGCGTCCGGGTCGCCTTCGGCCACGGCCGTCGCCGTCACGATCGCATCCCCGGCCCATCCCACGGTCAACCAGATGAGATCGGCGCGCGCGGCGCCTCCCGGCGGCACCGTCGCCGTCGTGCCCGCTCCCTGGCAGAGTCCCGCGGTCACGGGGCAGACCTCGATATCGATCCGGGCGTTGCGGGCGAACGACGACGACGAGAGGTTGGAGAGGTCCACACTCACCGTGTGGCGCAGCGCCGGGGCGATCGGGTCGTCCTCCACCGAGAGCCCGGTCACCGCCAGGTCGGCCGGCCCCACAGGGTGAAGCGCGGCGTCGATGCCTGAGATCCGCTCGGAAGAACCGGAGATGACCAGAGAATCGGCCGTCTCGAACGTCGTCTTGCCTTGGTACCACTGCGGATCGTAGGCCGAGGTGTCGCACGGGGAGAACTCCACCTTGTAGGTTCCCGGAGCCAGCTCGACCAGGCGGTAGCTCCCGTCCTGCGCGGTCGGCGCGGACGAGACGACCGTCGTGGCATCGGAGTACGCGCGGACGCAGACGCCGGGCAGAGGCGAGGACGTGTAAGAATCAGTCACCGTCCCCGACACGACCGACCCCGCCCAGCGGTCGAGCTCCACGGCCGCGGTCGCCTCCGAGACCTGGAGGCAATCGTCGGCCGTGACCTGCTCGGAGGACGGACCGCCGGTGACGATGTCGCGCAGCGAAGCGCCGACGAGCGCGTCGCACGCCGCGCTCAGCGCGAGCGCGTGCTCCGAGAACAGGGTGTTCGCGTGCTCGTAGGCGGCCGCCGTGAGCCAGTAGATGTTCACGGCCTTCGTGAGCCCGATCCCGCTCACGGCGTGGCCGTTGTACTGCCCGCCGAGGAGCCACAACCCGGTGCCGTCAACCAGCAGCGCGTACGCGTGATTCGGGACGCCCGAGTTCTTGTGAACCTCCGCGCACCGGTTCGCGATGTCGCTCGCCTTGGACGGTTGCCCGTAGCGCCCCGGGCTCCACATGTCGCGAATCGCCCCGCCGAGCCTCGCACTCAGATCCTCGGCGAGGATCCAGCGCACTCCCCCTCTGGACTTCGGCACGTCGTTCTTGCTCCCGCCGAGGCCGTCGACGCCGTTGATCAGGTCCACGGTCTCTCCCCAGACGTCGGAGTAGGACTCGTTCAGCGCCCCCGGCTCGCACTCGTACACGAGCCGGCTCGTGTAATCCGTATAGCCGTGGCCCCATTCGTGGGCGACGACGTCGTCGAGGTCGAAGCCGGGGCAGAAGTTCGTCGTCTTCCCGTCCCACCAGGCGTTCGGGCAGAGGCCCGGGCTCCCGTAGACCGTGCGCATCGTCGCTCCGGCACCGTCGTAGGAGTCGCGATCGAAGGCGGCCCGGAAAAAGTCGTACGCGTCGCCGGTGAAGTCGAAGATGTTGTTGATCGGCGCGAGGGGCCCCGCGGGATCGCCCTCCTTCCGCAGGGCGAGGGGATCGACCGCCGCGCCGGCGAACGCGAGGCGGTCGCGCCCCGTGAGCACGAGCGGGAGCCGGTCGAGGATCAGGCCGCTGCGGGCGTCGACCCACACGCGCTCGCCGGTGCCCGGGCCGCGCACGTCGACGGCGTAGGCGAGGGACGTCCGCCCCGCGACGTCGCGCACGAGCCCGGAGCGGTACACGCCGAGCCGCGGGGACCCCGGGCGCGCGGAGGGGATGCCGACCGCGCGCACCGCCGCCTCCGCCGCCGAGCGAGCCGTCAGCGCCGGGCGAGTGTCGAGGGCGATCCCGGGAACGAACAGACCGCTCGCCCCGGTGATCCCCGCCGGGCTCATGTGGACGCTCAGTCGCCCCCCCGCGACGTCCAGGCCCCGCCAGACCTGCTGCAGGATCACGTGGGCGCCGCGACCAGGGTCGCGGATGACCGTCTCGACGCGGAGCGGGGCGCCGGGCCCGGATCCGACCGCGCCCCTCTCGGCCGCCGACAGGCCGAGCGCCTCGCCGAAGCGCCGGAGGAACGCCGTCGCGCGGGCCTCCGGAGCGGCCCGCACGTCATCCCGGATCATGACAGAGCCCGGCGGAGCGGACACGAAGTGGCGTAGCGATCCCGCCGCTCCGGCCTCTGCGGGCGCTCCGGCCGCGGCAGGTGCCGCGGCCGGAGCGCCCGCAGAGAGCGCGAGTGCCATCGGGAGCACCCAGGCTCCCAGCTTCCATCTCATCATCAGTTCACCTCTCCTTGTCGCGCGGTGGGCAAGCCCTTGGGTCCTCACCCATACTCACTTCGACGGCGACTCCCTGGAAACCTCCCAACCGACCCTGGGTCAACCGAGGTCTTCCGGGAGAAACGGCAGGAGTTTGAGCGGATCCTAGCAGGTTGCCGAATACGCCGAAACAGGGCGATCACCTCGCCGATCCGCCCTTGCGATCAGGCGAGCCGGCCCAGGATCTCCCCGGCGGTGCGCGTCGCGAGCGCTTGCGCGGTGAGCGTCGGATTCGCGCCGCCGAGCCCGTTCGCGAACACCGAGGTGTCGGCGACGAAGAGCCTTTCCACCTCGTGCGCCTCGCCGGACGGGCCGACGACGCTCGAGGCCGGGTCGGCGCCCATTCGCAGGGTGCCCATGGGGTGGGTGATGGGAGCGGCGCGCGCGCCCGAGCGGTGCACCTCGCGCGCGCCGGCCACGCGCAAGATCCCCGCGGCCCGGCGCGCGAGCTCGCTCCGGCGCTCCTCGGTGCGCACCGTCGGACGGTAGGCGACGGCCGGGACCGCGCCGTGCTCGTCGGGCGGCCAGTCGCCGGAAAGGCTCACGCCGTTGGCGGGGTCTCCCTCGTCGTCGGTTGACACCACGACGGTGAGCGACCTGTGGTACTCGCGGAGCCGCCGCACGGCCGCGCGCCCCCACCCGCGTCCGGCGAAATCCCACGGCTCGCCTTCCACGGGATCGTCCCAGAATCCGCTCCCGATGCCGGCGACCACGGCGGCGAACGCCTGCGGCCCCAGACCCTGGCTCCAGAGCGCGCCCTCGCCGGGGAAGTCGGCCCGGGCCATCGTCACCTGCCCGAGATCGGGGTGGACCTCGCGATCGAAGAACCCGGTGACGAAGTCCTGGTGGTGCGTCGTGAGGTACCGGCCGGCCACTCCTCCGCAGTCCGGCAACCCCGAGAGGAGCCAGAGGCGCGCGGACTCGATCGCGCCGGCGGCGAGAACGACGGAGCGGGCCTCGACCTCGCGCACCTCGCCGGTCTCGGTGTCGCGCCACCGGACCCCCCGCGCTCGCGCCCGCCCCCGCCCGCCCTCGAAGAGCACCGCGGTCGCGAAGGCGTCCGGGATCACATCGCAGTTCCCGGTCGCGAGCGCCGCGGGAACGTAGCTCACGTTCGTCGCGCGCTTGGCCTTCTTCGCCGCCGGCGCTCCGACCGGATGAGCGCAGCCGAGCAGGCAGTGCCCGCACATGGTGCAGCCGCCGACGTGCGGATACCTGAGCGGCTCCCCCGCCGGCATCCGAGCGACCGGCAGGATCGCGTTCGGGCTCGGCCGCCACGCCGCGGAGGAGACGTCGCGGGACTCCACGCGGGCAAGGCCGGTCCTCTCGCACCCGATCGCAAAGAGCGCGTCCTTCGTCGCCAGCTCCTCGACCGGCCGGACCGGGAGGATCTCCTCGACGCGCTCGTAAAACGGGATCAGATCCCGGTAGCGGATCGGCCAGGCGCCGTCCATCGCCACCGGGTATGCGCGCGCCGAGATTCCGTTGTAGTGGAGGGTCGTGCCGCCGACGCCGGCGACCTGGAGGATGGGTCCGGCGCCGTTCCGGCGGCGGACCCAGGGCGCGCGCGAGCGATCGGCCGGGCCCCAGCGGAGCCGCCCGTCGATGAAGGAACCCATGTCGTCCTCGAGAAGGGAGAAGTCGCCGTCCGGATCCAGCGCCGGCCCCGCCTCGAGGACCACCACGCGGGCGCCGGCCTCCCCCAGCTCCTTCGCCACGACCGCGCCGCCGCCCCCGCAGCCGACGACGAGAACGTCGGGATCCATCTAGAGCCCGTCACGGTAGTCGGGATGGGCCACGACGGGCCCGTGGTAGCCCATCTCGCCCCACACGGCCGGGGGCGTGTGCAGCTCCCGCGCGGAGCGGTCGAAGCCGGTCCACTCCGAGTAGGTCCCACCAAGCGAGAAGAGCAGGACCCGGTCGGCGATGTCGCGAACCTCGGCGGCCTCATCGGCGCACATCGCGCGAAGGACCCGGCTCCGGCCGCCCGGGTCGAGACCCGCGAAGCGAGCGCCGGCCTCGGCGGCGAAGGCATCGAGGAGCCGGGCCGCGAGGTCGGCCGATCCGGGGAGCGCCGTCTCCATCGCCTCGACCACGTGCCGTCCGACCCCGAGCGCCGCGGCACCGGGGAACTCCTCATCGGGAGGGAGAATCGCCTCGACCGCGGCGCGAATCGTCGCCGCCGTGGACTCCTCGGGGGGCTCCGTGGGGCGAGGCCGACCCCCGGCATCCGCGGCGTCCGGCGGGTCCGGCCGTCCAGCCCCTCGATCCGGCGGCATGAGGCAATTGAAGCACGCGCCGCGCGCGGAGTCCCGGCGCCCGGGTGCCGGCCTGCGAGTCGGTTCAGGCGGCGAAGGTCCCGGCGAGGGCCTTCAGACGGCGGGCACGGGCGCCCCCGGCTCCCAGTAGGGAGTCACCGGGTCGTGCCCCGACAGGTGGCAGTTCCAGCAGGAGGCGTTGCTCATGGGCGCCCCGTGGCAGTAGTTGCAGGACAAAGTCCGCTGATCGAAGTTCTCGGGATCGGCGAGCGGCTGCTCGGCCTGGATGAACGGGATGTGCGTCAGGTGCAGCGTCGGACGCTCGGGATCCGGGGTGAAGATCTTGTAGTTGTGGCACTCGACGCAGTCCTTCACGACGCCGTGCTCCACGGGATCGTGGCAGGCCGCGCAGCCCTTGTCGGCGAAGCTCGCCGAGTGCGCGGTCTGTCCTTGCGCCAGCAGCTCCCCGGGCCGGATCGTCCCCCGGTACGTGGTCTGCTCGGGGTCGAGGGATGCGTTGGTGAACCCCCGGGAGACGACGCTTCCGTCCACCCAGGCGTGGCAGCCCTGCCCGCAATTGACGTCCGGGACGGTGGGATCGGCGCCCGGTGGGTAGGCAAACTTCTCGATCCACACGTGCGGCCGCCGGACCACCGGCTCGTCGTCCCCGTGCACGGGGTGGCAGAACCGGCACTCGCCGTAGTAGGCCTGCTTGTCCCAATGGCAGAAGACGCAAACGGGCTTGCCGTCGGTGTCGGGCTTGTGGCAGTCGAAGCAGCGGCCGCGGTCCGCCTCGGAATGCACCCCCCGCCTCGCCCACCGGCCCTTGACCGTACCGGCGCGCTGCATCCAATCCCGTTCGCCCTCCACGGCAGTCGGAGGGGGCGCGATGTCCTTATGGCAGTTCTCCGTGCACGCCTCGTAGTCGGGGCCTTCGGGGGTTGCCCGAGCAACGGTGGGCGCGACAACGAGCGATCCGGCGGCGAGGAGCGCCCCCAGACCCGCCATCGTCGCCGCGCGAGCGCGCCTTGCGGTCATGGGGGTGAGCCAATCAGCCCTCGCGATCGGCGTCAAGGGGACGGGATCCTACGACGCCTGGTGAATCCGCACTACGGAAAGGGGATCGGAGTTATCCGCTCTCACGCGACGGACGCGCGCCGTCCCGCGCGGCGCCGGCCGACTCGAAGACGAACGCGAACAGGGCGAAGAAGGCGAGGAGCGTCGCGGTGTAGAAGCCGGTGTCCTCGGTCAGGAGTGCGGCGAGACCGGCGGCGGCAAGCCCGGACGAGGCGGCGCGGACGGGCGCGTCCCCGGGCGCGGTCCCGCCGGAACGGACGCGCGCGTCCCCGGGCCCGCCGGAGCGAAGCCCCCGGGCGAGGAGCGCGGCAAGGACCGCCCCCACGAGGATCGCGAGCGCGATCCCCGCCGGGAACGAGCGAACCTCGTCGATGCTCAGGCCCGTCCGCCCCCGGACGAGCCCCCAGAGGGCCTCCAGCCCGCCGGAGCTTATCCGGCGCGCGGCGCGGCCGCCGTGGGTGATCGGGCTTCCCGCGTCGGCGGCGAGCGCGACGGCGATGGCGGCCGCCCCCGCGAGCGCGGCGACGACGAGATGCCGGAGGCGCGCCGTCCCCGAGCGCCAGGCGGCCACCGCGACGAGCGCGCCGAAGGCGAGCCAGAGCACTCCCACGTAGTTGGATCCGAGCGTCGGCGCGCCCGCGACGAAAGCCGCCAGGCCGGCCGCGGCGAGCAGCGCGGCGCGCGGGAGGCCGGCGAGCGCGGCGCCCCCGATCACCCCCCCGGCGAGGAACGCGACGAACTGGTTTCGCAGGCCGAAGAACCGCCACGAGATAAGCGGGTCGCCCCAGAGCGCGAGCGCCGGTTCGCCTCCCGGCCGGTGCCACGCGATCGCGGCGAGGACCGCGATGCCGGCGGCCAGGCCGAGGAGCGCGCCGGCGGCCGCGCGCCGCCCCGCGCGCGGTGGAAGCGCGGCCCCGAGAACGACCGCCGCGCCGAGGGGCAGCCCCCGGACCCAGACCGAGCCGGCTTGGGCGAACAGGGACGCGAGATACCCGAGCGGCGCGAAGGCGATGGCCTGCGTCGCCCGCACGGCCGCGGCGGGAACCCCCGCGGAGAGCGCCCCGAGGGCGACTGTGAGGCCCGCGATCACGATCGCCGCGAGGGCGACCGCGAGCCGGACTCCCTGGGGCCCGTCGCGCTCGAAGCGCGCCGCGAGCCGCCGGATCTCGCCGAGTGAGTCCGCGCGCGGGAGCGCCCGCAGGGGCCGCCCGGCGAAACCGGCGCTCCGGGGCCGGGCGCCGAGCGCCTCCAGGACGCTCGCGGCGAGGTCCCCGGGGACGACGACGGCGGGACGGCGCGAGATCCCTCCCGACAGGATCCCGCGCCCCGACAGATCGGCCACGAGCACCGGGGTCCGCCGCCCCGCGCCGAGGACGATCGCGCGCGCGCCCGGCGCGCGCGCGATCGCGCGCTCGGCCTCACCGGCGGTCCCGAGCGACATCAGGGCGAGGCCCTCCGCCTCGCCCGGGGGAGGCTCCGGGGCGGTCGCCTCGGCGAGGGACGCTCCGATCCCGTCCAGGAAAGCGCGCGCCGCGCGGCTCGGCGGGTACACGCCGAGGCCGACCGCGGCGGGATGGCGCGCGAGCAGCGCGCGCGCTTCCGGCTCGGGGAGCCAGATCACCAGCACCCTCGGCAGCGCCGGCCCGCTGCCGGGGAAGGCCTGGGCAGCGGGCGGCGGGCCGGCGGCGGCCGGCGCGCCGGGGACGGCTGGGGCGACGGGCTGAGCGCCGGCGACGGCCGGGGCGAGGACCGGGCCTGCGGCGGCGAGGAGCGCGCACAACGCGAGCCGGCGCGCGGCGTGGCTCACGCGAGGCCGATCTCGCCCGCCACGAGCTGCAACCCCTCGATGCCGATCTCGATGAAGCGGTCCAGCTCGAGCCCGATCTCGGTGCACTGGCGGATCTCCTCGCGGTTGACCCCGGCCGCGAAGGACTTCTCACCAAGCTTCTTGCGAACGCTCGAGACCTTCATGCCGGCCGCCCGCTCGGGGCGCATCAGCGCCACCGCGCGCAGGAGCCCCGCGAGCGCGTCGGCGGCGACGATCGCGCGCGAGAGGAGGTTGGTCCGGAACTCCGGACGGGCGTGGGCGAGGACGGCGTTCACGACCGGCTCCTCCTCGCCGCGCGCGCGCAGCCACTCGGCCGCGAGCAGGGCGTGCCGGCCAGGATCCTCCGCGGTGAGGTCCTGGTCGAGGTCGTGGAACAGCCCGGCGCGGGCCCAGCGCTCCTCGTCCTCTCCGAAGTGTCGCGCGAGCGCCCTCATGACGCCCTCGACCGACACGAGGTGGGCGTAGGTGCCTTCCTTCAGCGCCTTCTCGCGCGCGAAAGCCCGCGCCTCGGCGATATCCACGCTCACCGGCCGGTCCTCGGCCCAGGCAATCAAGAGAATGCTCCTCGGCCGCCCGATCGCGACCGAGGAGGCCCCTCACCAGCTCCTGCCGAAGATCCTGGCGCTGCCGGTCTTCGCCTCCGACGCCCTCTCCTCGGTGGCCTACGCGACCGAGGAGATCCTGATCGTGCTGATCGCGGCGGGAACGTCCGCCCTCCGCCTGTCCGTTTGGATCGCCGTCGCCATCGCCGTGCTGATGGCGATCGTCATCGCCTCCTACCGGCAGACCGTCCACGCCTACCCGGGCGGCGGGGGAGCCTACATCGTCGCCCACGAGAACCTCGGAGAGATGCCAGGGCTCGTCGCGGCCGCGGCGCTCCTCACCGACTACGTCCTGACGGTCGCTGTCAGCATCGCGGCCGGCGCCTTCGCGCTCGGATCGCTCTCCCCGGGGCTGCTCGAGCACCGGGTCGGCCTGTCCCTCGGGTTCATCCTCGTGATCTCGGTCGCCAACCTCCGCGGAGCGCGGGAGTCGGGGACGCTCTTCGCCCTCCCCACGTACGCCTTCATCTTCTCGGTCCTCGCCATGATCGGGCTGGGGGTCGGGAAGTGCCTCAGCGCCTGCCCGCAGATCGAGCGCTTGCCTCCCATCGAGTACACCCCCCACGCCCTTGGGCTCTACCTGGTGCTGCGAGCCTTCGCCTCGGGCTCGACCGCGCTCACCGGAGTGGAGGCCATCGCCAACGGGGTCCCGGCCTTCCGCGGCCGCCGACCGGCCGAGCAGGCTCAGAACGCCGCCACGACCCTCGCAATGCTGGGGGGGACCGCGATCACGATGTTCATCGGCATGACCTACCTGGCGAACCGGATGGGCGCCCGACCGAGCGACCTGCGCTCGATCGTGGCCCAGATCGCCCACGCGACCTTCGGGGGTGGGTTCGGTTTCGTCGCCGTGCAGATCGCCACCGCCCTCATCCTCGTCCTGGCGGCGAACACCGCCTACCAGGACTTCCCCCGCCTGTCCTCGATCCTCGCCCGCGACCGCTACATGCCCAGGCAGTTCATCAACCGCGGGGACCGGCTCGGCTTCTCGAACGGCATCATCGCGCTCGCGCTCCTCGCCTCGGCCCTGATCGTGCTCTTCCACGCGGAGGTGACCCGGCTCATCCAGCTCTACGTCGTCGGGGTGTTCACGAGCTTCACGCTCTCCCAAGCCGGCATGCTCCGGCGCTGGCGGCGGCTCCGGGCTCAGGAACCCCGGTGGCGGCGGCGCGCGGCCTTGAACACGATCGGCGGGATCACGACCGGCGTCGTCCTTGTCGTGGTCGCCTGGGTCAAGTTCTCGCACGGGGCCTGGATCGTGCTCGTCGCGATCCCGCTGATCGTCACGGCGTTCAAGATCGTCAACCGCCACTACGGCTCCGTCGCCGTCCAGCTCCGTGTTCCCGAAGAGCGCCCGAAACTGATCGGCGGCCTGCGCGCGGTCGTCGTCGCCCCCGCCCTGGACGAATCGACGCGGCGCGCGATCGGCTATGCGCGCGCCCTCCACCCGATCGAGATACGCGCGGTGCACGTCGGGGCCGGGCCGCAGGACGAGGCGCTCGCGGCGGAGTGGCGGGAGTGCTGTCCGGGGACCCGGCTGGACCTCCTCCCCCTCGCCGGCCGGGGAGAGGTCGCCGCGATTCGCGAGTACGTCCGCGGCCTGCCGAGAGCCGAGGACGAGGTCGTGAGCGTGATCATCCCGGAGGCGATGCGGGGCGCCGGATGGCGACAGTTCGTTCGCCGGCGATCGAGCCTGGCCCTCCGGGGCGCGCTCCTCTTCGAACCGGGGGTCTCCGTCACCGACTTCCCAAACATCCCCGGCCAGAGCGCGATCCGGCCCTCGCCGGCGGGCCGCGCGCCGATCGCGCCGGCGCGCGTCGCCGGAGTCGTGCTGGTCTCGGCCGTGCACAACGCGACGCTGCGCGCGCTCGCCTACGCGCGCGCTCTCGGCGCCGCAGACCTGCGCGCGGTCACCTTCAACGTCGACCCCGAGGAGAGCTCGAAGGTCATGAGCGACTGGAGCCGCTGGGGAATCGACTTCCCGCTGGAGATCATCGACTCCCCCTACCGCGAGGTGCGGCGCCCGCTCCTCCGCTACCTCAAGGACATCCGCGACGCCCGGCCGGGCACGATCGTCTCCGTCATCGTCCCGGAGTTCGTGGTGTCGAAATGGTGGCAGCAGTTCCTCCACAACCAGACGGCGCTCGCGATCCGCGCCTCCCTGCTCTTCGCGCCCGACATCGTCGTGACGAGCGTCCCGTTCCACCTCCGGTAATCGCCGGCCCGGACCGGGAAGGCGACTTGCGGGCCCCACCCGGCCGGGTAGTCTGGTCGCGTGCACGTCGTCATCGTGGGTTGCGGCCGGCTCGGGAGCGAGTTGACGGTGAACCTCGCCCGGGAGGGCCACACCGTCTCGGTCGTCGATAAGAACCCGCGCGCGTTCGAGCGCCTCCCCCCGGGTTTCGAGGGCCAAACTCTGGTCGGGATCGGCTTCGACCGCGAGACCCTGGAGGCCGCGGGGATCAGGGACGCGGGCTCCTTCCTGGCCGTCACCAACGGGGACAACTCCAACATCGTCTCGGCCCGGATCGCGCGCGAGCACTACCAGGTCGCGCGCGTGATGGCGCGGATCAACGACCCACGGCGCGCGGAGATCTACCGGCGGCTCGGCATCCCGACCGTGGCCGATGTCCGCTGGGCTCTGACCGAGATCATGACCACGCTCTTCCACGGGGTGGAGCAGACGGAGCTGGCCCTCGGCGACGGCAGCATGGTGATGGTGCGCCTGGACGTCCCATCGACACTGGCCGGCAAGCCGGTCTCGAGCCTGAACGAGCCGGGCGAGGCGCTGGTCACCGCGCTCGACCGGATGGGACGCTGCGTGATCCCGGCCTCCGGCGCCACGTTCCAGGAAGGCGACGTCGTCCACGTGGTCATCCGCCGGGAATCCATCGACGGGCTGCGAGAGCGCCTGGCGGGGAGGGCGCGCTGATGCGGGTGGTCATCGCCGGCGCCGGCAACGTCGGGACCTATCTCGCCGCGGACCTCTCCGGCCGCCACCACCAGGTCGTGATCATCGAGCAGTCGGCCGACATCGTCGCACGCGGCAAGGCCACCGTCCCCGGCGCCACGTGGATCCACGGGGACTCCTGCGAGCCGTGGGTTCTCGACAAGGCCGACCTCGCGCGGGCCGAGGTCATGGTGGCGGCGACCGGAGACGACGAGGACAACCTGGTGATCTGTCTGCTCGCGAAGCAGGAGTTCGCCGTCCCGAGAGTCATCGCGCGCGTCAACCACCCGAAGAACCACTGGCTCTTCGACGGATCCTGGGGCGTGGACGTCGCGATGAGCCCGCCTCACATCCTGACCTCGCTCGTCGAGGAGCAGGTGACGGTCGGAGACGTGGTGCGGCTCCTCCCCCTGGAGCACGGGCAGGTGGCCCTGGTCGAGCTGACCCTGCCGGCCGACTCGCCGGCCGCCGGCAAGCACATCTACGACCTGCGCCTGCCCCACGATTCGGCCCTCGTTGCGATCGTGCGGGACGGCCACGTCGTGATCCCGCAGCTCGAGACGCCGCTCGCCGCCGGCGACGAGCTGCTCGCGATCACGACGCCGCTGGCGGAGGAGACCCTCCGCCGCGCGATCCTCGGCACCGACCCGCGCTGAGGGCGGACGCCGGCTTCGAAGCGCGATCAGCCGCCCGCCGGCGCGCTGAAGTCGTAGTGCGGGTTCATGATCTGGAGCGCGCGCGGATCCCCGCCGAGCCTGCCCTCCAGCACGATTCGCGTTCCGAGCGTGAGCCCCGGGAGGCTGCGCCGGCCGAGCCAGATGGCCGTGACGCTCCCGGTGCCGTCTCCCACAACCGCCTCGATCGCAGGCACGCCTTCGCGCGGGAGGACCCGGATCGTCTCGACCACGCCGGCGACGCGCGCGACCGTTCTCGGCGCGGCCGTCGCGATCGGCGTCACTCCCGGGAGCGACCCGGCCCACTGCCGGATCGCGGCCGCGCGCCGCTCGCTCTCGTCCTCGCCCAGCCGGCCGAACACCCGGCGGAGCAGTCCCATGTCTACCCCCCCGCGCGCGAGGCCCCGCCTACCGGGAGGCCCCAACCACCTCCGGAGTCCCCGGCGAGTCCGGCACGAGCCGCTCGGCCCGCCGCGACTTCGAGAACGCGATCGCGCCGGCAAGGATCGCGGCGGCCGCGACCGCCACGCCGATCCTCAGGCCCGTGTTCTTCGCGTGCCTCACGACGAGGGGCGCGATGAGCAGCGCGACCAGGTTCATCACCTTGATCAGCGGGTTCAGGGCGGGGCCGGCCGTGTCCTTGAAGGGGTCCCCGACGGTATCGCCGATGACCGTGGCCTTGTGCGGCTCGGAGCCCTTCCCGCCGTAGAGGCCCTCCTCGACCAGCTTCTTCGCGTTGTCCCAGGCGCCCCCCGCGTTCGACAGCATCACAGCGAGGAGCTGCCCGGTGAGGATGACCCCGGCGAGGTAAGCCCCGAGCGCCTCGGCGCGCAGCGCGAACCCGACGGCGATCGGAGTGAGCACGGCAAGCAGCCCCGGCGTCATCAGCTCGCGCAGGGAGGTCTTCGTGCAGATGTCCACCACGCGCGCGTAGTCGGGCTTCTCCTTGCCGGCCATGATCCCCGGGTGGTCGCGGAACTGGTTGCGGACCTCGACCACGACCTGGGAAGCGGCCCGGCCGACCGCTCGGATCGCGAGCGAGGCGAACAGGAACGCCACCGCGCCGCCGATGAGCAGTCCCACGAGCACGTCGGGCCGGTCCACGCGAATCCCGCGGAAGGTCATGCCCTCTTCAATCAGGATCTCACGGAACGACCCGAAGAGCGACGTCGCGGCGATCACGGCGGTCGCGATCGCCATCCCCTTCGTGATCGCCTTCGTGGTGTTCCCGATCGCGTCGAGGCCGGTCATGATCTTGTCGGCCCGCGCCCCGAGCCCGCCGGACATCTCCGCGATGCCGTGGGCGTTGTCGGAGATCGGGCCGTAGGTGTCCATCGACACGATGACGCCGACCGTCGTCAGCATCCCCATCCCGGTGAGCGAGATGAAGTAGAGCCGCTCGGCCAGGGTGTGCCCGAGCAGGAACGAGGCCACGACCGAGCCGGCCACCGCGAGCAGCGCCCAGACCGTGGACTCCATGCCGACCGCGAAGCCGGAGAGGATCGTGGTCGCCGGGCCGGTGAGGGAGGACTCGGCGATCTCCTTGACCGGCTTGCGCCTCGTCGAGGTGTAGTGCTCGGTGAGGACCTGGATCGCGGAGGAGAGCACGAGGCCGAACAGGACGGCCCAGAAGACCCGCAGGTCCTTGACGTATCGTTGCGCGACGAAGAACACCGCCACCGCGGAGAGCACGGCCGAGATGAAGAACCCGCGGTTGATGGCCTTCATCCCGTACTCTTCCTCGCTCCTCGGGGTGACCGAGTAGATCCCGACGATGGAGGTGATGACGCCGATCGCGCGGACGAACAGGGGGAACATCACGCCGATGATCGGGAGGAACCCGGGGCGGTGAGAGAACGCCGCGGCTCCGAGGATGATCGAGGCCACCAGGGTGACCTCGTAGGACTCGAAGAGGTCCGCCGCCATCCCGGCGCAGTCCCCGACGTTGTCCCCGACGTTGTCGGCAATGGTCGCCGCGTTGCGAGGATCGTCCTCGGGGATGTTCTTCTCCACCTTGCCGACCAGGTCGGCGCCGACGTCCGCGGCCTTCGTGAAGATCCCCCCGCCGACCCGCATGAACATCGCGAGGAGCGCTCCGCCGAAGCCGAACCCGACCAGAACGCTCGTCGCGTCGGACTTGAAGATCATCAGGACGACCGTCGCCCCGAGCAGCCCGAGCCCGACGGTGAACATCCCCGCGACGCCTCCCGCGCGGAAGGCGATCGTCAGCGCGCGCTTCAGGCCGCTCTCGCGCGAGGCGTTGGCGACCCGGACGTTCGCGCGCACTGCGAGCGACATCCCGACGAATCCGGTGGTCGCGCTGAACCCCGCGCCGAGGATGAAGAACAGCGACCGGCCGAACCGGATCGCGACGGCGGAGTGGTCGGCGCTCGAGGGCACCGGAAGCACGAAGAAGAGGAAGACCGTCAGCAGGCCGACGAAGACGCCCAGGGTCTTGAACTGGCGGTTGAGATAGGCGCGGCTGCCGACCTGGATCGCGCGGGCGATCTCCCGCATCTTCGGCGTCCCCTCGGGCGCGGCGAGCACCTGGCGGACGAGCACGTATGCGAAGGCGAGCGCGAGGAGCGCGATCCCGAGGGTCGCCCAGAGCGCGTTGTCCTCGAAGGGGCGGAAGACGGCCTCGATGCGGCCTCCTTCCTGAGCGAGAAGCGTGGTCATCGGACCTCCTGTTCGAGCGGAATATCCGGGAAGGATACGGGCCGGATGGTACCCTGAGGCCTCCGAACCGGCAACGCGACGGGAGCACCATTGAAGGACGCCTCGGTTCTCACGACACTCCTTCTCGTCTTCGCGGCCGCGAAGCTCGCCGGGGAGATCCTGGAGCGGCTGCGCCTGCCTGCCGTCCTCGGAGAGTTGGGAGTGGGGGTGCTCCTCGGGCCCTCGGTCCTGGACTGGATCAGACCGGGCGAGATCCTGGGGTTCCTCGCCGAGATCGGCGTCATCGTCCTGCTGTTCCGGGTCGGACTGGAGACCAACCCGGCCGAGATGCGAGCCACCGGCGGCCCGGCGCTCGCCGTCGCTCTTATCGGGGTAGCCCTTCCCTTCGCGCTCGGTTTCGGCGCGGCGCTCGGGACCGGCCACGGAGCCGTCGAGTCGGCCTTCGTCGCCACCGCGCTGGTCGCGACCAGCGTGGCCGTGACCTCGCGGACCTTCGCCGATCTCGGGGCGCTCGCGACCGACCCGGCGCGAATCGTCCTCGGGGCGGCCGTCATCGACGACGTGCTCGGGCTGCTCGTGCTCGCTGTGGTCGCCGGCCTGTCGAACTCGACCCTGTCGGCTCCCGGGGTTGCGATCCTTGCGGCCGAGGCGCTCGGGTTCGTGGTGGCCCTCGCCCTTCTCGGGCCGCGGGTGATGGCCCGGATCTCCCACCTGCTCGAGGCGCCGCGCACCCCCCGCGCACCGTTCGCCGTCTCGGTCGTGGTCCTGCTCGGGCTCTCGGCCGCGGCCGAGAGCATCGGCCTGGCGGCGATCGTCGGAGCGTTCCTCGCCGGCACGCTCCTCGCCGGCACGCGCGAGCAGTACCAGCTCGAGCGCCAGGTTCAGCCGCTCGCCGATCTCCTCGGACCCTTCTTCTTCGTCGTGACGGGGGCACAGCTCCGGGTCGGATCCCTGGCCGACCCCCGGGTGCTCGGCCTCGCCGCGCTCGTCACCGCGCTCGCCGTCGCCGGCAAGGTGATCGCCGGCCTCGCCGGCGCGAGGCGACTCGGCCGGCGAGGCTCGCTCCTCGTCGGGGTGGGCATGGTGCCCCGCGGCGAGGTCGGCATCGTCGTCGCCGGCCTCGCGCTCGAGCAGGGTGTCGTGACCCGCGACGTCTTCGGCGCCGTGATCGCGATGATCGCCGCCACGACCCTCGTGGCGCCGCCCGTGCTCGGCGCCATGCTCGCGCGCGACCGCGCGCGCGGCTGAGCCCGCCCACCTGGCGCTTTGCGGCGCGCCTCCACGCTCAGTAGCCTGCCTCCCCGATGCCCGAGACCTCGTTCAGGATGCGGCGGCGCCGGTCGCGCGCCGCGCGCATCGCGCGCCTCTTGGCGGTGCTGGCCCTCCTCGTCGCGGTGGCCGGGCTCCTCGCGCGCCTCGTCGGCGGCGGGGAGCCGAAGCCGGAGCCGCTCGCCCGCGTCGCGTTCACGAACTCGGTGCGCCCGGTCGCGCAGGGTCCGGCGCAACCGGATGCCGGGGCGGCCGAGCGCGAGGCCGGCGAGATCGCCCGCCTCCTCGACACCTGGTACCAGGCGGCATTCGTCGACCCGAAGGGTGCGGATGAGGGGACCTACCCGAGCCTGCAGTCGCTCGTCACCCCCGAGGCGCGCGCAGCGTTCGCGCGCGACGTAAACGCGCTCACGATCGGGGAAGCGCGCGGCGAGGTTCGCAGCGTTCGGCCCACCCTGGCCTCCGCCGCCGTCACCGTGTACTTCGACCGGGACGCCCACCCCGAGTTCGCCGTCGCGGTCGTCGAGTTCCGCGCGACCGCCGCGATGCGCGAGAAGAAGGCCCACCCGCTGCGGATCGAACAGGCGGCCACCTTCCACCTGCGCAAGGAAGGCGGCCGCTGGGTGATCTTCGCCTATGGCGCGGACGAGACGCAGAAGTCGGCGACCCCGAGCCCCTCGCCGTCGCCATGAGAGGTCGCCTGCTCGCCCTGCCGGCCCTCGCCGTCGCCACGGCGCTCGCCTGGACCGCGCTTGGGAGCTTCTCGACCGGCGCCGGCGCCGACGAGGCCCCGCTCGTGATCGACCGCGCGCACCACGGCTCCTTCCAGCCCGACCCGGCGAAACCGGTCTTCCTGCTCGCGCTCGGCAGCGACGCCCGCCACGGCAACCCGACGCGCGCGCGCTTCGACTCGATCCACATCGTGGCGATCGACCCGGCCGGCAAGCGAGCCACCCTCGTCGGCATCCCGCGCGACTCCTGGGTGGACATCCCCGGGCGCGGCCGGAACAAGATCAACTCCGCAGGGGTGGGCGGCCCGGACCTCATGGTGCGCACCGTCGAGGCTCTCTCGGGATGCCGTTTCGACTACTACATGATCACGGCGTTCGACGGCTTCCAGCGCATGGTCGAGGAGTTCGGCGGCCTCCCCGTGGACGTCCCGATGCGCGTCCACGACAAGTACGCGAACCGGATCGACCTCGCCCCCGGCCTTCAGACCCTCGACGGGCGCGAGGCGCTCGGCTACGCGCGCTCCCGCAAGGGGACCCCGGCGTTCACCCCCCGCGGGGACTTCGACCGGTCGCTCCATCAGGGCGACCTGATGGTCGCCGCGCTGCGCAAGGCTCGCGCGCAGCTTGCGGGCGACCCCGGCGCGATCCTGCGCTACCTCGCGATCGTGCTCCGGCATGTGAAGTCGAGTCTCCCCCTCGCCGAGGCCCTGCGGCTCGGGATGCTGTCGGCGCGCGTGGACCCTCAGCAGGTGACGAACATCGTGGTGGACGGGGGGACCGGCATGGTCGGCGGCGTGAGCACGGTCCAGATCTCGGCCAAGGGACTCAACCAGCTCGCCGACGTCTGCGCCGACGGCGTCCTCGACGCGCCGTAGCGCCTCCGACCCCGTGCTCAGAGCACCTCGACCGTCGCGCGATGGCCCGGCGCGCCCGCGAGGCGGGCGTCGGCGGTGACGAGGGGAACCCCCAGGACCTCGCTCAGCGCGATGAAGACCGCGTCGTGCGGCGTGATGTTCGCCCGCAGCTCCCACATCCGGTCGAGAAGAGGGAAGTGGGGGTAGCGGACGATGGCGAGGTCGGCGAAGTCCTGACGCGCATCCTCGGCCCGGTCACGGGACAGCTTCCCTCGCGCGACCAGCCGGCGAAGCACGTGGAGCACCTCCACGTCGATGAGATGGGGGGCGTGGAGGTCAGCGTCGGCCGCAAGCCGCTCGACGAGCCGGGGGCGCGGAGGCTCGGCTACGAGCGCCCCGACGACCGCCGATGTGTCGACGACGAGCACCCTCCTATCCCCGGGCGCGGCCGGCGCGAACCGCTCTCACGATCTCGGCCGGCGCCGCCCCGCCGTGCCGGGAAGTCGCCCGGGCGAGCACATCGGCTACCGGAGGACGGGACGCGACACGAGTCACCTCCGCGAGCAGGTACTCGGAGAGCGACAACCCCGCCGCCGACGCCCGGGCGCGGAGAGTCCGGTGAACGTCGTCGGGGACGTCTCGGATCTGCATCGTCCTCGTCATTCCCCCATGGTACACCCATCCTGCACGCGTTGCATGCACATTGGGTGTCGCATGCGGCGAACGAGGATCAGCCGCGGCTCTCCCCGTGGGTCGTGCCGGCGACCGCGCGCCAGGGGCGCTGAACGGCATCCCGGAGCGCGAGCCAGAGCCCCCGCCGGTTCTCCCGGCTCGCGATCAGGATCGCGGCGCACAGCGCGAGGTACGCCGTGGCGAACCCGTAGCGCACGACCGTGCTCTCGAAGCGGAACTGCGCGCCGAACAGCACGAGCAGCAGGGTCGCCTCGGCCCGAGAGATCCTGAGGTTGGCGAGCACGGCGATCGCGAACGCCGACTGCGCGGCGGTCAGGAACACCTCCTCGACCTGGCGCGACCCGAGGTGCAGCGCGTGGGTCGCCGAGTGGTTCGCGATCGAGTAGACGAGCGGCAGGGTCGCGATCAGGAGCGTCCACTGGTTCACCTTCGAGGAGATGAGCGTGCCCATCCCCGCGCCCGGCCTCATCCGGAGCACGAACAGGATCGCGATGATCATCTCCGGAGCCTCGGAGGCGAGCGGCGCGAGCCACTGCACGAGCAGGAACGAGTCGATGCCGAACTTCTCGCCGGTGCGGACGAGCCCGTCGGCGAACGGCTCCGCCGCGGCCAGGATCACCGCCGCGGCGAAGACGAACATCGCGAGAGTCGCCGCGCGCCGCGCCGCCACCGGCAGGGCGGCAACGGCGACGGGCGGGCCGACCAGCTCCGGCTCCTCGGCCTCCTGCATGGCGAGGCGCCAGATGTAGGCAACGAAGAGGGCCCCGAGCACTCCGAGGTCGAGCAGGCTCAGGTACCGGCGCATCGGGATCGTGAAGGCCCAGAGCGTCGCGAGGAGGAGGAATCCGATCTCGGTCCGCCGGATGGTGCCGAGCTGCAAGGACCGCTGGCGAGTCTTGAGCCACCACGTCAGCACGACGGCCGACCAGCCGAGTCCGATCAAGAGCCGGTTCGAGCCGGTCATGTTCGCGATCGCGAGCTGGCGGCACTGCTGCTCCCCGCACAGGTGCCCGAGCGCCCCGGCCGCGAAGTCCTGGCTGCCGGCCTTCCAGGCGAACACCAGGTCCACCGCGTACTCGGGCAGGACCGCGATGAAGGCGAGGAAGGCGATCGCGAGGGCTTGGGAGATGTCGAGCTGGGCGACCTCGGCGCCCCAGGACAGCAGGAACGCGGCCCCGAGGATCGCGACGCCGTAGAGCACCGTATCGATCTCCACCCGGAAACCGAGGACGCCGGCCTTGACCAGGATGGCGGGAACGGTGGAAGCGGCCGCGAGCCCGATGTTCACCCATCCGCTCGCGGCCGGGGATTCGATGCGTGCGTTCCGCGCCACGGCCCGTCACCCTATCGAAGGCGGGACGGACGCGCGCGAGCCGCGGCTACTCCGGGCCCTCGGGGTGCTCGGCGGCGAGCTTCTCGAGCTTCTCGATCACGTCGGCGTCGAACGGCCGCTCCGCACGACTGTCCTCAGCCGGGGAGTCCTTCAGCAGCGAGCGCACCCTGTAGACCGTCATGCACTCGGGGCAGATCACGAAATCGGTCTTGCGGCGGAAAACGATCGGCCGGGCGCTGCCCACCGGCTTCACGCCGGTCGTCGTGGCCGCATCCAGAAGCACCGCCCCGCAACTGCAATAGACCGGCTCGGTGTCCACCGGACCATAGTAGCCCGAGGCCGGAGGGCGCTCCAGAGCGGTGGCGGCGCGCGCGGCGCGCCTAGCGGCGCGGCCGGCGAGGCGCGGCCGGGGCGAGGAGCACCCGGGCCATGTGCGCCGCCGCGAGGAACAGCAGCATGCCGGCGGCGACCGGCAGGATGAGCGCCCTCGGGTCGCCCGGCGTCCCGTCGTCCGCGGCGGCGAGCTGGGCGCCGCTCCCCTTGTCCCCCGTCACGCTCGGTTCGAACCTGGGGGGCCGGTCGTATGGAAGCGTCGAGCGGTAGGTCCCGGGCAGGTAGGTCGACGAGCCACCGCGCCCGTAGACCCCGCCGGCGAAGTGGCTCCCGAGGACCCTCGTCGGCTTCCGCGTGGGAGTCCGGTGGCTCGGGGCGGGCGACGGCTTCCGGCTCGGGGACGACGGCGGAGGCGGAGGCGGGGGCTCCTCGAGCGTGGCGGCGCGCACCTCGTTCGGCTCGGATCCGACGCAGGAGGCCCCGGACGGGACGGCGCACTGGGAGCCGTTCGGGCTCGAGCGGTAGGCGACCAGGCTGTAGGAGTACTCGCCGGAGTAGTCCTTCTCAGAGAAGTAGTCGTCCTGACAGGTGTACACGTCTCCGGAGACCGAGCATCCCTGCCCCTCGGGGTCGTCGGCCGACACGGCGAACTCGCACCCACGCTCGCATGGCTGCCCCTCGGGATCGGTCCGGGTGTAGCGGTACTCCACGACGTCGGGCTCGGGGTTCCGGTCCCATGAGATGGTCACGACCGGAGCACCGTCCTCGACGCCCGACACGGACGGGTCGCCGGCCCACTCCGGGATCGCCGGGGCATTCGCGAGGCGCACCGGGAAGGTCGCGGTCTGACGGTTGCCGGTCGTGGACTCGGTCGCGGTGACGCGGAGCGTGTAGGAGCCGTTCGCGGTGACGTTGCCGTAGGAGTCGCTCGCGGGGCAGCCGCTCGGGTGGCCCGGCCAGCGACCGGTCGACCAGCGGACCTTCGCGGTGAAGCTGGTTTGGTTGCCGGCGTTCCACCGAGCCAGGCACACCGCCGACCCGGAGGCTGGTTGGGCATCCAGGCGCATCTCGGCGAGCCCGATCGAGGACTGGCTCGACACCCGGATCTCTATGCTGCCCGAGACCACCGCGTCGGAGGCGACCGGTGAGTCGTCGGAATCGCAGACCGATCCCCGGCACGGGAGCTGGTACACGGCGTCCACCGAGGTCTCCCTGGGCGCGGCGCCGGCCGGCAGCGCGACGGCCGCGCCGAGCATCGCGAGGAGGAGGCCGGCGACGGCGCGCCGGGGCGTGAAGATCCTGGTGGCTCCCGTCATGCTCACAACCCTATAACGGCCGGACCTTCCCGAAGTTATGACTCGTCCGGGTGGTTCGGCGGCCGTTCGACCGCCGCAGCCCGGGGGCCGGGCGGCATTTCGAGGCCTGCGCCTGGATTTGGGAGGGACCAGGCGCGCCGGCCGAGGTAAGCCTCCTCCACCCGGGGGTCCTCCGCCAAGTCTTCCGCGGTGCCCTCCAGGACCACCGAACCCAGCTCGAGCACGTACAAGCGGTGCGACAGGGAAAGCGCCGCGCGCGCGAGCTTCTCGACGAGCAGCACGGTCGTGCCGCTCCGCCAGATGTCCCGGACCACCTCGAGCACGCGAGATACCGCGGCCGGCGCGAGCCCCATCGAGGGTTCGTCGAGGATCATCAGGCGCGGCTGGGCCATCAGGCCGCGCGCGATGGACAGCATCTGCTGCTCGCCGCCCGACAGCGTCCCGGCCGGCCGGCTTCGGCGACCTGCGAGCGCGGGGAATGCGTCCCAGACCGACTCGAGGCTCCGGCGGATGCGCGTGCGCTCCTTCCGGTGAGCGTGCGCGCCGAGGAGGAGGTTCTCGAGCACGGTCTGATCGGGGAACACCTGCCGGCCGGAGGGGACGTGGGCGATGCCGCGCGCCGCGATCTCGTGCGCCGGTAGCCCGGCGATGTCCTCCCCCTGGAAGAGGACCCGGCCGCGCACGAAAGGAACCAGCCCGGAGACCGCATTTGCCACCGTCGTCTTTCCGGCGCCGTTGGAGCCGAGCAGAGTGACGATCTCGTGCTCGGCCACGGAGATGCTCACGCCGTGGAGAACCTCCGCCACGCCGTCGTAGGAAGCTCGGAGATCCTCGATGCGGAGCAGGTCGAACCGCACGCCCCCATGATCGCAGGTCGGGCCGCGCCCGGGGGCAACGAGGGTCAGGCGGGGCTCGTTCGCTCGGCTGTGAGCCCGAACACGTCCAGATTGGGAAGGAACCCAGGTGTCGGTACCGTCGTCTGCAGCGAGAGCCGCCTGCGTGCACCGGTTCGCACGTCGAAGGCGACCGTAGTATCGCGGATCGTGAAGGACCTGAGATCGCACACCGGCGCGCACGCTCCCCCCTTGGCCGCGGTCGCGACAACCACTTCCGCCCCCAGCCACACGGGAGCAAGAAAGCCGCGAGCCACCCTGACCTCACCTCCACTCTCCAGATCGAAGACGTAGATGGAGGGTGTTGCCGCGCCGTCGTCGTAAGCGAGACGCCGTCCGTCGGGTGACACATCCGCCCGGAACGTCCCCGCGCGCATACCGAGTCGCCGCAGACCGCCGGACGAAAGGCCCTGCGCATACCACTCCCCGCGCGTTCCGTAGCCAAGCTCACGGAAGAAGACCGAACGGCCGTCGGCCGACCAGCGGGCGAATGTCCCCTCCGAAGCCGCGACCAGCTCGCGGCCCGCTCCGTTCAGCACGTTGACGGTCGCGGTTCGAGCCGCCAACGCGAAGGTGTCCACAACGAGCAGGGCCGAACCCGTCGGCGACCACGCCAAGGACTCGTCATCGTCGGGGCCCGGCTCGCGTCCCTGAGGCGCATGCAAGCGCCGGATGAGCCGCGTTCGCCCGCGCGACGCGTCGTACAGACAGAGCTGATCACTTCTTCCGTCGGAAACGAGATAGGCGAGCCTGCCACCATCGGGGCTCCAGTCATGAGCCAGGACGGCGGCCTCCAGACGCAGGATCTCGCGAACCCGCCCGCCGCGCGCACCGACCTCCCAGAGGGAATCCCGACCGAACAGGCCCGCCGCGTCGCCGGGGTCTCGTTCGGCGGCAAAGGAGAGCACCGCGGCGTTTCGAAAGCGAGGAGATCGCTCGGTGCGCGCTTCGCCGTCATGAGTGAGGCGGATCCGCTTGTCGCCGGCCACATCGTAGATCCAGAGATCGTCCCTGAACGCGTAGGCGACTCGCGGAGCGCCCGGACCGGCCCGCGCGTCCGGCTCGCTCGCCGCCGAGGCCGCCGGTGCCACCGCCCCGCACGCGCTTGTCGAGGGTGGTTTTCGGGGGCCTGAGGTACATCCGGGAAGCACCGAAGCGAAGGCTACGGCCAGCGCGGCCGCGCGGCGCCTCGACTTCAACACCGGTTCACACGCCCTGAGCCAACGCCCCGATGTTGCACCCCGGGTTGCGGGCGAAGTGGTAACGCGAGCCGAAGCAAGGGGCTGGCCAGGTCAGTAGGTGAGATTCCAGTGGAGCCGCCTAGTCCACGTTGCAACGTCGTCGACTTCATGGCAGATGCACAGGTCGCTGCTAGAGTCATAGCGATACGTACTCCACATGTCCCAGAGGGAGGTGTTGGTGTTGTTCTCATGCACGTGCCAGCCCCTCCAGCAAGTAGGTTCGTAGTCCTTCACTTCACCATCGTCCCGAGGGCCCGGTTGTTGAAGTAACCGGCGGGTGTGTTGTTGAAGATGATCCCGAAGGTCAGGGTCGATGACAGCGTGATGTGCTGGTACGACATGTACCCTTTAACGAGCCCGGTGCTGACGTCCCTGATTGCGACACGCACCCAATGCACGGACCCCTGCCCGCAATTTGACAAGCTCTCGGTCGGCTCCCCTCGCGCCTGGATGGATGTCCCCTGGAGGTTGTAGACGCCGTAGCCCCTGAACCACGCTGTTTCTCCTGCGGCCGGCGTGCCGTCGTTCCAGTCCAACGCGCGACTCGTCTGCTCCAGGCTGGATGAGTGCCACAGGTTCGTGAGGTTGGCCTTGTCGGTGTGCGATGAACTGCTGGCAGCCCGAGCTGGCGGCTGCATCCACAAGTACATCGTGTAGGTGATGGCCCCGGCGCGCAGGGCGGGCAAGAGCAGGCCCATCGCTGCCCCGCCTGCGGCAACGACGAGGAACCGCCTCGGCCGCCCTCTCATCGCACGCCCTCTGCGACGCTTTGGAGTTCGTCGAAGGGGACGTTGTCGCTCACAACGTGCAAGACAATAGCGTAGGGGTCGAGCGTGTCGTCCTCGATCACCAGGACCTGGGCCTGCCCGAGACCGGTTTCGTGCAGCGGGCGCACCAAGCAGGCGGGGTAGCCGTTCACGCTCCCCGGCGTGACGCGGTCAGACGCGGCGTTGATTTCGAAAGCGCGTCTACCCCAGAGAGTCCTCTCCACCGTCAAATACCCAGCCCCGTAGGGAGTGTTGAGTTCGTAGTTGTACGCCACGCTCAGTCCCGTGTCGCCGCACACCCACTTGATCGGACCTGAGGCGCTCTCGACCGTAGCTCCCGTCGGAAAGTAGTTCAGGGTGAAGTCGAGGTCGGTTCGCGTCTCGGCCCCCGTCTCCCGAGCCTCACAGTCGAGTTGGAGACCCCGGCCCTCGAGGCCCTCCGCTTCGAGTGCCCCGTGGGGTCCGATACGCCATCCATGGACGCTGCCGTTGAACCGGGGCTTCTGGGCGTCCAGATCAACGAGGCCAAGAATCAGTGGCGCAGGCAACGGCGGGCGCGCAGGCGATCCCTGGTTCGGGTCTGCTGAGACGACCGTCGTCCGCACCACGGCGGCACTTCCACCGGCGATGAACAAGACCAGCCAGGATTGCGGCCAGCTTCTCACGTCCCATCACGAACCCCCAAAGTCCGGGCTGTGACCGCCACGATGGTGCTATGCACACCCAACCAGGTGTCGGGGGCTCCGTCAAGGGGTCAACTCGCCCCTTGATTCCCAATCCGAGCCGAGGTTCACCCGCTCAGGCACCAGCCCATTCCTCCCGCCCGCGCCTGGGCCCGCGCTTCGCCCGGCTACGGACAGCCAAACGCGGGGCGCCCCCAGTCTCGTTCATGCCTGCGATTGCGAACTCACGGCGAATGGGGTCGCAAGAGGATCCTGCACCAGGCTAGCTGGTCAACGATATCGCCACGTTCACCCGCCAGAAGGCGGCAATCACCCGCGGCCGGACGGGTCCGGCGACCCAAGCAGGCCGGCCGCAGAGGCCGGGGGGGGCGCTCACGGCGTGGGCCCGAAGTGGCGTGGGCCGGAAAGGCGATGCCGGCGACCAGCGCGAGGTCGCGCGCGACCTCACTTCGGGGTCGCGCTCACCCGGCAAAGATCTCCTCGGCCGTGAACGCGAGATCTGCGCCGCCGCGCACGGTCTCTCGCGCGCAGACCGCAACCTGGAGGTCGTCCCGCGCGCGTGGAAGCGCCGCTGCCTTCCGCCGGAGGTCGCGCGCGATCGCGGTCCCGTCGACGCTTCGAGCCCATCTCGCTTCGCCGACGAGGACCGCCTCGCGCCGGCGGCCGGCGAGCACGACCGCGTCGATCTCATTCGGATCCTCCGCGGCAGTCCAGAACGGGCCGATGGCGACGACATCCCGGCCGAGTCGCCCTTCGCCGGCCGCTCGGCGGAGATGCTCACGGAACGCTTCCTCCCAGCGCGGGCCCATGTGGTCGTCGAGGTGTTGAACCAAGACCGGCAGGATCGTCCCGCCCAGCCCGCGATCGATCTCGACTCGATACCGATCCAGGACGCCGAGCCAGAACGCCAGGAAGTTGTCTCCGATCCGGTAGAGGCGGCGCCGGGTGCGCCTGGGATCCTCGGTCACGGGAACGATCCGCTCGACGAGGCGAAGAGCCACGAGACGGTCGAGCGTTCTGGTGGGGTCGGCGCGGATGGCGTCGGCTACCTCGTTGTGCTTGGTCCGTCCGGCGGCGATCGCGTGAAGAACCTGGCGCGAGTGATCGCCTTCCTGCCCTTCGGTCGCGAGCACGAGGTGGCCCTCGGTGAGCAGCGGAGCACCCGGCCGGCAGGCCAGATCCAGGAGATTCTCGCGAACGCTCTTCGCCTGATTCCACCACTTCAGGTACAGCGGCACCCCGCCGACGAGTCCCCAAACCAGGGCCCGCTCACTCGGCTTCAACCTGGGAAGCATCGTCGCGGCTTCGTGCGGACGAAAAGGGTGCAGGAGCAGAGACAGGTCGACTCGACCGTAGAGCGGCGCGCGCTCCTCCGACATCGCCTCCATAGTTCGCACGGCCGAACCGCACAGGAGCAAGCGCAGCTTCGATGCCGAGGCGATCCGGCCCCACACCGCACGAACCACGCTCGGCAGCTCCGGGGAGACCGCGACCAGCTCGGGGAACTCATCGAGCACGAGCAGCGCGGGGGTCGTCCTGGCGGCGCCGGCAAGCGACTCGAGCAGGTCGGCCCAGTCGTGGAACGGATTCAGGGAGAGGTCGCGGCCCTCAAGCACGGCCGACGCGGTCGTGGAAAGAGTCCGGAGTTCGTCGGCGACCGGCCGCCTGCCCCCGGTGTGGAAGATCGTCCGGTGCGCCGCGGCGAATCGTTCGATGAGCGCCGTCTTGCCCACCCGTCGCCGCCCCCACACGATGCCAAGCCTGGCCCCGCGCTTCGACCACCACTCGCCCAGGGATCGAAGCTCCATCTCCCGGTTGACGAAGTCTCCGTCCACGGCGAGGCCAGGATACCAGCACCAAGCGTCGCCGACAACTAACGTCGGCGACGCTGGGCGTCGGCGATCTTCCCGCCCCGATCTCCTCGAGAGGATCCGGGCTGAGCGAGACGGCCGGAAGGAACCCACGGGTGCCTTGTCGAAAAGGAAGGCGGGATGCGCGGACGGACCCTGGCACTTCTGGTGCTCGCCGGCTTGCTCGGCGCTACGTCGCGCGGCGCGCGCGCGGCAACGTACCCGCTGCACGAGAGCGTCCCAACGACGGTGTTCTGGGTGGGAGAGCCGCCGTCCCCGGGGAACGGCTTCATCGCCAACGCGCAGAGCGCGTGGGATGAGCTGTGGCTGGCGCACTTCGAGGCCGACCAGGTCGTGTACTGGGCGGGGGAGAAGGACTGGGCCGACGATGAGTCGATGCTCAAGAACCGCTGGATCCGCATCGAGGCGCACGGCAAGGCAGCGTACGCGCAATGCGAAGTCGTCGGCCCCTTCGGCGAGGACGACGCCGGGTACGTGTTCGGCTCGGACCCGCCAGCGAACCCTGAGAACGGCGCGGGGCTGGACGTGTCCCCTGCCGTGGCGGACCACCTCGGCCTCGAATACGACGTCACCGAGACATCGTGGAGGTTCGTGGAGGCAGCCGACGTAACACCCGGATCCTGGAGGGACGTCGTCACGAACTCGGATCTTTGCTACCTCCCGGACTGCCTGCGGCCCGCGTGAACTCACCGCCGCGCCCCCGCGGACGCGCGCGATAAGGAGTGACTTCAGGGGCGCTCGCCTCGCCGGTTCATCGAGATTGCGGGGAAAGACGGAGACCGGGTCCCCGGGCGGAGGGAGGCCCGGGAACCCGGCCGTTCGTCACCCCAGGATGGCTTCCCCGCGCGCCGCGCGCAGCGTCCAAGCGTGCAGCGGCGCACGGACGTCCGGACACGTCCGTTAGTGCACCCACGACGAGAGCGACGGGTCAGGCCACGTCCGCGCCGAGATATGCGACGATCACCGCGGGGTCCGAGCGCACCTCGGATGGCGGCCCCTCGGCGATGACCCGTCCCTCGTCGAGCACCGTCACCGCGTCGGCGACCGAGAGCACGAAGTTCATGTGGTGCTCGACCAGGAGCACGGTCACTCCCGACGCGCGCAGGCGCGCGAGGTCGTCGCGAAGCTCGAGGATCTCGGGCTCGTTGCGGCCGGCCGCCGGCTCGTCGAGCATCAAGAGCCAGGGACGCGCCGAGAGCGCGCGTGCCAGCTCGAGGCGCTTGCGCTGCCCGTACGAGAGCGCCCCGGCCGGATCGGCCGCGCGCCCGGCGAGCCCGGCCGCCTCGATCGAGGCGGCCGCCTCCGCGGCGATCGCCGCCTCGCCCGGCGCGGCGAGCCCGAGCCCGGCCCGCAGTGCGCCTCCGGTCAGCCGGCCGTGCGCCCCGGCGAGCAGGTTGTCGAGCGCGCTCATCGAGTCGAACACCGCGACCGACTGGAACGTGCGCCCGACGCCCATGCGCTGGACGAGGTGGGGCGCCCGGCCGTCCACGATCTCTCCCGCCACGCTCACCGATCCCCGGTCGGCGCGGGCGAAGCCGCAGAGCACGTCGAGCAGCGTCGTCTTGCCGCTGCCGTTGGGCCCGATCAGCGCGTGGATCGTTCCGGCGCGCACCGTGAGGTCCACGCCGGCGAGCGCGACGACTCCTCCGTAGCGAACCTCGATGCCGCGCGCCTCGAGAGCCGGCTCGCCCGGCGCCGGGGCGCGCGGGGGTCGTGGAGTCGCAGGGACGCGCGCGGGCTTCGGCGCGGCCGGGGCCCGCTTCTCGCCCGCCGGGCCGCCCTCCGGCGCCGGCTTGCGCCGCCGCGCGCGCACCAGGCGCCCGATCCCCCCGGCGATTCCGTCGGGCCAGCGGAACACCACGACGAGCGCGAGCGACCCCCACGTGAGGAGCTGGTAGTCGCGGAGCCAGGAGAACGCGCTCGGCGCGAGCTCCGCGGGTCCGAGGATCGCGAGGACGCCGATCGTGCCGCCGTAGGGAGACCGGAGGCCGCCGAGGACCGCGGCGAGCACGAGGAGAAGGGACCCGCGCGGGTCGAAGCTCCCGATCGACAGGAACCCGTCGCCGTGGGCGACCAGGGCGCCTCCGGCGCCGGCGAACGCGGCGGAGAGCACGAACGCCGAGAGCTTCACGCGGAAGACGGAGATGCCGGAGGCCTCGGCTCCGTCCTCGGCATCTCGGACCGCGCGAAAGGCGCGCCCGGCGCGCGAGCCGGGAAGGTTCCCCGCGAAGAAGAGGCCGAGCGCGAGCAGGCCGAGCGCGAGCAGCGCGGTCCCGAGCGCCCCGAGCGCGTGCCCGGCCGCCGAGGCCGCCGGGATGCTCGCGAGCCCGAGGTCCCCTCCGGTCCATCGGCGCGGGTCCTGCCGCACGACCTGATAGACGACGGCGCCGCCCCCGAGTGTCGCGAGCGCCAGGTACTGGCCGCGCAGGCGGAGCGAAGGCGCGCCGAGCGCCAGCCCGACGGCGACGGCGAGAGCCGTCCCGGCCGGGAAGGCGGCGAGGAAGGGCCAGTCCGCGTGAAGGGCGAGCCCGGCCGATGTGAATCCGCCGGCGGCCATGAGCGCCGCATGGCCGAGCGATATCTGGCCGGCGAGCCCGCTCACGACGCTCACCCCGGTGGCGGCGAGCGCGAAGGCGGCAAGGCGCGCGAGCGCGTAGCGCGAGAGATCGTCGCGCAGGACGAGCGGCGCGAGCAGCAGCGCGGCCCAGGCGAGCCGCCGGCGCGCGGCGGGCCTCACCGGCGCGCCTCCACGACCGCGAACCCGGCGGGCCTCACCGGCGCGCCTCCACGGCCGCGAGCCCGGCGGGCCTCACCGGCGCGCCTCCACGGTCCTCCCGGCGAGCCCGGCGGGACGAAGGACCAGGGCGAGGATCAGAACCCCGAGCGCGATCGTGTCGCGATAGCCGGCGCTCACGCCGGCGAGGCTCGCCATCTGCTCGACCACGCCGAGCGCGAGACCGCCGGCGAATGCCCCGCGCGCGGATCCGAGCCCCCCGAGGACCGCCGCGGTGAGTCCTTTGAAGGTGAACATCGGGCCGAGCTGCACCGAGACGAACGTGAGCGGCGAGTTCAGGATGCCGGCGAGCCCTCCCAGGCCGGCGGCGAGAGCGAAGGCGAGCAACATCGTGCGCTCCACGTCCACGCCCATCAAGGCGGCGATCCTGCGGTCGTGGGCGACGGCGCGCACGGCGCGCCCGAAGGCCGTGCGGCGCAGGAGCAGGTCGAGCGCGACCATCAGGACGAGACCGGTCGCGAGCAGCCAAAGGTAGATCGCCGGGAAGACGACGTCGGCGAAGCGCACGATGTCGTTCGCCCCGAGCGCCCCTCCGAGCAGCGCGTCGGAGCCGTAGGTCCGCTGGCCCCAGACCCGGTCGGTCGCGCTGCCGAGCACTGCGGCGAAGATGAGCACGCCGAGGAGCCACGACATGGACTCCGGGGCGCGCCGGAGCGGGCGGAAGACGGCGCGCTCGAGCAGCGCGCCGAGCAGAGCGGCCCCAGCGATGCCGAGCGCGATCGCCTGCCACACCGGCAGCTCGGCGAACGCCGCGGTGAGCGCGACGAAGACGCCGACGGTGAGGATCTCCCCGTGCGCGAAGTTGAGCGTCCGGGACACCGCGTAGACCAAGGCCACCCCGAAGGCGACGAGCGCGTAGACCGACCCGACCCCGAGACCGGTGACCAGGGCTTGCAGCGCGTCCATCAGACCGGCCCCGGAGGCGGGCGCGGCGGACGGTAGGCCCGGAAGAATTCGACGCTCTCGGGGTTGGTGAGGACGTCCTCGAGGATCCGCTCCCGGAGCGCCGCCCCCTTGTCGGTCGAAAAGAACGAGTCGGGCACGTAGTAGGCCGACACCTGGATCTTGTAAAAGGCGATCTGCTCCTCGAGGTCGGCGCGCGGGTCCACGTCGTAGAGCACGGCGAAGTTCAAGAAGCGCGCGGCCCACAGGTCGGTGCGGTCGAAGGCCTCGTGGTCGCGCGGCCCGAAGGTGTAGCGGGTCGCGACCCCGTGGAACCCCCGGAGGCCCTCGAGCGCGCGGATCATCCCCCGCGGGTCGGTCCCGGCGCGGCGCACGGCCTCGGCCGCGAGAACCACGGCGTCGTAGGCGGCCATCGCTATCACCGGCAGATCGGGGATGAGCGTCCGCTGGCGCGGCAGGGTCACGATCCCGAAGCGGGTGTGGTACCCGAGCAGCCAGGCGGCCGTGCGCGCGGAGAACCAGTCCCGCCGGAAGGGCAGCACGATCATCGTGTCCTCGGTGGCCGCGCCGCCGAGGGACCGGTAGTCGGCCACGAAGAGGGCGAGCGGGCCGGCGATCTGCGTCCTCCAGCGAAGGACCCGCACGGCGGTCGCGATTCGCGCGGCGTCGGACGGGGTCCCCCACACCACGAGCGCGCCGGCCCCCGACGCCTTCAGGCGCCGGACGACCGAGGTCTGATCGACGTCGCCGGGAGAGAAGTCGCGCCGGGCGACGACGCGGCCTCCCGCTGCGGCGACCGCGCGCGCGACGAGGTCGGCGGCCGCGCGCGCCGCGGTCTCGGCGGCCGAGGCGATCGCGACGGTCCGGATCCGCCGGACCCGCACGATCCAGTCGGCGAGGACGCCCGCCTGATCGGAGTCGGCGGGGAGCATGCGGAAGACGTTCGGCGCCGCCGGCGGGTTCACCTCGCCGATCGACGGGTAGGCGAGAAAGACCGGGATGCCCGCGCGCGCCACCGGACCGCTCGAGCCGAGGACCGGAGTCGCGGTCTCCGGTCCGAGGACGGCGACGGCGCGCTCGCGCGTCGTGAGGTCTCGCAGGATCCCGACCGTGCGCTCCGGACGGGAGTCGTCGCGCACCTCGATCCGGAGCAGCCTCCCGCCGACGCCCCCGCGGTCGTTGATCTCCGCGGCGGCGATCTCGGCGCCGCGGCGCTGGGCCTCTCCGACGAAGGCGAGCGGGCCGGAGAGCGGACCGACCACGCCGATGACGAGATCGCCCTTCGGAGCCGAGCAGCCGGACAGGGCGGCCGCGAGCGCGAGGAAGAGCGCGATCGCCCGCGGAGCGCGGCTCACCGGACCTCCCCCATCCGAACCATCGCGTAGTCCCGGAAGATGAAGTCGTCCGGGACGCCGACCTGGATCTCGCGCGCGGTCGCCGGAACGTCGAACACGAAGTCGCCCTCGAGCGTGCCGCCGGCCGGCACCGGCTGGAACATGAAGAAAGTCGCGGCCGGCCCCCCGTCGATCCAGAGTCCGGCCATCGCCTGCGAGTCGGGGAGCGAGAGGTTCCCGTCCTGGTCGAGCGCGAAGGTCCAGGGCGCGCGGCGCGTCCGGCCGGAGACGTTCGTCAGGCGCACATGGACGATCGCCCAGCGCCCTTTCGGCTTGCGGGGCGGCAGGTCGAAATAGCGGACGGTGATCTCGCGCGCGAAGCGCGCGCGCACCGCCGTCCAGCGGAGCGCCCCGACGCGCACCGCCTCGCCCCGCCGGAAGGTTCCGATCGAGTAGGGGATGAAGGCGACCCCCCGCTTACGGTCGAACAGGAGCCCGGCGGCGAAGAGCTGCCAGGCCTCCGTCTCCTCGCGCCGGTCGGCGCGCGGGTCGATGTCGAAGTTCACGGCGCCCCGCGCGATCCGGAACGCCCAAAGGTCGCCGGCCGCGTAGCTCTCGTGGTTTCCGGGCGAGAACCGGAAGTCGTTTGTCACGAGCGGGAACACGCGGCCCGACTCGAGCACCCGGCGCACGGCCTCCCCGTCGGTGGACCCCGCGATGCGCATGGCACCTGCGACGAGCCGCACTGCGTCGTAGACGGCGGCCTGGGCGACCGGGAGGTTCGGGACCTTGGTCCCGCGAAAGGCGCGCACGGTGAACCGCCGGTGGTAGCGGGCGAACCAGTTCGCGCGCCACGATCCCGGCGGCGCCCAGTTGCGGATGGTCCGGTGCGGGAGGACCGAGACCGTGCCGTCGGCCTTCGAACCGGCGAGATCGACGTAGTCCCCGACGATCGCCTCGACCGGCCCGGCGATCTGCACGCCCCAGGAGAGGTTCCGGGCGGCGATCGCGACGCGCGCCGCCTCGCGCGCGAGGCCCCACACCACGAGCGCGTCGGCCGACGCCCGCCGGGCGCCGAGCACCTGAGCGCTCATGTCGGTGTCCCCGATGTTGAAAGTGCTCTCGTAGGCCGGCTGCATTCCGAGGAGGCGCAGGCGCTCGCGGACCTCGCCGGCCCCCTCGCGGCCGAGGAAGTCGTCGGAGTGCAACACGGCGAAGCGACGCAGACCCTTGGTGCGCGCGAGGAAGTCGACGAGCGCCTCGGCTTGGATGGCGTCGTAGGGGATCATGCGGAAGACGTAGGGGTTGCGAAGGACGTTCACCTCGCCCGAAGGCGAGAGCGGCAGGACGTTGATCACTCGCCGGTTGCGGATCGCCTGGTCGTTGCTCTGAGTCGCCGTCCACACCTCCGGCCCGATGAGCGCGTCCACCCCGGCGGCGAGCAAACGCTTCACCGCGCGGTCCCCGAGGGCCGGGTCCTGTTCGGCGAGCAGGCGGAGAGGCCGCCCGAGGACCCCGCCGCGCGCGTTGATCTCGTCGACCGCGAACCGGGCGCCGTCGCGGGTCCAGTCCCGTACGAAGTCGAACGAGGATGCGAGCCCGATCGTGATCGGGCGCGCGGCCGGCGCCGGCCGCGCCGGGACGAGCGCGAGGAGGAGCGTCGCGGCGACCGCGGCCCTGCGAACCCTCGCCGGCATGGCGTTGCTCCTACGCCACGCGGGGCCCGCGGTCAAGCGCGGGGCCCGGCGCGCGCCCGCGCCGGACGCGGGCGGGCCCGGTCATTCCCTCCTGAGGAGGGAGATGTCGATCCTGCCCGACACCGCGAGCACGGTCGCGCCAACCGCAAGGGCCGCGGCCGCGAGGCCGAAGACCATCATGAGCACGGTTCCGCCCCACAGCCACGACCGGCCGGTCCCGCCGACCGCGACCGTTGCCTGCTCGGCGATCTTGCCGCTTGCGACCGCGAGGAGCGCACCGCTGAGAAGCGGCAAGGCGACCTGCGCCGCTTGCGCCGGACGGAGCGTGCCGGCCGGCACGCCGACGACCTGGAGGGTCGCGAGATTCGAGCGCCGCTCGACGGCGCGGTCTAGCGCGCCAACGACGAAGGCGGCGATCCCCACCAGCACACCGAGCGCCAGCGCGGCGTTCAGCAGGCTCTGGAACACCTCGGACCGGCGCCGGGTGACGACGTCGTCGTTGGGCATGCCGATCTGGGCGAGAGGCGCCAAGGCGCCGATGGCCGCGATCGTCCGCCCGATCGCCGCGGTACTCGCATCGGATGCGAGCAACACGGTGGCGGAGTCGGGGATCACGCCTCCCGGAAGGCGGTCGAGAGGAAAGAGCACGCCGATTCCAACACCGGAGTCATCCCGCAGAGACAACGCCTCCGAGGGGACAGTAATCCACCGAATCGGGGGGTTCTCGGTTGCGTCGAGCGGCAAAGGGAACCGTCTTCCGGGGACATCCGCCCAGTCCGGATATCGCTCCTCCACGATGCGATAGCCCCGGTGGTCGCGGCAGCCCTTGAGAGCATGCTCCAGCAAGACGGCGAGGTCCGCGCATCGCCCGTACCCCACGGTCGTGCTCGGCTCGGCGGCGCCCTGCGTCGTCCCTCCGGCCGTGCCGGCAGCGCCGCCATCCTGCGTGGTCTGGCCCGGCCCGGCGGGCCCGCCCACCGGCAAGACGTGAACGAACGAGGGGATGGACACGAGAGCCCCTCTCACCTCGGGAATCGCCAGGAGGGCGCGCCGCGAGGCCGGCGGAACCTCCTTGGCCTGCACCTGGTACCGCTCGTACCTGTCCAGCGGAAGCGTGAAGGCGCGCGCGTCCCTCTGGATGCCCGTCGCGAAGCCGGTCGCGAAGACGACGACGACGAGGCCGGCGACCACCCGGGTTGCGCTCGACGGCTCGAACGCCAGACGGCGCATCCCGAGGAGGAGCCAGAGCCTCTTGGTCCGCCCCGCGATCATCCTGGCCACCGCGGTCGCAAGCAGGGGAAGCCCGAGCGCCAGCCCCACCCCCGTGGAGACGACGCCCGCGAGCAGCATGATCGGAGCCGGGTCCTTCAGCTCCGTGCCGCGCGGAGTCCCCGAGCCGGCGAGGAGCAGCCCGAGCAGCACGGCGAGACCGAGGCCAAGCGGAACGAGCCGGAGCCGGCCGGGCCGGCGGGCGGGGGCCTGGCGGCGCACCGCAAGCGCATCCCGCACAGCGGGCCCGGAGCCCACGATGCCAAGCACCGCCGCGAGGGCGGGAACGCCGATCAGACAGAGAACGATCGTGGCAGGCGAAGGCCTCGAGTCCGCCGGGAACCAGACGATCCGACCCATCCCGCTCGACGCCAGAATCGCGTTCGTGGCGCCGAAGATCGCTAACCCGACGGCACCGCCGGCGAGCGAGGAGGCAACCGTCTCGATCGTGTTGACGCGCCGCGCATCCCTCTGAGACATCCCGAGCAGCCGCAAGGCCGCGAGCCGGCGGTTGCGAGTCGCCGCCGACAACCGGGCGATGACCGAGAAGAACACCGCCAGTGGGATCCCCGCGAGCCCCGCGAACGAGATCTGGATCAGCTTCAGGTCTCCCTCGGCGATATCGACCTCCGAGTGCCCGCCGTGCATACCGTACCCCTCCAGGGCGTATCCACCACTGGGCAGATCTTGCCTTCGGGCGCGGACCACCGCGAACAGCTCGTCGGGGGAGACGAGCCCCCGCGGCCCGACGACGCACGCGACCGGGTAGGGAAAGGCGGCCCGCATGCCGGGGTCCTCGCGGGCCCGTGCGAGGGCCGGGGAGACGCACGCCTTCCCAAGCGGCGGCAGACTCGCGACCCCCGGCGGCAGCGCCGTCTCCTGGCCACTCTTGGCGGCGAGGAACAGCTCGCTCATGATCCCCGCGCCGACGGGCTGCGTTCGTTCGCCATACCAGGCGCGCACAACCTCCCCCGGGATCGTGGGGTTAGGCCTTCGGGCAGCGGCTCGATCCTGGCGGGCGTGGAGGATCCCGGGGAAGGAAAGAGCGAGGATCAGGCCCCACACGCCTACGCTGGTGCCGGCGACCATCAGCCCCATGCGCACAAGCCCCCGCCGTCCGGCTCCCCGGAGGAAGAGCATGCCCAGCCGCGCGACGATCACGAGTCCCCAGACGGGGGACGCACCGTCCCATCCACGACCGACAGGTGGCGGTCTCCAACGGCGGCCACGTTGGCCTCGTGCGTCACCAGCACGACCGCCGAGCCCGCGGTCCGCGCGAGACCGAGGAACTCCTTGAGAACCGCGTCGCTGTTCTCGGTGTCCAGCGCTCCGGTCGGTTCGTCGGCGAACACGACGCGAGGACTATGCACGAGCGCGCGCGCGACCGCGGCCCGCTGCGCCTCTCCGCCGGAGACTTCCCCGGGTCGCTTGCGCGCCAGCTCTCCGATGCCGAGCCGCTCAAGCACCGCCTCGACCCGCGGCCCGACCGACGGGGACGCCTGACCGTTCAGCCGAAGCGGCAGGCCGACATTCTCCGCGATGCTCAGCTCGGGAACGAGATCGCCGAACTGGAATACGAAGCCGAACTCACGGCGCCTGAGAGCGCTCACCTCATCGTCGGACATGCCGGTCACCGCGCGGCCGCCGTACCAAACCTCGCCGGCATCGGGGCGGACGACACCGGCCAGGCAGTACAGCAGCGACGACTTCCCGGAGCCGCTCTTTCCGCGAAGGACGACGATCTCTCCCGCTCGAACGTCGATGGTCGCTCCCGCGAGCGCGATCGAGCGTCCATAGGACAGCCGCAGATCGCGCCCGCGGAGCAACAGCTCGCCGGGCGGACGCTCGCTCGCGCGAGGTCGGGTCTTCTGCCTCACGAGCGGTCGGCCCCCTTTCCGGACGCGCGGAGAAGAACCGACTCTATCCCGGTCGCCCCCCATCTCCCAGTTGGGCCCGATGAAACGCCGCTCGGCCACGCTGCCGCAGTGCGATCAATGAGGATCCCGTGGGGACTGCAATCTCGAAGCAGGAGCGCGCGGGAGACCGGAGATCAGGCGCGCGACGAGAGCCCCCGCGAGATACCCTGCCGCTCCTCCCGCCATGTTCAGCAAGAGATCGTCGATGTCTCCGGCCCGGTTCGGAACGACGGCCACTTGGAGCGTTTCGATTGCAACGCTGAGCAGCGCCATTCCGGCGACCGCCCGACGGAACGAGACCTTCAGCAGGCCCAACAGAAACCCGAGCGGCGCGAGCAGCGCAAGGTTTCCGCCGATCTGTGTGAGCGCGGCTCGCATTCCCACGGCAGACGTGAGTTGCTGACTGATCGTCCGGAAAGGTACGAGGTTGTTTCTCTGGTGAAATACCGATGGCGACCCGGGCAGCAGCGTGGTGAGAAGCAGCTTCATCCAGTACGGTACCGCCGCCAGGAGCGCGATTCGCTGAAGCGGCGCCAGCGCACGATGCCAGGAACGAAGGCGGCGAATCCGAGGGACGCCGTCAATGGGACCATCGGATTGGCCAGTGCGTCCGGCGGCTGACAGGAGGTTCCCTACCATACCGACACAGTGCCGTCCATCCTGAACCCGTCGGGGGTCTTCTCAATCCTCAGACGGTGGAGTCGGTTGCTGTTCCCAACGCTCCAGCTCTTCGTGTGCCAAGCTCCGTCCGCGACGTACACCTTCGCCGCGCCGACTGTCTTCCACCCGAGACAGCCCCAGAAACCGCAGTTCTCGCGCTGAATGCTGATCCAATAGTTGTTGTTCACGCTGCCAACCGTGGCCTTCGACTTGACGGTAACGTCACCGTCCTGCACGACCTTGAACTTCGTCTGGCCATCGAGGCAACAGGTAATGGAGAAACTGCTCGTGAACGTCGGGTCCGTGTTCGCTGCAGCGCTGCTGGCGTGAAGAACCGCGAACAACGACAGCATACAGGCAACAGCCGCTGTACGTCTCATATTCCCCTCCCCCAGGCGATGGACATGGGCTATTCCGCGCCTGACTTCGCGACCCAAGAACGGCGGTCGCCCCCTTCGCTCTCACCCCCTTCCCCGGCGCCCCCCTCACGCATCTGGCACACTCCCTGCTGCGCGAAGTATGCAGATAGCCCCGCATCGCGTCTACGTGCGAAATGAGAAAGCCTGGCCTCGGATTCGTACACTGCACAAAGAGGCTCCCGGTCGGCCGCGGGACGCCTCGTCCGTGCGCGGGCGGTGCGGCCTACGGAGTGGGCGAGTCCGCAGCCAGGACCCGCGTCTTGAGAGCCAGCCAGATGAGCAGCAGATCGTCGGCGCGGTCGAGCCGGAGCCCGG
>JACQXY010000042.1 GCA_016208485.1 Acidobacteriota bacterium | reverse complement strand
TGCACCAGGTCGAGCACGGTGGAGCGGCCCTGGGGGTCGCGAGCCGTCGTCAGGACCCCCTCGGGCTTGTTCAGGATGACGTAGTCGTACTCCTGGCTCACGGCCACGCGCTCCCCGTCCACCTCGATGCGCGCCCGGGCGGGGTCGACGCGGGTGCCGAGCACCGTCACGACGCGGCCGTCCACGCTCACGCGGCCGTCCACGATCAGCTCCTCGCTCGCGCGCCGCGAGGCGACCCCGGCCGCGGCGAGGACCTTCTGGAGGCGTTCCCCAGCCGGCGGAGTTCGACCGGGGGGCTCGGCGCCCCGCGGGCGCGCGGCATGACCGGGGGGCTCGGCGCCTCTTGGGCGCGCCCGGCCGCGTGGCTGGGGGCGGCTCCGCCCCCCGGGGCTACGGCTCGAGGTCATTGGCGGCCGCGGGCCCGGGGACCATCTCCGCGATCGGCGGGAGATCCTCCGGGGAGCGAAGCCCCAGTCGTTCGAGGAACCTCTGCGACGTCCCGTAGAGGATCGCCTGCCCGGGGCCCGGATCCCGCGAGACTTCGTCGATCAGGCCGCGCGCGAGGAGGGTCTGGACCACCCCGTCGGAGTCCACGCCGCGGATCGAGGCGATCTGCTGGCGGCTCACCGGCTGCTTGTAGGCGACGATCGCGAGCGTCTCGAGCGCTGCCTGCGTGATGCGGGGCTGCTGGACGCTCAGGACGAATCGTTCCACGTACGGCGCGGTCTCCGGGTGCGTGTACATCCTCCAGCCCCCGCCGACCTCTCGCAGGACGACGCCGCGGTCTCCGGATTCCAAGTCGGAGGCGATCTCGCGGATGGCCTCGATCACCTGGTCGAGCGGGGTCTCAGTGACCTGGGCGAGAACGGTGGGGGGGACGGGTGAGTCGGAGACGAAGAGCACCGCCTCCAAGATCCGCCGGAGTTCGCTCACGGCGCCTCCCGGACGCACTCCGCCGCGCGGACGTCCGCGAGACCTTCGTACTCGTCCACCGGCCCGGCCGTGTCGCCTCCGGGGAGCAGCTCGACGACGATGTCGCCGAAGGTCCGGGCCTGGCTCACGTCGGCGACTCCCCGCTTCACCAGCTCGAGGACGGCGAGGAACCGCACGATGACCTCGATCCGCGAGCCGCAGTCGTCGCTCAGGTCGCGGAACGACGAGCGAGGCCGGCTGCGTAGGATCTCCTGGACTCGGGCGATCGCCTCGGCCACCGAGAACCGGATCGGGGCGATGTGGGTGAGATCCACGACGAAGCGCGGCTTGGGAGCGAGCGCGCGCACGGCGATGTCCCGCAGCTTCTCCGGAGACACCCTTGCGAGAAGGTCGGGGCACAGGTGCGCGAACTCCTCCCCCGGCCCGGCCTCGCGGGGAGCGAACCCGGCGCACGAGTCGAGGAGCCCTCGCAGGCGCGCGGCTGCGTCCTTGAACGCCCGGTACTGCAGGAGCCGCGCGATGAGGAGGTCGCGCTCGCTCACGGCGAGCGCGACCTCGTCGTCGGCGGGGGGGCCGGGGAGCAGGCGCGCGGCCTTGATCTCGATCAGCGCGGCGGCGACGACTAGGAACTCCGTGGCGACCTCGAGGTCGAGGTCGGTCATCCGCTTGAGGTGGGCGAGGTACTCCTCCGTGATGGCCGCCAGAGAGATCTCGTAGATGTCCAGCTCGCGCTTGGCGATCAGGTGCAGCAAGAGGTCGAACGGCCCCTCGAAGATGTCGAGCTTCACCTGGTAGGTCATCGTTCGGGCCAGTGTAGCGCGGCCGATCGGGGGGTCAGTGGATCCCGGTCGCGATCTTGACCACGGGCTCCACCAGCCCGATGAGAATGCTGCCGAGCTGCGGGATCATCAGGAAGAGCAGCAAGAAGAGCGGCCCGTACTGGCCGAGCTGCTCGTAGCTCATGGCCGCCTGGGGCGACAGGAACCGCGCGAGCACCTTGGAGCCGTCGAGGGGTGGGATCGGGAGGACGTTCAGAACGAAGAGAAAGGCGTTTACCAGCAGGACCTCGTACAGCACCGCCGGGAGCGAACCGCCGGGGGGGGTGGCGAACGTCACGCGGAAGCCGAGCCCGGCCACCACCACGATCGCGAGGTTCGTGAGCGGCCCGGCCACCGCGACGAGCACCCGGTGATCGCGCGGGCGCCGGAGGCGAAACGGGTTCGTCGGCACCGGCTTCGCCCAGCCGAAGAAGATCCCGAGCGGCCGGCCGACGAGGACCGACAGCGTGAAGATCACCGGCAGGACGATCGTGCCGAGCGGGTCCGCGTGCGCCTTGGGGTTCAAGGTGATGCGCCCGGCCTGCCGCGGCGTCGGGTCTCCGAGACGGTCGGCGGCGATCGCGTGGGCAAGCTCGTGGCCGACGATCCCGACCAAGAGCCCGATCGCCAGGCCGAGCGCGGCGAGCGCGGTGTCGGGGGTCACCGGGCCCGCCTTCGCCGGCGAGTTGCGACCGCGGTGCTCAGACGCGCTCCTTCTGCTTGCACGCGACGCACAGCCGGGTTCGGGGCAGGGCCTCGAGGCGCTCGGGGCTGATCGGCGTCTCGCACCGCTCACAGGATCCGTAGGTGCCCTTGTCGATGCGGGCGATCGCCGTGTCGATGTCGTGCAGCTCGGCGCGCAGGCTCTCGACCGTCGCGAGGACCTTCGCCCGCTCGGCCGTGGACTGGGCGCTGTCGGCGAACCCGTAGTCGAACCCGGCCGGCTCGATGGTGTCCTCGTCGGGGTTGGCGCCGAGGTCGGCGAGCTGGCGGCGCACGTGCTCGCGCTGCTCGCCGAGGACCGAGCGGAATCGAGCGACGTCTTCGGTCTTCATTCCTTCCTCCTCAGGTGCGATGCGCAGGGGGCCGCTTGGCCCGGGGATGCGCCGAATCGTAGACGGCGCGGAGCCGGTCGCGGTTGACCAGGGTGTACACCTGGGTGGTGGAGACGCTTGCGTGCCCCAGGAGTTCCTGGACGGCGCGGATGTCGGCGCCTCCGTCCAGGAGGTGGGTCGCGAAGGAGTGGCGCAATGTGTGCGGGGAGATCCGCCGGGTGAGGTTCGCGCGCGAGGCGTACTTCTTCAGCAGCTTCCAGCATCCCTGGCGGGTGAGCCGGCGCCCGCGCGCATTGAGGAACAACGCCGGCTCGGGACGCCCCTTCGTGAGGCTGGGCCGCGCTTGCGTGAGGTAGGCCCGCAACGCCTCGACGGCCGCGCGGCCGACCGGGACGACCCGCTCCTTGGAGCCCTTGCCGAGGCAACGGATCGTCGCGTCGTCGAGGTCGGTGTCGTCGACGTCCAGCCCGGTCAGCTCGGAGATGCGGAGGCCCGCGGCGTAGAGCGTTTCCAGGATCGCACGGTCGCGTCCGGCGGCGATGCCGTCGGCGGGGACGGCCGCCAGAAGCTCCTCGACCTCCTCAGCCGACAGGGCTTTCGGGAGAGCCCGCGGCACGCGCGGGGAGCCGACCGGCCCGGCCGGGTCGACCGCGGCGACCCCCTCCCGGACCAGGTAGCGATGGAACCCCCGGACCGCGGCGAGCACGCGCGCCACCGTGGCGCTCGAGTAGCAGCGGCCGGGCGCGTACTCCCGCTCCCGAAGGCGGCCAAGGAACTCCGCGACGTCCCGCTCCCCCACCTGACCCTCCGCGGAGATCCCGCGGCCGGCGAGGTCGCCGAGGTAGAGCCGAAGGTCACGCCGGTAGGCGGCGATGGTGTTCGGGGCGAGGCCGCGCTCGACGGCGAGATAGTCGAGGAAGCGGTCGGCGAGCCGCTCGAGCCTGCGGGCCGGGAGGGGCTCGGGGGTGGGCGTGGTCATCGGCGCTCGGGAGTCCGGCGTCGCCCGTTAGGAAACGACGCCCTCGATCGGGTGGAACTCGAGACCGTGGGCCTCGGCCACGCCGCGGTTCGTCACGAGGCCCTCGTGCACGTTCACTCCTCTCGCAAGGGCGCGGTCGGCCCGGATCGCGTCCGCGAGTCCGCGCCCGGCAAGCTCGGCCGCATACGGCAGCGTCGCGTTCGTCAGGGCATACGTGGACGTATGGGGCACCGCGCCGGGCATGTTCCCGACACAGTAGTGTACCACGCCGTGGGTGACATAAGTCGGCTTCGTGTGCGTGGTCACGCGGCTGGTCTCGAAGCAACCGCCCTGATCGATCGAGATGTCGACCACGACCGAACCGGGGCGCATGGCCGCCACGGTGCGCTCGGACACCAGGCGCGGGGCGAGGGCGCCGGCAACCAGGACCGCCCCGATCACCACGTCCGCGCGCAGGGCCTCCTCCTCGATCGTGAGGGCGGCGCTCATGAGCGTGAGGATCCGCCCTTTGTGGATGTGGTCGACGTAGCGGAGGCGCTCGACGTTCTTGTCCACAACGACGACCTCGGCCTCCATGCCTTGGGCGATCCAGGCCGCATTGATGCCGGCCATCCCGGCCCCGAGCACGAGCACGCGCGCCGGCCGCACGCCCGAGACCCCAGAGAAGAGCACCCCGCTCCCGCCCCGCACCCGCTCGAGCCAGGTCGCCGAGACGTGGGGGGCCATCCGGCCGGCGATCTCGCTCATCGGCGCGAGCAGGGGGAGCTGGCCCTCGTCGGTCTCAACGGTCTCATAGGCGATCGCGGTCGTCCCCGCCGCGGCGAGGGCCTCGGTCACTTCGCGGTGCGCCGCGAGGTGCAGGTAGGTGAACAGGATCCGGCCGCGTCGCAGGAAGGGGAACTCCGAGGGCAGCGGTTCCTTGACCTTCAGCACCAGCTCGGCCTCGTCCCAGACGTCGGCGGCGGCGGGGACCAGAGTCGCGCCGGCGCGCTCGTAGGCGCCGTCGGGGAGCGACGAGCCGACCCCGCCTTCCCGCTCCACGAGAACGCGGTGGCCTTGGCGAACAAGCTCGTGCACTCCGGCGGGCGTGATCGCGACCCGGTACTCGGCCTCCATGATCTCGCGCGGGACCCCGACGATCACCAGAGGGCTCCGATTGGCCTCACGCCGTGGCGGGGGCCGCCGCGGGCTCGCGCGCCGCGGCGCGCGCCAGCGCCGCCCCGATGAAGTCGCGGAACAGCGGATGCGGGCGGGTCGGGCGGCTCTTGAACTCGGGGTGGAACTGGGTGGCGAGGAAGAACGGGTGTGCCGGGATCTCCACCATCTCGACCAGCTTGCCGTCAAGGGTCGTCCCGGAGAAGCGAAGGCCGCCGGTCGAGAGAGCTTTGCGATAGCCGTTGTTCAGCTCGTAGCGGTGCCGGTGCCGCTCGAGCACCACGTCCTCCCCGTAGGCCGCGTGGGCGCGCGAGCCGCGCTCGACCTTGCACGCCCAGACGCCGAGCCGCATGGTGCCTCCCATATCCTTGACCTCGCGCTGATCGTGCATGAGGTCGATGACCGGATGGGGCGTGGCCGGCTCGAACTCGCTGGAGTTGGCCCCCTCGAGGCCGCAGACGCCGCGCGCAAACTCGATGACCGCCACCTGCAGCCCCAGGCAGAGCCCCAGGAACGGGATGCCGTTCTCGCGCGCGTAGCGGGCGGCCGCGACCTTGCCCTCGATGCCGCGGATGCCGAACCCGCCGGGAACGAGGATCCCGTCCACGCCTGCGAGCCGGGATCCGGGATCATCGGTGAGATCGTCGGATGCGACCCAGCGGATCTCGAGTCGCGAATCGTGGTGGAACGAACCGTGCTTCAGGGCCTCGACCACCGAGAGGTAGCTGTCCGACAGGGTCACGTACTTGCCGACGAGCGCGACCGTCACCGGCCGCGAGGCGGTCTCGATGCGCCGGACGAACGCCGTCCAGTCCGTGAGATCGGGGGCGCCGGCAACGAGGCCGAGGTGGCGAACGACGTAGTCGTCCAGCCCCTCGTCGCGGAGCACAAGCGGGATCTCGTAGATGTTGCGCGTGTCGAGGGCGGCGACCACGGCCTGCACGTCCACGTCGCACAGCAGCGAGATCTTCTTCTTGAGCGCCTGGGAGAGCGGGCGATCGGAGCGGCACACGATCGCGTCGGGCTGGATGCCGATCGAGCGCAGCTCGGCGACCGAGTGCTGCGTCGGCTTGGTCTTCAGCTCCCCGGCCGGTCCGATGAACGGGACGAGGGAGACGTGCAGGTAGAAGACGTTGTCGCGCCCGACGTCGTGGCGCATCTGGCGGATCGCCTCGAGGAAGGGCAGCGACTCGATGTCCCCCACCGTGCCGCCGACCTCGGTGATCACGACGTCGACGTCCTCGACGGCGAGGCGCCGGATGCGCCGCTTGATCTCCTCGGTGATGTGCGGGATCACCTGGACGGTCGCGCCGAGGAACTCGCCGCGGCGCTCGCGGGCGATCACCGTGGAGTAGACGCTTCCGGTGGTGACGTTGGAGTCGCGGGTGAGGTTCTCGTCGATGAACCGCTCGTAGTGTCCGAGGTCGAGGTCGGTCTCCGCGCCGTCGTCGGTGACGAACACCTCCCCGTGCTGGAAGGGGTTCATCGTGCCGGGGTCCACGTTGATATAGGGGTCGAGCTTCTGCATCACAACGTGGAGACCGCGCGCCTTGAGCAGGCGCCCCAGGGACGACGCCGTGAGCCCCTTGCCGAGGCTCGACGAAACGCCGCCTGTTACGAAGATGTGCTTTGCCAAGAAAAAAACTCCCGAGAGCCTCTGAGGCTCTCGGGACGTCAGGCTAGCACACCGGTCGGCACCGGGCCACGAAGGCGGGACGTGGACGCGCGCGGCTCCCGCGAGATCTCAGACCTTCCCGGCCATGCATGCCACGCCGGCCGGACCTTCGAGCGTGCAGTAGGCGAGGGTCGCGTAGTCGTAGTTGCCGCCGGAGCCGTAGCTCTCCCCGGTCACGTAGACCCGCGCGCCGTCGGGGCTCACGGCGAGGCTCCGGGCCACGTCGAAGGAGTTCCCGGGGCCGTGGTTTCGTAGTCGTAGTTGCCGCCGGAGCCGTAGCTCTCCCCGGTCACGTAGACCCGCGCGCCGTCGGGGCTCACGGCGAGGCTCCGGGCCACGTCGAAGGAGTTCCCGGGGCCGTTGTAGCGGGCCTCCCAGAGCTGCGCGCCCGAGGAGGAGTCGTAGGCAAGGGTTGCGTAGTCGTAGTTGCCGCCGGAGCCGTAGCTCTCCCCGGTCACGTAGACCCGCGCGCCGTCGGGGCTCACGGCGAGGCTGTAGGCCTCGTCGTAGTAGTTCGGGGGGCCGTTGTAGCGGGCCTCCCAGAGTTGAAGACTCGACTGAAGAACCGAACAGGGAAGGGAAACGAGTTCGAGAGACGACAGTGAGCAGGGTCCTGGGTCGGCGCGCGCGACGCCCGCGCCGGGCAGGGCGAGGGCGAGGGCGACGCTCACCGTCCAAAGCGTTCTGGAGATGCCGCGCCTCTGCTGCCGCCGATCCTGGTCCATAACCAGTAGGGTTCGCCCCGGCGGTCGCCAAATCCTGCCACGAGGGAGCGCTTTTCGGCCAAGCCCCGCTCGCGGAGGGCCGATCCCCTTGGTTCGTCGGGCTCGAGGGCGGCGCGCGCGACGATCGGAACCGGACTCGGGGTCGATGTAGACATGCCACCAGATGGCGCTATCATGTCTGTATGTTGCGAACCCAGATCCAGTTGAGCGACGAGCAGCTCGCGCGCGTGAAGCGGACTGCGGCGGAGCGCGGCGTCTCCGTCGCGCAGGTCGTGCGCGATGCGCTCGAGGCATGGATGTGCGAGGCCCCGAGCCTGGACGGAGCGCTCGACCGCGCGCTCTCGGCGGCCGGGCGGTTCCACTCGGGCCACCGCGACGTCTCCGAGCGCCACGATCGCCACCTGGCGGAGATCCTGAGTGACGACCTTCGCTGACACGTCGGCCCTGTACGCC
>JACQXY010000070.1 GCA_016208485.1 Acidobacteriota bacterium | reverse complement strand
CTCGACCACGGCGCGTACTTCGACGTCACGACCATGGACGTCTCGAGCGATTTCCGGCGCCGGGTGATCCGCGCGCCCGAGCGGCTCGGGATCCCGGTGGAGGAATCCCACCACGAGGTGGCGGCGAGCCAGCACGAGATCGACCTGCGGTACGCCGACGCGCTCACGACCGCCGACTCGATCATGGCCTTCCGGCTCGCAGTCACGGAGGTCGCGCGCGAGATCGGCGTCTACGCGACGTTCATGCCGAAGCCGATCCAGGGCCAGTGGGGGAGCGGGATGCACCTTCATCTCGCGCTCTTCCAGGACGGGCGGAACGCCTTCGCCGACGGGGAAGCGGGCCTGTCGGAGACGGGCCGCCTCTTCGTCGGTGGGCTTCTCCGTCACGCGCGCGCGTTCACCGCGGTGACGAACCAGTGGGTGAACTCCTACAAGCGTCTCGTGCCGGGCTTCGAGGCTCCGGTGTACGCCTCGTGGGGGCGGCACTCGCGATCGGCGCTCGTCCGCGTGCCGCCGCCGAAGCCCGGGCGGCCGGAGTCGGCGCGCGTGGAGATCCGCTCGCCCGACCCCGCGTGCAACCCGTACTTGGCGCTTGCGGCGATCCTCGCGGCGGGGTTGGAGGGGATCGCAACCGGCGCGACGCCTCCCGGCGAGGTCCTGGACGCAGCCGAGTCGGCGTCCGATGCCGAGCGCGCGGCCGAGGGAATCCGGCCGCTCCCGGCGAGCCTCGCCGAGGCCGTGGGCGACCTCGAGGCGAGCGCGCTGATGCGCGAGGTGCTCGGCGACTTCGTCCTCGAGTGGATCTGGATCGTGCGCAACAAGCGGGCCGACTGGGCGGCCTACCGCACGCACGTGTCGCCGTTCGAGGTCGAGCGGTACCTCGCGGTGCTCTGAGGCGCTTGTGCGACCGGGGCCCGGTTGGTTGAATGTGGCCTGTGGCCCGCCGCACGCGCCCCCGCAAGGACCTTCGGGACCTGAAGATCGTTCGGGAGATCGCCGCCCAACCCGGGCCGCGCGACACCAAGGGTCTCGTTGCTCCGACGCTCGCGCGAGCCCTGGCCTGGCCCTACCGCGCGGTGCTGCGCGGGCTGCTGGCCCTGCGGGTCACCGGCGACCAGCTCACTCTTCTGTCGGTGGTGACCAATGTCGCCGCGGGGGTGACGCTCGCGCGCGGAGAGCGCCTCCTCCCCGGCCTCCTCTTGATCCCCGCCGGTCTGCTCGACATCTTCGACGGCGCGGTCGCGCGCGCGCGCGGGACCTCCGGGGCGCGTGGCGCCTGGCTGGACTCGACCGGGGACCGGGTGTCGGAGGCGGCGGTGCTCGGGGGGCTCTTCCTCTCGCTCGCGGCGCAGGGGCGCGACCTCGAGGCGGCCCTGTGCCTCGCCGCGCTCGTGGTGTCGCTCACGGTCTCGTTCTCGCGCGCGCAAGCGCAGGCGCTCGGCGCGCAGATGGGCGAGGGGATCTTCTCCCGGCTCGAGCGCACGGTCGCGCTCATCCTCGGACTGATCGTGCCGAAGGGGCTGGTGTTCGCGCTGGGCGCGCTCGTCGCCCTCGGCGCCGTCACGCTCTGCCAGCGGCTCGTTCAGGCGCGCCGGGCGCTGGCGCGCGAGCGGCCATGATCGGCCACCACTGGATGCGGGGCGATCTCGACCTCGACCGCAAGCCGGCGAAGCCGGTCACCCGCGCGATGCTCCGCCGGGTCGGGCGGTACTTCCGCCCCTACTGGAAGCAGACCGCGGTCGTGGTGCTCACCCTCGCCGTCACGGCGGGCCTCGGCGTGGTGCCGCCGTTCCTCGCGAAGGCCGTGATCGACCAGGCGATCGCGCGCGGTGAGGGCGGGCTGCTGAACCTGCTCGTGATCGCGATGGTCGTCGTCCCGATCGCCGGCGGACTCATCGGCGTGGGCACCACGTACCTGAACGCCTCGATCGGCCAGCGGGTGATGTTCGACCTCCGAAACGAGCTGTACGCGTCCCTGCGCCGTCAAGGGATGCGCTTTTTCACCCACACCAAGGCCGGCGAACTGGTGAGCCGTGTCAACAACGACGTGAGCGGGATCGAGACGGTGGTCACCGGAACGATCGCGGGACTGGTCCAGAACACCTTCGTCGTGAGCTGGACGCTCGGCATGATGTTCTCGCTCGACTGGAAGCTGACGGCGCTGTCGCTCGCGATCCTGCCTCTCTTCGTCTACCCGACCCGCCGGGTGGGGCGGATCCGCAGGGACCTCGCGCGCCGGCGCCAGCAGCGGGTCGCACGCATGTCGAGCCTCGTGGAGGAGACTCTCGGGGTGTCCGGCGCCCTGCTCGTGAAGACCTTCGGCCGGGACCGCTACGAGATCGACCGCTTCAGCGACGAGAACCGCCAGCTCATGGGGATTCAAATCCGCGAGTCCATGGTGGGCCGCTGGTTCTTCATGATCATCCAGGTGTTCTGGTCGGCGGCGCCGGCGCTCGTGTGGTTCTACGGCGGCCACCGCGCGATCTCCGATGCCGCCTCCGAGGCCTCGAACGCCTTCACGGTCGGATCGGTGGTGGCGTTCACGGCGCTTCAGACCCGGATGTTCATGCCGGTGAACCAGCTCCTCACCGTGCACGTGGATGTTCAGGCCGCGCTCGCTCTCTTCGAGCGGATCTTCGAGTACCTCGATCTCGTGCCGGACGTGCGCGAGCGGCCGGGGGCGATCCCGCTCGCGCGCGCCGAGGGCCGGGTGGCTTTCGACCGAGTCTCGTTCGCCTACCGCGAGGACTCCCCGGTGCTGCACGGGGTGTCCTTCGAGGTGCCGCCTGGGAGGATGACTGCGTTGGTCGGCCCGAGCGGCGGCGGCAAGTCGACGATCGCAGCGCTCGTATCGCGCCTGTACGACCCCGATTCGGGCGCCGTGACGCTCGACCGCCGCGACCTTCGCGATCTCACGCTTGAGTCGGTCGCCTCCGCGGTCGGCGTCGTGAGCCAGGACCCGTTCCTGTTCCACGCGAGCATCCGCGACAACCTCCTCTACGCGCGCCCCGGCGCGAGCGACGCCGACGTGGTCGCCGCCGCCAGGGCGGCTCAGATCCACGAGTTCGTCGCGGGGCTCCCCGACGGATATGAGACGCTCGTGGGGGAGAGGGGCTACCGGCTCTCCGGCGGCGAGAAGCAGCGCGTGGCGATCGCGCGGGCGATCCTGAAGGACCCCCGCGTGCTGGTGCTCGACGAGGCGACGAGCGCGCTCGACAGCCGGGCCGAGCGCCTCATCCAGCGCGCGCTCGCCGAGCTGCTCCGGGGCCGCACCGCCATCGTGATCGCGCATCGCCTCTCGACCGTGCTCGCGGCCGGCGAGATCCTGGTCGTGGACGGCGGGCGGATCGTGGAGCGCGGGCCGCACGAGAAGCTTCTCGCGCGCGGAGAGTTGTACTCGAGGCTGTACCGGGAGCAGTTCTCGGCCGCGGGCCGGCTCGCCGACGCGCCGTCCTGAGACCGGTCAGTCGTCGCGCTCGGGGCGCAGCCGGAGGATCTCGGCATCGCGCTCCGGGGGCGTGATCGCCCAGGCGACGATCGCTGCGAGCGCGAAGACGACCGGCACCGCGATGCGCAGGTATCGGACCGCGAGCATCGACACTGCGCCCCAGGCGAGCAAGACACCGAGGGCCGCGGCTCCCATCGCGATCGCGCGCCCCAGACGGCGCACTCGGAGCGGGCGGGGCGCCACACGGACGATCGGGACGCTCGCCGCGCGCAGGATCTCCGCGCGACGGGCGGCAAGGACGATCACCGGCGCGACCGCTCCTGCGCTCGCGCTCCCGGTCGTCCTTGCCGTCTGCATCGCGCCTCCCTGCCCTCTCCATGCTCACCTTCGGGTGCGCGCGGGGTGCTCTTGAGCGCGCCGGCGCGCGTTCGCCGGGCCTCTGCCGGATCTGCCCGAGCGTCCCTTGCGCGCGGTTTGGAGGGGCTCGGGCGAGGAAGCCTGCCCTGTCGGGGCCCCGCCAGAGCCGCTCGGCCAACGCTGTCGTCGGCAGGCTGTAGCCTCCTCTTGTGTACTTCCAGCTCGCCGGCGAGATCTCCGAGATCGAGGTGATCGCTCGGGGCGTATCCATCTGTGAACGGGTTCGTCTCAGAGCGCAGTTCGGTCGAGGGCGCTGGCGGAAGCTGAGGGGAACAGCCTTGGTAGAACTCAGGGATGGGACAACCCGGCGGGCGGAGGTACACTGGTATGAGGCGCACGGAATCGGGCGTCGCAAGTTCAAGATCAAGCGCTTCCTGGACTGATGGCGAGAGCGATGGCGACAAGCTTCGTAGTGTGCCTTCGCAATGAGGGCGCTGAGGATCTCGACGTGCGCAAGCTGTATGCCGTGGTCCCGGATGAAGACGCCACTTCGACGGGTTTCCTTCGCGTGATCGACGAGTCAGGCGAAGACTACGTTTACCCAGCCGAACTGTTCGCCTTCGTGGAAGTCCCTGAGGGGGCCGCCCGAGAGCTTCGTTCATCCCGAGCGCGGCAGTGAGTGAGTTGAACTCGCAGCTGGAGCCGACGCTCGCTTCGCGCCTAGGGTGAAACGCGGCGCCGTTCGGCGGATCGAGGAACGTGCTGGTGACGCCGGGCTCTGCATCTGCGCAGAGGATGACGATCAGGCGAGCCCGGTCGTCTGACGCGAGCGATTGGCTCCGCCTCCGGCGCCTTCTCTGACCTGATGCCGACCCGGTCGAGGAGCGCGAGCACATCGACGCGTTCCTCGGGGCCGGTACCCCAACGCTCGCCGCGGTGTTTCTCGCCGTCGAAGACGGCGGCCGGCCGATCGGCTTCGCCGAGATCTCCCTCCGGCCGCATGTCCTTCATCAAGCCGCTCGGCAGCACATGGTACGCGGGCCAGTCGACGCCGGGGTGACCGGTGTGCAGGATGTTCGGCGGTGTCTTGGCGCCCCAATGGGGATGGCGTTGGCGAAGCAGCGCGACTGGCCGTGGCCGAGCGGGCTCATCGGGACGAAGCGACGGCTTCTCAGGACCGACTCGGGCACGAAGGACCCACATTGGGGTCAGGAGCCCCAGATACTCGTGGACAGCGAGTTCGGGGGCGGCGCGACGTTCACCGTCCGCCTGCCCGTCGCGCGGAGCGAACCGGCTGCGTGAGCGTGAGGGCGGTGGGGCTCACGGGCCCGGGAGCGCGTTCCCGATGTCGATGGAATCGACCTCGCCTCGCTCGAGGTACCCGACGTAGAGGCGGCCCCTCGCGGCGTCGATGCCGACCGCGGAGTGGGGCCCGAGGGTGGGCTCGAGATCCCAGCCTCGCTCGTCGCTCACGAAGGCGGCATCGTACTCGCGAATGCGCTCCCGGTTGTCAGGCGCGCCGGGCGCGTTGTCGAGCACGTAGTACCGGCCGAGACCGGTGCCGACGACCTTGAGGCCGCTCGGGATTCTCCCGATCGGAGTGAGGGTGAGCGGGTCGAGGATGTGCGGTCCCACGAAGAGCCGCGCGCCGTCCGTGAAGAGGAGGTCGAGTGGCGGGTTCGTCATGTTCAGGTCGGGAGTCGTGGCATGCGCGACGAGGGCGAGCGTCGAGGCATCGTACGCGTTCACGCGATTCGCGTCACGAGCGAAGACGTAGACTCGGTTGAGGGCGTCGTGCGCGGTGACGTGCAGTTGGCCGGGCCCGCCGCCGCGGGGGTTGGGGGTGAAGCCGTCGATGTGAACGGTGACGGGCGAGCCTGAGCCGTCCACGTTCACGGCCGTGAGCGTGCCGAGTTCGGGGGTGACGACGTAGAGCTTCCCGAGGACGTGGTCCATCGCCATCGCGGAGAGGGCGTCCGTGCGCGCGCGGGACGTGCCGAGGTTGATCGTCCCGACGAGGGAATCGTTCGTGATGTCGAACACGGTGACCTTCGCCTCGTAGTGGCTGAGCGCGTACAGGCGGCCCCGGGCCGCGTCGAGGACGAGGCCTGTGGGCCAGTTCCCCGGATCGAGCGTGCCGAGGAGGACGCCCGTGGCGGGGTTCACGTGGTACAGGGTGCTCCCCCCGAGCCGATTGCGTACGTAGAGGCTCCCGTCGGAGGGGTGGACGAGGACGTCCTCGATGGTGGTGGCCACGTCGATCGTGCCGAGCGGCGCGAGGTCCGGGAGGTGGAGCGCGCCGACCGTGCCCCGCCCGGTCGCCGTGTAAAGGAGGGTGCTGGTGGTCGTATCGATCTCGAAGTAGAGGCTCTCAAGGTCCAGTTGGACCTCGCGCTCCTTCGCTCCAGTCGTGGCGTCGCGGACCTCGAGGACCCCGAAGGATCCCGTCGCGTTCGGCAGGTAGCCCGCGTAGTAGGGGTAGCCCGTCATGACGTAGAGCTTGCCCGCGAGGGTGCGCATCCCGTTCACGTTCTCCGCCACGGAGACGCGCGTCCCCGCCCCGGTCGCCTTGTCGATGATGGAGATCGCCCTCGTCGCGCCCGGACCCCGGCTCGCGACGTAGATGCGTCCCGCGTCCGCGTGCACGCGGGTCGGCGTCCCGTCGAACCCGGCGGGCATGGCGTACTTCCGGACGAGGTCGAGCGCGACCGTGTCGTACACGCTCACGCTCGCGTTTGAACCGGTGAGGGCGTTCAACACGTAGAGGCGGTGGCTCGCCGTGTCCACGTGCACGTCCCCCGGCGCTCGCACGCCGGAGACTGTCCCCGTGAGACGGAGCATGCCGTCGTACACCTGGATTTGGTCCGGTGGGGAAGGGACGAAGACGCGGTCCGTGCCCGCGTCCACGACGGCCCCGTTCCCGGGCACGGGCCCGGAGAGGACGCCCGTGGTCGGGTCGAGACGGTACAGTCTCCCGGTCTCGATCACGAACACGTAGAGGATGCCCGTCACCGGGTTGAGGAGGAGGTGCTTCGAGACGAAGCCGTCCACGCCCGAGTCGATCGTGCCGACCATCTGGATGGTGTTCACGTCCACGACGCCGAGGTGACGGGAGAGGCTTCCCGAAAAGTACGCGCGCCCGCGTCCCTCGTCCACAACGAGGTTCCCGAGCTTCACGATGTCGGGGAAGGTGGAGCCGGTGGCGAGTGCGTGAACGTTGATGGGGCCGGCAGCGGGGGCGGGTTCGAGCGGGACGGTGAACTCCGCGGCCGCGCGCGCGGTCGCAGGCGGGACGACGATGCCGTGGGGCTCGGCGAGGCCGGTCGCGGGCAGGGCGGGAGCGAGCAGGAAGACACTCGCCAGCAATCCGAGAATCCTGGGTTCCCACGGGCGCATGCGAATCACGTCCCTGAAAGCGGCGTCCCCGGCGGGACGGGCCGCACCTCGATCACCTGCACGGAGGGAGCGGCCGCCTCCACGTGGAAGGAGAGCGTGTTCCCCGCGCCCGGTAGCACTTGGGCGTCGACGAGGCTGAGGTTGTGCGTGTCGTCCACGAGGTAGCGCTCGTACACGACGGCGCTCGTGGGACTCCACGGGAGGTTCTGGAGGGTGAGGTTGAACGAGGCGTACGTCGGGGGTTCGCCGAACTGGGCGACGTGCGCGTTGAACTCGGCCCACGCGGGGCTTGTCGACGGCTCGTACTTCTCCAGGTAGCTCCTCGTGTCGTAGTTCGCGATCACGATGACGATCCGATCGCCGTCCCTTCCCGCGATCGCGGCGAAGTTCATGCCGTCGGTCCCCGAGGTCGAGAGGCGCGTCGTTCCCGCGAGCCGATTGAAGCCCTCGAACGCGTAGTACGCGGGCTTGCCGAGGCCGTTGCAGTCGGTGAGGGGGAAGTCGTGGCATCCGCCTTGGCCGCCGTTGAACGCGCCGCCGTACCGCACGGAAAGGCGGAGCCCCTGCTCGACCATGTTGATGAGGGCGTTCACGTTGTGGGCCGCGACCCAAGCCGTGTCGAACGACTCGTGGTACGACCCGCTCCACAGGTCCCCGACCATGGTGTTCCATTCGTTGTTCGCGAGCCCAGGCACGCCGTACAACGGGCTGAGAGTCGGGTGCTTCTCGAGCTCGGAGCGCACGAGCCGGAAGTTCTCGCTGAACTTGCTGTAGGCGATCGGGGAGTAGGCGTGGACGGAGAACAGGTCCACGGGCACGTCGTTCAGCTCCGCGTAGTCCAGGAAACCGGTGACCCACGAGCTCAGGGTGCCCGACCGGTCGCGAGGGTCCATCAGCCCGGGGCCGTCGATGACGAAGTCCGGATCCACGGCCTTCAAGGCCTTCGCTCCCGCGGCGAAGGACTCGAAGAACTCCTGCTGCGTCCCCTTCCAGAAGGCCGGGTTGTCGGGCTCGTTTGCGATACCGAACAGCTTCACGTCCAGGTAGTAGCCGTTCCCCCAACCCTGGGTGAGGTGCCTGGCGACGTTCTGCACGTAGGTCGCGTACTGGCTCAGGTTCCGCGGTTTCTCGTTCAAGGGGAACCCGACGAGGGGCTCGACCCCCGTCGCGACGGCCGTCAAGACCTGCTGGTCGAGCTTCGTGAAATCGTACTGGGACGGGTCGTCGGGATCCCGCGGAATGCGCCCGCTCATTGCGACCCCGATCATCTGGAAGCCGGCGAGCTTCGTCATGGCGAACCCTCGCGGGTCGTAGTAAGGCGCCGCTATCGTGCCGAAGACGCGAGGATCGAACGCCCCGAGCGAATTGGAGTAGTCCACAGTGACCGCCGCGACGTTGCTCTCCGCCGGTATGCCGTCGAGAACGTGCGCCGCGCTTGCCGGGTGTGAACCGCCGACCTGGGCAGGGATGGCGGCCGCGACGGCAAACAGGATCACCAGAACGGCGGTCCGTCTCTCCATGGCCCGCCCAAAGGAGCATGACGCGCGCGTTCGAGCGATAGCACCAGCTTCTCTTGTCATGTTGAGCCTCCGGGGTGACGACGGCTGATCTCACGCTTTGGTCGTCGTGCGTCAACGAGTCTGCCGATGAGCATCGGCGCGTGTCAACCTTTCTGACCTGGGAATTGGCTGTGAAGTTGCGACATGGGACGCGAGGAGGGTGTGGGCCTGCGCGCATCATGTCTGGCGACCATGGCCGACCTCGATCGTGCTGTTCCATCGGGCCATCGACCCGCGCGCGGGGCCGAGCGGCGCGCCCGACGCTCGGAGGGCGGCTGTCCTCACGTGCCGCAGGTCATGGGGAGGGCGACCCCGAAGGCTCCGCGGAAGGAGACGCCCACCACGAGCCATCCGGTGACGACCACCCGGAGGGGGTCGGATACGGCTCGGAGGGCCACGGCGAGGGCGATTCCCAGCCCGGCGGCGGCGACCACGACGGGGGCGGGGAGGGCGAGCGCCACTCGGAGGGCATGGGCGCCGGCGGCGGCGAAGACGACTCGAACCCCGGAGAGGACGACCAGCCGCCGTGAAGTGAGAGGGAGATCCCCGACCCGTCGAAGGAGAAGGCGAACGCGGCCGCGCCGCCGAGCACGTCGGGCGCGATGACGTCGCCGTCGGGAGGCGGGCTCACCGACACGTCGGCTCCGAAGTCGAAGAGACGGACGTCGAAGGAACTCCGGATCTCGGCGCCGGGGAGGTGACCCTCCGCGCGCATCCGGACCCGGCGCACGATCTGATCCTCCTCGCCGACCCAGGTGTCGAGCGACCCGCCGGAGGCGCCGGTCCCGACCGAGCCGACCCGGAGGCGGTAGTGGACGACTCGCGCGCCGTCCAGCGTCTCCTCGCCGACCCTCTCGACCGGGCCCTGTGGTGCGCGGAGCAGGTCGAGGACCCCGCCGGGATCGAGGGCGATGCGCACCGAGCCGGCGCCTGCGGGAAGGAGCACCCACTTGTCGCCCGATACGGGCGTCCGCAACCACGCCCGGTCGCCGATTGCTGTGAACTCGAACGGGCCGGAGCCGCCGAGGACCGCCGACGAGGGCGCGGTCCCCTCGAAGGTACCGCGAATGTGCATCCGATCGGGAAGGACGGCCTCACCGGTGCCGCTCAGGCGGAGAGACACCTCGTGCGGGGCGGCGGCCTGCCGGCGCAGGAGGTCGGCCTGGTCGACCAACCGCTCGGCGGATTCGCGTGCATCCTTCGGGAGCTGCTCGAGCCCGTGCCGGATCCCCGCGAGGTCCGGCAGATCGGCCGGCACCTGGAAGGTGGCATGGAAGGAGGCATCGAGCGACATCCGCGCCGTGCGCACCGATCCGGTCGCGCGCGTCGCCGCGACGAGTTCCTCGGCGGGGGTCGGGCGCGCGCCACGGTTCGGGAGCGCGAGCGCGCCGAGGGCGACGGCGGCGGCCGCGCCGGCGGCGAGCGCGGCCCGGAAGCCCGCGCGTCGCCACCACGAGGGTGCGGGGGGCAGGGGCGCCACCCGGGCGCGCCGGACCGCGGCGAGGACCCGGTCGGAAAGCCCCTCCGGCGCCGGAGGGATCGCCGAGGGCGCCAAGGACCGCACGCGCCCGAGCGCCTCACCCCACGCGCTGCAGGACGCGCAGCCGCCCAGGTGCTCCCCGACCTCGCTCGAGGTCGCGCCCTCAGAGAGCATCTGCCTGATCCTTGCGTGCTCCGTCTCACTCATGACCGGTCACCGTCCTTGTCGTCCGCGTTCGCCCCGCTCGCCGATCGCTTCCACCAGGCGCTCGTGGGCCCGTGCCAGCCGGGACTTGAGCGTCGATGCCGGCACTTCCAGGATCGCGGCGGCCTCCTCGCGAGAGAACCCGAGCGAGTCCACGAGCACGAAAGCCTTGCGTTCCTCCTCCGGGAGAGCCTCGACGGCGACCTGGAGCGCGACTCGCGTCGCCGCGTCCACGCTCCGCGCGCGCACGCCGCGGGCCTCGTCGAGCGAGGCGACCTCGGGCCGCGCGCGCCGAATCTGGTCGAGGCAGGTGCGGTGCGCGATCGCGAGCAGCCACGTCCGGACCGACGACTCGCCCCGGAAGCCCCCGAGCGCGCGGTAGGCTTTCACGAAAGTCTCCTGCACCGCGTCCTCAGCGGCCGCTCGCTCGTGGAGCGAGGAGTAGGCGAGCCGCCAAACCGCCTCGGTGTGCCGGCGAACGAGCAGCTCGAATGCCTGGTGGTCCCCGCCGGCCGCGCGGCGCGCGACCGCGAGGTCCTCGCCCGCGCCGGGCGCAGCGTCCTCC
>JACQXY010000068.1 GCA_016208485.1 Acidobacteriota bacterium | reverse complement strand
CCGGTCGACTCGGCCTTCGGGAAGTACCCGCTCGGCCGGCCGACCGACGAGGTCGTGGCGGAGATGCGCGGCGAGTACGACGCGTGATCACCTCGGTCGATACCAGCGTGGTCCTGGACGTCCTCGGTGCCGACCTCGACCACGGGCTGGCCTCTCGCGCGGCCCTGCGACGGTGCCGTTCCGAAGGACGGCTCGTCGCGTGCGAGATCGTCTGGGCCGAGACCTGCGCCGCGTACGACTCGCCCGCGCGCGGCCGGGACGGCCTCGTCGAGCTCGGGATCGAGTTCTCGCCCATGTCGGCGGAGGCCGCGCAACTGGCGGCCGAGGCCTGGCGGGCCTATCGCCGGCAGGGTGGGTCGCGCGCGCGGATGATCGCCGACTTCTTGATCGCCGCCCACGCGCAGACTCATGCCGAGCGCCTGTTGACCCGGGACCGCGGCTTCTACCGGAGATACTTCGGGGGCCTCGGAGTGGTCGAGCCCGGCTGACCGTGGTGCGAGGCCGGGGTTCGGCTAGCTGGGAGCGGCCCCGCTGCGCGCGATCCAGGCGGTGGCCCGCTCCAGGCATGCGCGCGCCGTCGCGAGCGCCTCCTCGGCATGGGGGTGTCCCGGCAGACCACCCACACCCGGGAGGGCGTCCGGATAACGCGTGGGGATGGAGAACTGGTCGAGCGCGAGCAGCCCGTCCACCAGCTCGGAGAATGCCTCTCGGGCCGACGGCGGCAGGGTGTCGAGGAGGTCGGCGATGAGATGGGTCCGGGCCAGCAGCTCCCCGCCTGCCGCCAGGCAACCCTTGAGGCACTTCTCGGCGGCCTGTTGAGAATGGAAGCAGACCTGGTTGAAGATTCCGGCGTCGAGAGCCAGCTCGGCCGTCTTGACGTCCTGTCGAGCGAACTCCATCCACCGCTCTGCGTCCGCCGCGGGTCTGAGCGGCATCACCTTCCCCTTCTCTAGAATCTCGACCCTGACGAAGGGTCTGCCGGCAAGCTCCCGGATCTCCTGGGGAGTGTAGACGAGGAACTGCGTCCCGATTCGGGGCTGCAGGCGGCGCGCGAGAGCGGCGGCGCGCTCCACGAACGGCGTTGCCGTATCGGCTATCACGACAAGATCGAGGTCGCTCCATTCGTGGACGTCCCCCGCCGCCACTGATCCGAAGACCACTAGCTGACGGACTTCTGGATTCCCAGCAAGGGCGTCCCGGATGCGCTCGAGTTCTCCCCGCAGCTTCGCCAGCCGGCCCGGGTCGATACCTCTGGCCTCGGTCTTCATCCGAAGGCGAGCATAGCCTACTTCGCGCGCGAAAAGAGGCCCCCGATGGGGCCTCTTTTCGCGGAAGGACTTAGCGGTTGCTCGCGAGCGCGAAGCGGCGGAGAAGGATCGCCGCGCCGAGGAGCGCCGGCCCGAAGACGAAGGCCAGGTTCGTCGGCACGCCGGTCACCGGGTTGCAGACACCGACGCACTTCGGGAGGACGTCGAGGGGTGTGCTGCCGGCCTCGGCGTTCGCCGTGGAGAACTTGAGGTCCATGGTCGGCAAGACCGCCGACACGGCGCTCAGGTCAACGCCCATCACCGGCTGGCTGAGCGGGGCGACCCGCAGGTTGAGCGCGGTGACGTACTGGTGAGCCTTCTGCCTCACGAGCGTCTCCTCGACACCTTGCGACACCGCCGGGACGCTCACGGCGAGCCCGACGACGTCGGTCAGCAGCGTCTCGTACAGACCGGAGATCGCGGCCACAACCTCTGCCGGCACCCCGAGCTTGGTGAGGTCCACGTTCTTGCCGTTGATCTTGATGCCGGTGAGCTTGCTGAAGTCGCCGATCTCCACGAGGTTCGAGCCGACGGTGAGACCGATCACCTTCTGGACCGCGGGGAGCACCTTCGCCTGGTGGGGCTTGCCGTTCACGGCGACGCTCGCCTCAGAGATGAGCGTCTCGATGCGCACCAGCCCGCCGAGCAGGCTGGCCACCTTCACGACCGAGCGGGCCTTGGTGACCTTGTAGCCGGCGAGGTCGCCCGCGCCGTCGGTGACCGAGGAGGTCGAGGTGATGGACTCGATCGACACGAGCGGACGGTCGATCAGGTTCTCGCGAGTGATGGTGGGGAAGCGCAGGACGAGTCCGGTCACCTTCTCGAGGTCCGCGCCGTTGTCGGCGAGAGCCTTCTTCGCCGCGTCGAGCTGGACTTGGAGCTGGCCGATGACCCCGCCCTCGAGCGGCGTGGGGTTCGCGGCGCCGCCGTAGAGCACTCCGAGCAGCGAGTCGATGGCGCCGTTGATCTCGTCGCGGCCCGCGGGAAGCTGGGCGAGGAGGTCGCCGAGGGTGATCCGGAAGTTCGCGATTCTCGCGTTGCCGGCGGAGTTGATCACCTTCGCGCCGAGCTTCTTCGCGCTGGCGGAAACCTCGCCGGCGCCGACACTCACGCCGGGGACCTCATCGTTCTTGGCCATGTTGCCGCTCGCGTCCGGCTCGCCGAGCTTGACCTCGGCGCGCGGCGCCTTGTCGCCGACCTCGGCGCCGATCGTGCCGGTGGAATCGAGCAGCTCGCCGATTCCGTGGCCGATCGTCTCGCCGGCCTCGCCCCAACGCCACTGCGCTTCCGCGGTGCTCGAGACGACGCGGTCGCGGAACGAGGGGACGCTCAGGTCGTGGGTCTGGAAGGCGCCCTGAATGGCGGCGGGAAGCTGGATGCTGAGTTCGACGGCGGAGCCGTAGGCGCGGCCGGACCAGGTGTCCAGAGGGATCTTCGTCGCGGAGGCGGGAAGGGCCGCCCCGAGCGCCACAACTGAAACCACGAGCACCGCCATCAGGCGGGGGACCGACTTCCCTCCGGTTCTCATCTTTGCCCTCCTTGATGAACTCCAGACCATTCCCGCGTCCCGACTACTTCGGCTTCGCACCCGCTGCTTCCTTCCGGAAGATTCGGCACCGACTCACCTGCGCCGCCCGAGCGCGCTCTCGAATTGGTAACGACGGGATTCCCCCGTTGGTGACGCTCAGTATGACACTCTTTCTCACGCCTGGATACTGGAATGTCAGATTATGGCACGGGGGGCACCGCAAAGGCCATTCCGGTTCGGAGGCCCGGTTCGCGGAGCCGGTTGCCGCGAGCGCGCGGGTCTACAGGCCGGGCAAGCCCGGGGACAGGCTCGCGGTGGGCAGCGGCGGCAGGATGTCGCCCAGGGGATTTGAGGCCGGCCCCGATGCGAGCGGCGGTGTCGGGACGGGCGACAGCAGGTCCTCGATGATCTCCTCCGCGTCGTCGTCGACCCCGGTCCCGGGGACGTCCGGAAGGGTGTTCGCGTCCGGCGTCGGGCTGGGCTCGGAAGGTGGCGGCGTGGGGCTGGACTCGGTCGGTCCTGCCGGTTGGATCCCGGGCTCGGTGGTCGAGCCGCTCTCGGGGTGCTCGCCCGGCCGCGGCTCGCACTCGCACGGGGCGCTCCCGACCCGGCCGGGAAGCGGCGCCGGAGGCGCCGGCGACAGGGTCTCCTCGCACGGGCAGCCCTTCAGCAGGTCCTGGGTCTCCCCGCGCACCGACGTGGCCAGCTCGATCGAGGTCCTCGCCGCCGCGCGCGCGCCCGGCGGGATGCGGTCCATGAGCGAGGTCAGCGTGTCCATCTCGGCGAGCGCCAGCCCGTCGATCTGGCGGAGCGGGAACGCGTCGCGGGTCCTCTTGAACACCCGCACGAGCAGCCGGTGGGCCTCGCTGGTGTCCCGGCTCATGTCGCCGAGGGTCCCGACGTACAGGGTTTCCTTGGTCACGCCGCGGTCGACGAGCGCCCCAACCTCGGAAAGACGGCGCTTGGCGAGCCCTGCGAACGCGTAGCCGCGCGACTCGTCGCCGCGCGTCATCGCGAGGTTCCCGCGCTCCCGTAGCCGCTTCGCCCAGTAGGTGGAGTCCCCGGGGATGGCGCTCTGGGAGGCGGCCATCACGACGCTGCCGGCGAGGAGCACCATCGTGGCCGCGCTCATGGCAACCGCGACCCGGAGACTGCGGCGCATCGCCGCGTTGCGCTCGACCCACCAGTCGCGCGCGCGCTCCACGAGCGGCCTGCGGCCGGATGCCTCGGTGAGGAGGCGGGCGCGGAGCGAGGCGCGAAATGCGGGGCGCATGGCCGGGCGCGCGGGCGCGGCGGCCGCGCCGGGTCGCGCCGGGCGAGTTTCCAGCGCGCGCGCGAGCCTGGCGAGGTGCTCGATCTCCGGCGGGACGTCTCCGTCCGCGCGGCCCTCGAGCAGCTCCTCGAAGGCGTCCTCTCTCGTGGTGAGCCGCTTCAACGCATCTCCTTCCCAGTGTGACAACGAAGCAGCGCCCGGGTTGGACGCGATCGCCCCGCGGGCCAATTATCAGGTGATTCGAACAGGCTAGTCATAGTCGCCGTCCACCACGACGAGCTTGTAGAGGGCTTTCACCGCGCGATACTGTAGTGCCTTGATTGCCCCTTGTGTCTTATCCATGGCGGCAGCGGTCTCGGCCACGGAGTACCCCTGGAGGAAGCGCCAGTAGATGACCTCCTGCTGTTCCGTGCCGAGCTGGGAGATCGCGCGGTACAGCGCCGCCTGGGAAACCTTGGAAAGAGCCTCGTCGGCGGGGTCGGCCGGTCCGGCGGCCTCGGGGCCCTCGGCTCCGAGGACCTCGAGACGGAACCGGCCGGACTTGAAGTGGTCGAGCACGAGGTTGCGGGCGATGGTGAGGAGCCAGGCGCCGATGTCGCGCTCCTGCCAAGTGAAGCCCTTGATCTTGCGGAGCGCGCGGAGGAACACCTCGGAGGTGATGTCCTCGGCGAGGGCCTGATCCCCGTTCAGACGATAGAGAGCGAAGCGGAAGACGCGATCCACATACCGGTCGTACAGCGCCGCGAACGCCGCGACGTCGCCTTCCCTCGCTCGCTCGACGAGGTCGATGACGTCGCCGTCGCCGGCCGCCCGCTCGGGGACGGGCGAAGGCAAGGCTGCCTCGAAAGCTCGGCTCATGGATCCCTCTGTCGGGGTATCGTCGGCGGAGAAAGCCGGGTTTACACCACCGGGCAACCCCTCTGGGAAGGTCATCGAAAACCCCCCGGGATGGCTAGTGATTCTGGATCACCTGTACGGCGAGCGCGGCGATCAGGGCCACGAGGAGCCCGATCAGCGCGAGCGCGGTTCCTCGTCGCATCGGTCACGTCCGGTCACGTCCGGGAGGGGTTCGCCGGCCCCGAATGGGTTCGGCAGGTCTCCAAGGATATGGGCGCGCGGGGGCGGGGTAAAGCCTCCGCCTCGGTCCGCCGCGCGGGAAGTTCCGGCAGTTTCCGTCCGGTCGGCGCCCGCAGGCAGGAACGCGGGCCCGGGGTCCGTAGTTATTCCGGTAGGAGACCGCGACCAAAGTGTTGTCGCCCGAGGAATGAAGCCCCACCGCGAGGCGGGCGCGAGGGATGAAGGGCGAGGCAACTGCGCGGACCTCAGGTGACAACGATACCGAGGGCGGGGGGGTGGACCGACGGGGCCGCCCCTCCGCTTCAGGTTTTGAGGCCCGATCGCGGCCGTTCGGCTCTCAAGTCGAGGCCGCGCGCGCCGAACATCTGAGTGAGGGTGCGGCGCGCAAAGTGTTGCGGCTCCAAGGATGAAGCCCCGCGAGAGCGGGTGCGAGGGATGAAGGGCCAGGCAACTGCGCGGCTCTCGATGACAGTGAGGATTCGAAGGGCGGGCCGCGAGGCTCGCCCTTCTCAGGTGCAGGCCCGGCGACCCGATCCGCGGGCGCCGACGGCTCGCTCAAGCGCCCGTCGCGGCGGCTCGCTCAAGCGCCCGTCGCGGCGGCGAGCCGCTCGGCGCAGTAGTCGCGGTTCTCGCGAAGCGACGCGGCGAGCTGGGCGGGCCGCCCGGACCAGGCCCGTACGTCCACCTCAATTGTGATCGAGCCCGAGTAGCCGCTTGCGCCGACCTTCTCGATGAAGGCGCCGATCGGCAGCACCCCCTCGCGAAGCGGCGAGTGGCTGTCGACGCCGGTCCCGAGGTTGTTCGACAGGTGGATGTGTGAGATCCGGTCGGCGAGCTCGTCGAAGGCGGTCAGGATGTCGATGCCGCTGACCGCGAGGTGGCTGGTGTCCAGCGTCACCGCGGGGAACGACCGCATCTCCTCGATCCCGATCGTGCGATGGAAGGTCGCCGCGCGCCCTCGGAGCCGGACCGGGAACATGTTCTCGACCGCGACGGTGGTGGCTTCCTTCGCGCAGAAATCCTCCAGGTCGTTGTGGAGCCAGGAGGCGTAGCGGATCTGCCACCGGTAGGCGGGGTGGACGATGACGATGCCGGCTCCGACATCCTGGGCGAGGGCGACCGAGCGGCGGATCTTCTCGAGAGGGTCGGTCGAGAAGACCCGGCGGGTTAGCAGCAGGAACGGCGCGTGGATCGCCCGCACGGTCAGGCCGTGGTCGGCGGCGAGCGCGCGCAGGGTTGCGGGGTCCCGGCTCGCCTCTTCGCCGGTCGCCATGACCTCGATCCCGTCGAAGCCCGCTCGCGCGATCGCCTCGAGCGCGCGCGGCAGGGGCATCATGTAGAAGGGCCCCGTCGCGCACAGCAGCTTGGGTTGGTGGCTCAAGCGGCTCCTCTCCCCCGGGGCGTCATTGTAGGGGAGGGGGTTGCCGTTCGGCTCGACCGGCGATCCTGCCCTGGGGAGGGGGCCGGCCCCGGGGCCGAAGCCCCGGGGCGCGGAGATGGGTCTTGAAGCTTCGCTCAGCGTCCGAAGCCGCCGTCGAGATCCACGAGCTGCACGAGCACCTCGACGTTGCGGGGGGTCTCGCCTGCGGCGCGCGCGGGCTCGCGGCGGTCGGCTCCCGGCGCGCTCACCGGCGCGGGGCTCGGCGGCTCGGCCCGGTGGGCGGGCCGGCTCGCCGGCCGGCTCGTGTGGCGGCGAGCGGCGGGCGCGGGCTTGCGGGCCGCGGGCTTCGGCGACGAGGCGCTCCGGTGCGCGAACACCTCGGTGACGAAGATCGTGCCGTCCTCGGTGACGACGACCCCGACGCCGACCTCGTTGTAGTCGCGGCCGAGAATGTTGTCACGGTGCCCTTCGGAGTTCATGAACGCCTCGTGGAGCGAGTCGGCGTTGGCGCCCATGCCGACGTTCTCGCCGAGCACCGTCCAGTTTCCCTTCACCTGCTTGGCAAGGTTCGGGTTGTGGGAGATGTCTCCACCCGCGGCCATCTGCCCGCTCCAGCGGTGCGCGACGTCGACGAGGTCGCTTCTCACCTTCAGCGCGGCGAGGCCGCGCGAGGTCCGCTCCTGGTTGATCTTCTCGATGAAGAAGGACTCCTGCGAGGTGGTCGCGCTCGCGCTCACGGCGCTCCCGAGGAGGAGCGCGGCGACTGTCGCGAGGAGGGTTGCCGTTGCCGTGAACCGCTTCCGACCCATCCCAGGCCCCCTGCTCCGGGCCCAAACGGACAGCCCGTCCAACCCACGCTGGGGAGCGGTGGGCGACGGGCCGCGCGAAGCGGTTCGTCGTCCCCGTTCGGCAACCCGGCTGACCTCTTGGGAGGCCCCGTGGCTTTGCGTCCCCGCCTTACGGCGGGTTTGCCCTTGTCGTGGAGACCGACTATCTGCTCAGGCTTTTCAACGGAGTTGCATGGTCTCTATCGGTAGCGGATGTCGTCATCTTGAGCACTTTGAGTGGTCAATCTGGGCCAAGCGGTGGTCCGCGTCCGGTCGAGCTGGTCCCGTCAGACGTCCGCGGGGCCGACGCGCCGGACCCACGGGACCCGGTCGAAGCCCGCGTCGGCCGAGGCAAGGACCGTGACTCCGGCGCGCCTCATCTGGGCCAGGATGACCGAGTCGTTGACGAGGAGCCCGTGGGACTGGCGGAACTCCTGGCTCGCCGTGAGGACGTCCTCCGGAAGGGGAAGGATTTCCACTCCCATGTCGGGGATCCTCGCGGCGTCGAAGTAGTACCGCGAGAGCCGGCGGACCAGGTCTGGATTCGCGGCCAGGGCGGCCGCGGGGTTCCTCCCTCGCGCGAATCCCGATGCCGCGGCTTCCAGCGCCGTCAGGCGGTGCGCCACCTCCAGGAGAACGATCGGGCCTGTGACCGCCTCGATGCTCCCTTCACCGACCGCCTCGAGCAGCGCGCGGCAGTCCGGTGACCGGCCGGCGAAGTGATAGATGAACACATTGGCATCCACGAAGACCCGGCTCCCCGGCGCCAGGTCACTCAGGGTCATAGAGATCTTCGCGGAGGGCATGATCGAGGACGCGTCCCGGCACTCTGTAGGTGGCCCACGTCTCCCGCACGGTCTGGGCTCGCGCGGAGCCGGCACCGACGACCCGGCGAAGGCCGTCCTCGATGAGGTCGTTGATGCTTCTGCCTTCCCGGCGCGCCGCGGCGCGCGCCCGCTCGTAGAGGGTCGCGTCGAGGCTGGTCCCCACCTTGCGCTTCATCGCTTGCTTCCGAGACTAGGGGGCCGGGACCTCGCTGTCAAGATATCCGACGCGATATCTTGAAGCACCCCGGCGGACTTCTGCCGGGTGATCCGGGGCTGGTTCTTCCCCTTTTCTCCGGAAGGAACGCGGCTCCCGGCAGAGAAGTGAGATGCAGGGGAAAGAGGGGGATCTCGATGAGACGGCGCGAAAGACTGATCGTGACGGCGGCCGACGGCGAGGGAGTGATCCGCGAGGAGCTTGCCTTCCAGAATGCCTGGGCGTGGATCGCCGAGCTGAGACGGCATGGGTTCAGCCTGCTCGAGGTGCGCACCCCGAACGGACCGGCCTTCGTGCCGGGTCCTCGGCACGGAGGGTGCCGGCGGCTCGGGGCGCGGCCGGGGCCGCCGGCCGAGGAGGCGTAGCGCGACCGGTTCTTCCCGATCCACCCGGCCGTGACTTCACGGCGCGCTCGCGCGAAGATCCGGAGCCCACGCCCGTCCGTGGACCCCGGAGCCCGAGCGACCTATCATGAGAGCCGGTGAGCGACATGTCCACTCGTCCCGCTCCTCACACGTTCAGCGTGGAGGAGTTCCATCTGATGGGCTCCGCCGGCATCTTCACAGAGGATGACCGCGTCGAGCTGCTCGACGGCCAGATCGTCGACATGAGCCCCATCGGGAGCCGGCACGCGGGCACGGTGAAGCGCCTGATCGGACTTTTGGCCGCGGCCGTCGCCGGTCGCGCGATCGTGAGCGTCCAGGATCCTGTCCTCGTGGGTCCCCGCTCAGAGCCCGAGCCCGACGTCGTGCTCCTGCGCCCGCGCGACGACTTCTACTGCGGCGCGCATCCCGGCCCCGGAGACGTCTTGCTCCTGATCGAGGTCGTGGACACCACCGTCCTCTTCGACCGGAACGTCAAGGTGCCGCTGTACGCGCGCGGCGCCGTACCGGAGGTCTGGATCGTCGACCTCCCCTCGGGCGTTGTCGAGACCTACCGCGCGCCCGGGCCGGACGGGTACCGGGAAACCGCGCGCGCCGGGCGCGGCGAGACCGTCTCCCCTCGTGCTCTGCCCGACATCGTGCTTCGGGTCGAAGAGATCGCGGGATAGGCGGCGCGGCCGAGCGCGGAAGCTCGGGGCGATTCGCGCGCCACGCCCCGAGTCCGGTTGGTCTCGCCTCGCGCCTCGCCGTAGACTTCGGCCCACCATGAGACGGAGCGTCCCGGCCATCCGGCTTCCCGAGCGCGATGCCCCGGTCGCGGCCGAGGCCGACGTTGTCGTGGTCGGCGGCGGCCCGGCGGGGCTCGCGGCCGGGGTCTCGGCCGCGCGCGCCGGGGCGCGTACCGTGCTCGTCGAGCGCTACGGCTTCTTCGGGGGCAACGCGACCGCGGCCTGGGTGGGCACGATCTGCGGCCTGTACCGGAAGACCGCGGGCGGCTTCGACCCGGTCTGCCGCGGGTTCGCCGAGGCGTGGGCCGAAGGGATCAAGGCCTCGGGCGCCGGCTTCGGCCCCGTCCCCTACAAGGAGACCGCGGTCTTTCTCTACGTGCCGTGGGCCTTCAAGCGACAGGCGGACCGGTGGGTGCAGGCCGAGCCGAACCTGACCCCGCTGCTGCACGCGACCGTGACCGAGGTCGCCCGCAGCGGCCGGACGATCGATGCGGTCGTCGTCGGCTCGAAGCGCGGCCCGATCGCGATCGCGGGGGGCGTTTTCGTCGACGCCTCGGGAGACGCCGATCTCGCGTTCCACGCGGGCTGCGAGGTGGACGCCGGCGCACCGGGGCGCCGGCAGTTCCCAGCGATGCAGTTCCTCATGCAGAACGTGGACGTCGGCAAGGCATACGCGGCCGGGATGGAGAGGCTGAACGAGCTGCTCGCGACGGTGGGCCAGGAGCCGGAATGGAACCTGTCTCGGACCTCCGGCGCGGTGCTGCCGACTCCGCGCGCCGGCGAGGTTTTCGGCGCGATGACGCGGATCGCGGTCGAGGGCCGCGCGCCGGACCTGTGCGACCCGTTCGAGGCGACGGCCGCCGAGCTGGCCGGCCGCGCCGAGGCGGAGAAGGCGGGGCGCTTCCTCACCCAGCACATGCCGGGCTTCGAGCAGGCCTACCTCTCCGACACTCCGACGCAGCTCGGCGTGCGGGAGACCCGGCGCGCGGTGGGGGAGTACGTGCTCACCGGCGACGACGTGCTCGGCGCGGCGCGATTCGCCGACTCGGTGGCCTGCGGGGCGTGGCCGCAGGAGCTTCACGTGGAGGGCAAGGAGACCGAGCTGCGCTGGCTGCCGGAGGGCGCCTACTACCAGATCCCGTACCGGTCGCTCCTCGCGAAGGACGTGGACAACTTGCTGGTCGCCGGGCGGTGCATCTCGGCGACGCACGAAGCGCTTGCCTCGACTCGGGTGATCGCGCCCTCGATGGCGACGGGAGAGGCGGCGGGGCTCGCCGCGGCGCTCGCCGCCTCGAAGGGGTGCTCGGCGGGGGATCTCGACGTGGATGGGCTGCGGCGAGCGCTCGAGGGGCGCGGCGCGTTCCTGGGGTAGGGCCCGGAGAGACCGACGAGGGAGAGAGGAGGACTGTGAACGTCGCCGACATCGTGCGCGAGACGGCCGGGCGGCTGCCGGAGAAGCCGGCGCTCGTCTTCCGGGGCCGGGCGATCACCTACGGGGAGGTCGACCGGGAGATCGACCGCGCGGCTGCCGGGCTCGCCGCGCTCGGGGTGCGCCCGGGCGACCGGGTCGCCTTGCTCGTTCACAACTCCCCGGAGTTCGTCTACGCGTACTACGGGATCCTGCGCGCCGGCGGCGTCGCTGTGCCGCTCAACATCGGGTTCACGGCGGAGGAGATCTCCTTCATCCTGTCCGACGCCGAGGCTCGGGTCGTGATCGCGGCGGCACCTCTTGTCGGCGCGCTCGCCGGGGTGGGCTCGGTTTTGCCGATGCTCGAGCACGTCGTGGTGTGCGGCGCGGCGCCGACCGGGGCGATGACCTGGGAGCAGATGGTCGCGCGCGGCGGCGAGCCGCCGTCGGTGAAGACCGGCCCGGATGATCTCGCCGCGCTCCCGTACACGAGCGGCACGACCGGAAAGCCGAAGGGCGCGATGCTGAGCCACCGGAATCTGATCGCGAACCTCGACCAGATGAGCGGGGTGCCGGCCCTCGCGGAGGCCGAGGCCGACGTGGTGCTCCTCGTCCTGCCCCTGTTCCACATCTACGCGTTGAACGTGATCCTCGGCCTGACCATGCGGATCGGAGCCACCGCCGTGCTGCTGGAGCGGTTCGACCCGCTCTCCTCGATCGAGGCGGTCGAACGCCACCGGGTCACCGTGCTGTTCGGCGCGCCGCCGATGTTCGTTGCGTGGCTGAACACCCCCGGCGCGGAGCGGGCGGACTTGACCTCGGTGCGGCTGGCGGTTTCGGGCGCGGCGCCGCTCTCCGGGGCGGTCCTCGAGGCCTTCGAGGAGCGGTTCGGAATCACGATCTGGGAGGGCTACGGGCTGACCGAGACCTCGCCGGCCGTCACGACGAACGCCATGGGGCCGGTGGCGAAGGCCGGCTCGATCGGGCGCGCTCTGCCGGGCGTCGAGGTGCGGCTGATCGACATTGACGGCGAGGATGCCGAGGAGGGCGACCCCGGCGAGATCTGCGTGCGCGGCGACAACGTGTTCCGCGGCTACTGGCACCAAGACGAGGCGACGGCCGGCGTCCTTCGCGACGGCTGGCTGCACACAGGCGACGTCGCTTACGCCGACGAGGACGGCTACCTGTTCATCGTGGATCGCAAGAAGGACCTCGTCATCGTGTCGGGCTTCAACGTCTACCCGCGCGAGGTCGAGGACGTGCTCCTGCGTCACCCGAAGGTCGCCGACGCGGCCGTCGTCGGCATCCCGCACCCCTACACCGGCGAGGCGATCAAGGCGGTCGTGGTCCTGCGCCCCGGCGAGGCCGCGACCGAGGATGAGGTCGTCGATTTCTGCCGCGGCTCGCTCGCCCGTTTCAAGT
>JACQXY010000069.1 GCA_016208485.1 Acidobacteriota bacterium | reverse complement strand
CCATCGGGTCTTGGAGCGCGAGGGTTGGCCCGACTTCACGTTCGCGTTCCACGATGGTGAGGAGATCGGTCCAAGGATGTTGGCGAGGATCGCTCGAAGGACGGGACTGACGCCGGATGATCTGTGACGGCAGGTTGCCGTGGGACTCGCGGCTGAACCGGCGCGCGCCATCTGTGAGGTGAGGGACATGAGCAAGCCTGTGCGAGTTGCGGTCATCGAGGCCGACCCGACGCTCGAGCCGGGAACGGGGGCGTGGGATGGGCTTGCGAAGCGGACGGCAGAGAGCGGTGCCGATCTCTTGGTTCTGAATGAGCTGCCGTTCGGTCCGTGGATCGCCACCTTGCAGGAGTTCGAGCAGATCCGATGGGAGCGGGCCGTCGCCGCGCACGCGCGCGCCGTCGCCGCGCTGGGCACCCTCGGATCCCCAGCGATCGTCGGGAGCCGCCCGGTCGAAGTCGCCGGCATTCGGTGCAACGAAGCATTCCTATGGACCTCCGGCGGGCTCGTCACCCTGAACACCAAGCAGCACATCCCTTGGTCCCCCGGCTACTGGGAGCGCACTTGGTACGAACCGGGACCGCGTGGCTTCCCGATCGTGGAAGTGGCTGGGTTGCGCGTCGGGGTACTTCTGTGCAGCGACGTGATGTTCACGGAGCACGCGCGCGACTTCGGTCGCCGCGGCGCCCATCTCGTGGCCGTTCCGAGAGCGATGCCGCCGATCGCCTCACACTTCTTTCGCACTGCCCTGACCATGGCCGCGATCGCGGGCGGCTGCTTCGTCGCGTCGTCCAACCGCGCTGGCGCCGATGAACTCGGCCAGAAGTTCGAAGGCCGCGGCTGCGTCATCGATCCGCTCGGGGCGACCCTCGCCGAGACGACCACAAATGAGCCTCTCATGGTCGCTGACATCGATCCTCAAGCCGCGACCGACAAGCAGCGCTGGTACCCGTGCGATCTTCCGGAGTAGAAGCACCTCGTCGAACAACGCGCTGCCGCGGACGGGCGGGAGGTCCGGTCCGAGGTCAAGGATCGGGTGCCCAACGAGCAGGTCGTCGAACTGGACGAGTTCGAGACCAACGATCCGGCGTCGCGCGGCGAGATGAGGATCACGATCACGCTTACTGATGTCAACGGCGGCACTGATCTCCTCGCGGCGCACGACGGGCTTCCGAGCGGTCTGTCCTCCGCGGACAACGAAGCCCGCTGGAAGATGGCGCTCGCGAAGCTTCGTGCCGCTGGGCGAGAATCGCACCAACCGCGGCGGCGGCCCGCGGCGTGATCGCGCGCGATCTGCGCCGGCCGTCGGAACGCCAGGACACCATCACGGGGGCGTTGGACTGACCTCGTCGGCAGCGGAGCCTTGACGATATGTCATGTCTGACATATGCTCACGACCGGTGGGCGCGGAGAAGCCGCTCGTGTGGTTGCACGGCGAGGTCAAGACGCCTCCGCTGTCTCGACAGGCACGGATCGAGACGGGCGTCCTGTTGCGGCGGCTCCAGCGGGGAGAGTCGCTTGGTCTGCCGCATTCTCGACCCATGCCGGACGTCGGTCGCCGCTGCCACGAGTTGCGCGTGAACGATGCGAGCGCAACGTGGAGGATCATCTACCGGATCGACAACGACGCAATCGTGATCGCTGAGGTGTTCAGCAAGAAGACGACGAGGACGCCGTCGACGGTGGTCGAAACCTGCGGGCGTCGGCTGCGGGCCTACGACGTGGCGAGCGGGAGCCGGGAGGCGTGATGCGAGCAACCAAGAGGAACAAACTGGAGGCGGCCGGGTGGCGGGTCGGAGACGCAGCCGATCTCCTGGACCTCAGTCCGGAAGAGACCGCGTTCGTGGCGCTTAAGCTCGCGCTCGCCGACCACCTGCGGAAGATCCGGACCCAGCACCGCTGGACGCAATCGGCGGTTGCCAAGCGACTCGACTCGAGTCAATCTCGCGTCGCGAAGATGGAGGCCGCCGATCCGTCCGTCTCGATCGATTTGCTGGTGCGCGCGCTCTTGACACTCGGAGCGTCGCGGAAGGACGTGGGTCGTGTCATCGCTTCACACGCCGCGTAACCCGGCGCCGGAGCCGACCGCTCGGCTGCGCTTCGCGGCGGCTCGGCGCCCAAGTCGCTCAACGGACCATGGTTCGAGATCCGAGCGTCGCGCCGCGGTGACCATCGGCGATCTGCGCCTAGCGATCGTGAGGCAGAGTGGGCGCTGATCCGTTGGGGCAGATCGTCATCCTGAATGGGGTGCAGCGATCGGGGAAGACGAGCATCGCGCAGGTCGTGCAAGAGACGTTTCCCGGCGTCTGGATGAACATCGGCGTCGATGCCCACATCAGATGCACGCCGCCCGCCTTCCGTCCAGGAGTCGGCCTCCGAGCGCAGCAACCCGAGTGGGCGGTCCCGGTTCCCGGGCGCGTGCCCCTGGAGGTCCTTGAGCAGCACCTGCCCGTGCTCTACGCCGCCCTTTACGAGTCCGTCGCGGCGCACGCGCGGCTCGGGCTCAACGTGGTGATGGATGTCGGGCACCACGACGCCTACTCCAAGCCCTTGCGCATCCTCCCGGACTGCGCTCGGCGCCTCGCCGGCCTTCCCGTCTTGTTCGTCGGCGTGCGATGCCCGGTCGATGTCTTGTGGGAGCGTCGCGAGGCGACGTGGGGGCAGGTCCGTGGTGAGGTCGACGCCGGCGCTACGGGTTCGGTGCTCCTTGGCGTTGATGCTATCCACGCGCACGGTGGCTACGACCTTGAAGTCGACACCTCTGTACTCAGTCCGGAGGCATGCGCGGAGGTGATCCGCAAGCGGCTCGCGGAAGGACCGCCGGGGTCCCGGTTCGCCGAGATCGCGCGGGAGTGAACGTTGCGTCCTGGCGGTGTGAAGAACGGAATGGGAGCATCGGAACCCTGCCCCTTGACCGAAGGTGGGAGTAAACTCGATCCCATGACGGCTCGCTACAAGATCGCATTGCACCGCTCGGATGAGGGCGTCGCGGTTTCGGTGCCTGGTCTTCCCGGATGCTGGTCGCAGGGCAAGGATGAGGATGAGGCCATCGAGAATATCCGCGACGCGATCGAGGCCTATGTCGCAGTCGCGGATGAGCAACTCGAGGGAGCTGAGGTTCGGGAGATCGAAGTCGTCATCTGATGCCGAACATCCCCGGCGTCTCTCATCAGCGCGCGGTTCGCGCTCTTCGCAAGGCAGGCTTTGAGATCGTCCGTGAAGGAAAGCACATCGTCATTCGGCCACTTTCACGCGGAGTACCAGGGACAGCAGGCCACGTTCACGTTCGACGGCAACCTCCTGGCCGGGGAGGTCCCACCCTCCGCTCACCGACTTATCAGGGAGTGGGCCATGGGGCATACTGGGGACCTGGAGGCGAACTGGGAACGCGCGCGGCGGGCTGAGCCATTGGAGCGGATCCCGCCGCTGGAGTAGGAGGCTTCATGGAGATCCTCCCGCTGGTCACGAAGGCCCAATACCGGGGCGACTACCGGATCCACCTGACGTTCCACGACGGAACCGAGGGCACCGTCGACTTCCAGGACTGGCTCGATGGACCGGTGCTCGAGCCCCTCCGGGATCGGGGCTTCTTTCAGCGCTTCTTCATCGAGGCGGGGGCGATCGTGTGGCCCAACGGGGCTGACATCGCACCCGAGACCCTGTATCAGCGGGCGAAAGCCAATGCCGCGGCATAACTCGCGGCTGGAACCGACACTCGCCCTTCGGGCTCGCGCGGCGCAACCGCCGGGTCGTCGCTAGACGCACAGATGCAGAGGTGGCAACCGCATGGGCGCCTCGGGAAGGACGGACTGGCCGGCTTGGTGGGATAGCGAGCCCCTGGGAGGTGATCGTGGAGCCGGACCCGCAGGCGCAGCTCCTGGTTGTGATCACAGCGTATCCTCTGGAGTCGCCATGAAGCATTCGCACCTGGAAGTGACGTACCGCAAGGGTCGCCCCCTCGCGGCGTACTACTACCTGCCCCGGCAGGACGGCGACAAGAGCGTTCGGACCGAACGCGTCGACGGAGGACTCCTGGTTGACTTCACTTCCGACGGGCGACCCATCGGAATCGAGATATCGTCGCCCTCACGGTTCGACCCGCGCGCTTTGAACGAGGCACTGGTGCGCCTCGGGCAGGAACCAGTTCGGCCCGAGGACCTGTCGCCTCTTGTGGCCGCATGAGGTCAAGGCGTCCAGCAGGCCGCTGCAACTGACCGGCTTCGCCGGCGGCTGAGCGGCGGGGTCGTTGGGAGGACCCGACCGTCTCTTCGGCTCGGTGTGCGTCGCCCTGCTACGCTCGCCGCGGCGGTGCGCCAGTCTGACGACGTACTCGCGGCGGCGCTTCGGTTACCTGCCGGAGTTCGCGCTACTCTCGCAGCCGAGCTGATGACGTCAGCCGGCCGCGGCGGCTGCCATCTCGGCGAACGTGATGGCTCGCAAGTCCGCGACCAGCCTCTCCTGGACGCCGCGCCAGTGTGGGTGCACGGCGCAGGTCCCCACCCTCGCGCAGCCGGACGGGACGAGAAGGCACCGGTTGAGGGCAAGACCGCCGTCGGCGGCCGCAACGACGTCGTAGAGAGAGATGCGCCCCGGCGCGCGCCGGAGCGACAACCCTCCGCCGCGCCCGGGGGTGCACTCGACGATGCCGGCGCGCCGCAGAGCCCTGGTGACCCGCGGAAGACATCCCTCCGGGATCGCCTGGCGGCGCGCGATCCGCCTGCGCGTGTCCTTGCCCCCGGTCGCGAGGTCGAGGACCAGGCGGACGGCGTAGTCGGCGTCCCTGGAGATCATTACGCAGGATGGAATGATGCTTCCGCCTTGCTCCACAAGGGTCTATGGGCCCGGCTGGCTTGGGCCCAACGCCTCCGACGTGCTAAGAAGGGCACCAGTTGACTCCTATTCGGGACGTGGCGGCTCTCCTCGGAACCGGGGAGGGCCGGTTCGGGGGTGGGCAGACGGGATGCTGCCCAACGGGGAGAGGAGATGGCGGCATGAGACGACCGCTCAGGGCCGGGGAGTTGGGTGGAACTGGGACCAGGCTCGTGTTGTCCTTCGGGGCGGTGCTGATCGGCGCCGGGCTCATCGTCATCGGGGTTCGCGGCGCGCCGGTGGCGCGCGCGCGCGGCGTGCGCAACTACACCCTCGCGATCCAGCCGAAGGACATCGACTACGGCGGCGGCGCGGTGTGGCACGCCTGGACCTTCAACGGCACCGTGCCCGGCACGACGCTCAAGGTGAAGGTCGGCGAGACGCTCCGGGTGCGCGTCATCAACAAGACCAACCTGATCCACAGCTTCCACACCCACCTCACCAACTACCGCTTCGAGATGGACGGCAGCCAGGCCAACACCATCACGGGCATCGGCGCGGGGGCCATGATCAAACCGGGGGCGGAGTACGTCTACGAGTTCGAGCCGACGACCCCGGGGGCCTACTTCTACCACTGCCACTCCTCCGACGGCGGCATGACGATCAGCCAGCACATCCACCAGGGGCTCTACGGCGCGATCATCGTCGAGGCTCCCGACGAGCCGCAGGTGCGCCAGGAAGTCGTGTTCATGGGCGAGATGGGCTCCAAGACCGCCGGCGCCGTCCCCGCATACATCATGAACGGCCTCGGGCTCCCCGGCGGCGAAGCCACCCTCATGAAGGTCCACGAGACGCAGGGGTTCGACGGAGTGAAAGCCCAGCTCGGCAAGACGGTGCCGTTCTTCGAGGCCACGGTCGGCGAGCCGATCAAGCTCCACGTGTTCAACGTCGGGGACCTCACGCACACGTTCCACGTCCACTCGGCCACGCACATCTCGCTCGCGGCGCTCGGCGGGAGGCAGTGGCCGAACAACCTGGTCCCGCTCGATGCGGGGGCCGGCGACACACTCCTCGTGAACTTCAGCCAGCCGGGGCTGTGGCTCTTCCATTGCCACGTCGTGAGCCACGCCGACATGGGGATGATCGGCGTCTTCGTGGTGGGCGAGGCGAAGTAGAGGCTCCAGAAGACAAGAGCGCGCGCCCCACCTATCGGGGGTTGACCAGGACTTTCGCGGCGTCGCCGGCCGCGCCGGCGCCGTTCGCGAGATCGTCAAGGACCTGCGGGACCTGCTCGAGCCCGACGGTGAGGCCGGCGAGCGGCCGCACGTCCAGGGCGCGCGAGGAGATGAGCGACACCGCGGCATCGAAGTCGTCCGGGGCGTTCAGGTAGACGGGGCGCACCTCGATCTCGGAGGTCATCAGCGTCAGGTAGTCGGTCGCGACCGGCTCGTGGCAGATGCCTACCGGCACGATGCGCCCGCCCGGCCGCACGAGCGAGGGGGCTTGCTCCAGGACGGAGCCGGCGCCCGTGCACTCGACGAGCGCGGAGACCCCGCCGCCGGGCAGGCGCCCCACCGCCGCGACCAGGCTCTCCTTCGAGGGGTCGATCACCCGATCGGCCCCGAGGCGCGCGGCGAGCGCGGCGCGCGCGGGGCGCACCTCCGCGACCAGGACCGGCGCCGCGCCGTTCATCTCGGCGATCATGAGGACGAGCAATCCGATCGGGCCGGCGCCGGCGATCAGGCACGCTTCCCCCGGCCCGATCCCGGCGCGCCTCCAGGCCCTGACGCCGATGCTGAGCGGCTCGGAGAGGGCCAGCTCGTCGGGAGGCACCTCGCGCGCCGGGACGAGGCTCCGGGCCGGCACCGAGACAAGCTCGGCGAGCGCGCCGTTCGCGTTCACGCCGAGGATCCGCAGCTCCTCGCAGAAGTTCGCCGCTCCGCGCCGGCACTCGGGGCACGAGCCGCAGGAGAGCACGCTGTTGCCGGCCACGAGGTCGTTCGGCCGGATCCCCACGGCGTCCTCGCCGACCTGCTCCACCCAGCCGGAATACTCGTGGCCCATCACGCAGTCCGGGGCGATGAGGCCGACCCGGTAGCCGAGAACGTCGGTGCCACAGATCCCGCAGAACGCCACGCGCACAAGCACCTCGCCGGGCCCGGGCTCGGGCGGGTCGACCTCGCGAACCTCGACGGCGCCGGGCTCGAGGTAGACGACCGCCCGCATCTACGACCCGAAGTCGCGGCTCGAATACGTCCCGTCGAACTGGGTCGGGATCCCCTGGAGGACGCGCATGAGCGACTGGGTCCCCTTCACGTACCGGAGCAGCTTCGGCATGGACCCGGCCACCTTCAGCTTCCGCTGGGTCATCGCGCGCACCGGGTCGAGAGCCCCGGTCATCATGTCGACGAAGACCCCGTACGGGGCCGTGAACGTGAATCCCGCGGGGCGATCCTCTCCCACCCAGACCTCCGAGGCCGCCGGGAGGTCCATCCCGGCGACGTATCGCTCGGTCACGCCCCGGTCCGGCTCGGGCTCGACCACGAAGCAGACCGTGTCGTCGAAGCCGCGCGCCGCCTCCTGATAGTCGGCGTCGGAGCCGATCCTCCGCGCGGCCTCATCCAGGTACTCACGACTCAGGAACCGATGGCTCACCGGACACCTCCAGGAAGAAGAAGACGACGCCTGCCGGGCCGGCCGTGCCGATCCCGGGTCCGCCGGCCGCGCCGGCGCTAACCCCCACACCCCTCCAGCCACAGGTCGGCGAGCGTGGCGAGATCGGGCGCCGCGAGGTTCGCCTCCTGGTCCACGATCACGTCGAGCACGGCGGGGACTCCCGCGTCGACCGCGCGCTTCAGCGCCGGGCCGATCTCGTCGGGCTCGGTGACGCGCTCGCCGTGGCACCCCATCGCACGCGCCAGCTCGTCGTAGCGGGTGTCGAAGAAGTCGACCCCCACGTGACGGCTGCCGCAGGCCATGTCCTGCGCCCCCTTGATCATCCCGAACGCGCGGTCGTTGAAGATCACGTCGACGATCGGAAGCCCGAGCCGGCGCGCGGTCTCCAGCTCCTGAGGCAGGAACATGAACGACCCGTCGCCGTGCAGGACGAAGACCGGCCGCTCCGGGTGGGCGAGCTTCGCCGCGACGGCGAAGGGCAGCCCGGCCCCGAGGTGTCCCATGTTCCCCGCCCACAGGAAGCTCCTGGGGTCGTAGACCCTGGTGACGTAGCTCGACCAGACGCAGCAGTTCCCGCCGTCCACCACCACGATCGCCTCGCGGGGGAAGAACTCGCGGACCTCGCGCGCGAGCCGCAGCGGATGGATCGGCGTCCGATCCGAAGTGGAATCCGACTCGAACCCGGCGAGCCAGCTCTCCTGTGCCGCGCGGTACTCGGCGATCCCGGGGTGAGGCGCGCGCGCCGGCGCGCCTCCGAGCGCGGCGAGGATCTCGGAGAGCGCCGCGCGCGCGTCGGCCACCGCTCCGACCGCGACCGGACGGTTCATCCCGACGATCTGGGGATCGGCGTCGATCTGGATCACCTTCTGGACGTCCCACTCCCCCCACAGGGGCGGGCGGCCCCAGAACGACAGCTCCCCGAAGCGCGTCCCGACGGCGAGGACGACATCGGAGTCCGCCTGGGCGGCCATCGCCCCGTACCCCATCGCGATCAGCGCCTGCGGGTGGTCCTCGGGAATCGCGCCCTTGGCTCCGACCGAGGTCGCGACGGCGGCGCCGAGGCGCTCCGCGAGCGCGCGGGCCTCCTCCCAGGCGCCGGCGCGAAGCACGCCCTTGCCGAGGTAGACAAGGGGCCGGCGCGCCCCCTCGAGCAGGCGCACGATCTCCTCCAGGTCGCTGCGAGCGAGGCCGCCCGAGCCGCCCGCGCGCGTTTCGCGCGGCTCCCACATCCAGGCCGCATCCGGCTCCACGTTCGCAAAGAGCACATCGGCCGGCAGGTCAAGGTGCGCCGGCCCCTGACGGCCGGAGAGAGCGGCGCGCACGGCGGCGCGGACCATCTCGGGAATCCGGGAGACGTGGTAGACGCACGCGCTGAACTTGGTGATGGGGGAGAAGAGACGGAGCTGGTCCAGCTCCTGCTGCGACCCGTGATGCGGATAGGCGCGGAAGGACTGCGTCTGCGCGGTGAGGACGAGCATCGGACTCGAGTCGCACCAGGCGGTCGCCACGCCGGGCACGAGGTCGGTCGCCCCCGGTCCCACGGTTCCGAGGCACGCGGAGATCCCGCCGGTCACCCTCGCCCAGGCATCGGCCATATGCGAGGCCGCCTGCTCGTGGCGGGTCATCACGAAGTCGATCCCAGGCGCGCGCCCGATCGAGTCGACCAGCCCGAGCGGCTGAGCACCCGGGATCCCGAAGACGTGGCGCACGTCCTCGCGCGCCAGGCACTCGACCAGCAGATCGGCCCCTGTCACCATCACGGCACCCCCCCAAGGATCCCTCGGTACCCCCTTCAGCGCACAGGCCGGTCCCCAGCGCCCAAGCATCGGAGAAGAGGGGTCACCCGGAGGCGGATGCTCCCACTCGGCCCCCGGAGGCGACAGGGCCAAACGCCCCCCCGTGTATAGTGTGTTCGACCCATTGTCCGGCTTCGAGGGGATCCGTCTGAAGGGCGAGGGTGCCATGAACCGAAAATCTCTCGACCCTAGAGACCGGCTTTTCTTCGTCGCGCTCGTCGTCCAACTCACGGTCTCGGCAGTGCTGGGCGTCGCGATCGTGCGCGCCATCGACCGGGCCGGGAGGGTGCAGGTGATCGGCGGAGCCCTCCCGAGCGCCCGCCCGGAAGGAAGCGCCGCCCCGACGACCGGGACCGGTCCGACGACCCGAACACACACGACCGTGATCGGCGGCCGGGCGGGGTCCCGAACCGGGGGCGGATCGACCGGCGTCAGCGCGGGGGAGATCAGGATCGGGGGCGTCTTCACGCTCTCCGGACCCGCCGATGCCACCCCGGCCGTTCACGCGGTGCAGGCCTACTTCAACACGGTCAACGAGGCCGGGGGGGTCTTCGGGCGGCGCCTGACCTACGTCGTGCGAGACGACAAGTTCGACCCGGCCATCGGCTACCAGTCAACGAAGGACTTCATCGAGAACTAGAAGGTTTTCGCCGGGGTTTCCTGGACCGCCCCGAACACCGAGAACCAGCAGACCATCAACTACCTCGAGAAGAACGGGGTCCCCCTGGTCGGCAATTTCGGGCAGCCGGCCGAGTTCACGAGCCCGATCTCCTACTCCTTCACGCTCCCGTGGGAGTACTCACCGCCGCTGTCGGTGCGCTACATCGCCAACAACGTCGGCCAGAAGAAGCTCTGCGTCGTCTGGGTCCACCTCTCCGCCGAGATCGACGACATCGTCACGAGGACGGCGAACGAGGAGGCCGCGCGCGACGGCGCCCAGGTCGTCTACATCGAGGCCGCGGACGTGGCCAAGCCCTCCTACGACGACACCGTGGCCAACTGCCAGCAGAACGCCATCCAGAAGACCGGGTCCCAGGACGGCGTCGGGATGGTGGCGATCCTGGACGCCTTCTCCCTCAAGCGCTACTGGCTGAGCTTCGCGCGCCAGACCTGGCGCCCGCCGCAGGTCGGATACGCCTTCGCAATGGACCCCCAGCCGACCGGGGCGATCCCGGCCGGCTACGAGGACGTCTACGCCGTCCAGGAGATGGAGCTTCCGAGCAACCCCACCCCCGAGGTGCAGCGGTACCTCGACGGGATGAAAAAGTACTACCCGGGGGACATGGATAAGCTGAGCTGGGCAACGGAGCTCGCCTGGCTCGGGGCGAAGATGTTCGTCGAGGCCCTGCGGGACGCCGGGTCCAGTCCGACCCGGCAGAAAGTCCTGGACGCCCTGAACTCGATGACGGGCTTCGACTCCGGGTTCGCGCCGCCCTACACCATCCGCCCGGAGCGTGAACACATCATCGCCCGGTGCATGAAGGCGGCGAAGTTCACGAGCGGCCGGAAGTGGGTCCAGTCCTCGGACTGGTATTGCATGTGAGCCAGGTCGCGCCGCTCGTCGTCGCCGGCATCGTCCTCGGCTCCATGTACGCGCTCGCCTCGCTCGGGCTCGTGCTCATCTACCGCACGTCGGGGGTCATCAACTTCGCCCAGGGCGCCATGGGTATGTTCGGAACCTTCGTCGCCTGGCAGATGATCGTGGAGTGGGGGTGGCCGAAGCCGGTCGGGGTGCTCCTCGCCGTCGCCTTCGGAGGCGGCCTCGGCTACGTCGTCGAGCGGTTCACGATCCGCCCGGCGCGCGGGCTGCTGCCGCGGGTGGTCGTGACGCTCGGGTGGCTGCTCGCCCTCCAGGCCGCGGCCGGCTTGATCTGGGGATTCAGCGGTTTCCACGACCAGATCCTGTTGTTCCCCCTGCACGCGATCGAGATCGCCACGATCCCGGTCGGCGTG
>JACQXY010000017.1 GCA_016208485.1 Acidobacteriota bacterium | reverse complement strand
TCGAGCATGAGCGCGATCGCGTCGCGGCCCATGCGCTCGATCTGTTCGAGGCGGCGCGCCTGGGTGAAGGCGCCCGGCAGGTCGGGGACCTCGATCGCCCACCAGCTCCCAGACCGCTGGGCGACGACGCGGTACGTTGTCCTCATCGCCACCACCCCCTTCCGAACTCGGACTCTAGGTGCTGCCGGAGCAGTTCCCGTCGTCTCATGTGGTTAAAGTCTAGGGAGGATAGAAAGTCAAGTAAAGCGCTACTAGACGTATCCCGCATTCGTCCTGCTGGGAAGAGGGGGGTCGCCTTGCTGCCCGCAGGCAGCAACTGGTGGCGGCACGCCCTGCGCCATCATGGCGAGGGACGGCGGCGGAGTCACGGATGGGAGAATCGGGAAGAACCCGTCTGGGGCCGGGGGTGCGTCAACCCGTCGGAGCCTGACAGAAAACCATAAGTTCGTGTCATTGTCCTGGCAGGAGGTTATAGTTACTGGCGTGAAACCCGGGTGGATCGGGCAGGAACTCCGCGCGACGAACCCCTGGTGGCGCAGACCCACCGGATGGGAGACGGATGATCCTCTCCTTCGCGAGGTTGCCGACGTCCCCTTCCTATACGAGCCGCAGCCGCTCGCAGATCTTGCGCCGGGGGGGCTGTACGTCCTTCGGGGACCCCGGCGGGTGGGAAAGAGCGTGGAACTCAAGCGGCTCGTCGCGCAGCTCATTGCCGCCGGCGTGGCGCCGGGCAGGATCATCCACGCCGCCGTCGACGGGTGGCAGGACCGCGACCTCCGGCGCTTGGTCGAGGAGGGTCGGGAGGTCCTCACGGCCACTGCCACAGGGCACCGGTTCTGGCTTGTCGACAAGATCACCGGCGTGAACGGCGATTGGCCGATCCACATCAAGTGGCTCCGGGACAATCACCCGGGGTTCCGGTCGGATACCGTCGTGCTCACCGGATCCTCCGCACGAGATCTCGACGCGGCCACCAAGGCCCTCGCGGGTCGTCGCGGGCGTGTGAGGGCGCCCGACCGGACGCTGCTCCCGATGGGGTTCGGCGCGTTCTGCCGCGCGATCCGTCTCGAGATCCCGAACGCCCCGTCCTCGCCGCTCCGGATCCGGGATCTGCGCTCGCGGGTGGGGGCGGCGGCGGTCCAGGCCCTCCAGCCCTGGCTGAACGATCTCGTCTCGGCCTGGGAGCGATACCTCCTCGTCGGCGGCTACCCGCAGGCGGTCACCGATCATCTCACGGGTGCTGACCCGGAGCCGTTCGCCCGGGACATCTGGTCCGTCGTCCACGGGGATGCCCTCCGCCGGGCCGACTTCACCCCCGCGCGCACTGGCGCATTCCTTGCGCGCGTCGCCGCGGGGCTCGGCAACCCGCTCGCCGCCTCCGCGGTCGCGCGGGATCTGGGCATGGCGCGGGGTACCGTCGTCGCGCGGCTGGAGGATCTCGCCGCCGCCTACCTCGCCTGGCCCTGCCCGCAGGAGCATGGGCTGGAGCCCCGGCCGAACGCGCAGGCGAAACGGACCCGCTCGTGGCCCGCCTGGGGTCCCAGCGAGGCCGTGGCCTTGAGCCAGATCTCACGTTGCTCGCCGAGCAGCAGCTCGGGGTCACGTTCGCCCGCGCGCTCGAGCGCGGATCCCCCGGCGTCTGGCCGCACTTCGACCAGGTGCTCTATCACCGGTCGAGGACGGGGAGGGAGATCGACTTTGTCGGCCCCACCTTCGGCGGGCTGGCGATCGAGTGTAAGTACGTGGACGGCCCGACGGGTCGTGACCGCCAGACGTTGCGGGCGTCCTCATGGAGGGGGATCCTCGCGACGCGAACTACGCTCGATCTGAATGGTGAGGTGTGGGAGGTTCCACTTGCCATCCTCGCGTTCCTGGTCGAGCCGTGATCGAGGGGCCGGGGGGGGGTGCTTGCCGATCACACCGAGGTCGTGCGCGCCCTCCTTCGCTACCGCGACATCTTCGACCCCCGGTCCGGCTCGATCCTCGTGCCCGGCAAGGGCGCGACCCCCTTCGGGCGGGACCCCTTCCGGGGAGGTTTCATCGCC
>JACQXY010000072.1 GCA_016208485.1 Acidobacteriota bacterium | reverse complement strand
TTCAAGACCGATGCGGCCGAGAAGAGCAGCACGGCGGTGAGGGTCGGCCGGTCGTAGCCGAGCGCGAGGCCGATCGGGATCGCCGCGGCCGTGGAGAGCGTGCCGAGCGAGACGCGGAGAGCGAGCGCCTGGCCGAGCACCTCTCCGAGCCGCTCCGGGCGCCGGGCGCCTTCCCGAACGAGGTACGGGCCGGTGCCGAACTCGGTGAGCACCGCGAGGAGCGAGACCAGGGCGACGGCGACGGCGTAGCGGCCGAAGTCGGCGCGGCCGAAGACGCGGGCGAGGGTGACCAGGGCGAAGAGCCCGGCCAAGCGTTCGGCGACTTGCGAGACGGCGAGCGAGCGGACGTTTCCCCCGAGCACGCCTCCGAGGTCCCGGCCGGAGTCCGCGCCACCGGGCGGGATCCAGGCGATCGTCTCGCCGCCGCGCGCGGCCTCGTGCCGGGCGAGGCGCCACCGCAGGAGCGGCCGCCGCGAGAGGAGCGGGATCTGGCTCCGGTAGGTGCGGAAGGCGCGAGCCTTGGCGCGCCGGTCGCGCCGCTCGGCCTCCGCCGGCTCCCAGGTGGGCCCGTGTCCGAGGACGGGCGCGAGCGGCTCCGGCGCGCGAGGCTCACGCCGCCGATTCGCGGCGTACGGTTGCTCGACGTACAGGGCGATCCTCGATCCCGCCGGGACCCCGCGCGCAGCCGAGTCTTGGGGCTCCGGGTCGCGCGCCGCGCGCCCGAGAACGAGCCGTGCGAGCCACTCGTGGTCGGGGTGGGCGAGCGGGAAGCCGGGGACGAGCACGACGTCGGCACCGCGCGCGACCGCTTGAATCGCGCGCCACACCTCCTCGTCCCCGGCGCCGCGCGGATACTGCTCATCGCAGAACGGGAGCCAGACCGGCGTTGCGCCGATCACGGCGCAGGCCCTGCGATCCTCTTTTCGCCGAGCGCGGGCGGCTTCGCCGGACGTCCGGAATCCGGCGGCGGCGTCCCAGGGTCCCGCCGGCGCGCGAGAGCCCGGGTCGCCGGCGAGCACGGTCACGATCCACACCTCAGCACCTCGGCGCGACGCGCGCGCGAGGGCTGCTCCGATCGAGAGCACGGCGTCGTCGAGGTGCGCCGACAAGACCACTACCTTCCCCGCGATCTCGGCGCTCATGCGATCCTCCGGGCCGGCGAAGTGCGGCTCCCCGCGCGGTTCCTCGCGCGACCGCGCTGCTCGATCGCGCGCAGCAGGGCCGTCTCGGCGACTGCGGCCGTTCCGGCCCACGTGAGAAGCCTTCGGGCTCGGTCCTGTCCGCGCGCGCCGAGCCGGCGCCGCAGAGCGGAGTCGGCGAGCAGGGCCTCGATGCCGTCGGTGAGCGCGGCGACGTTTCCCACGGGGACGACGAGGCCGCCGCGGATGAGTGAGTCCTGCTCGCGGACGGCGGGGACCGAGTAGGCGATGTACGGGATCCCGCGCGCCGCCGCCTCGCTGAGAGCGAGGCCCCATCCCTCGCGCCGCGAGGGGAGCACGAGCAGCGCCGACTCGCGGAAGACGCGGTCGAGGTCCTGGTCGGCGAGTTCGCCGGGCGCGCGAGCCCAGGGGGGGAGGCGCGCTTCGTCCGGCCCCGCCCCGACGACGAGGAGAGTCGCATCGGGGATGCGCCTGCGCGCGAGGCCCACGGCGCGGACCGCGTCGGCCACGCCCTTCGATCCGACGAGCCGCCCGACGAACAGCGCCTGTCTCGACAGCGGATCCGGCTCCGGCCCGTCGGGGACGTGGTCGGCGCCGGGCCTGGCGACGGCGATCGGCGCGCGGAGCACCCGCCGGACCTCCACCGCGGTGGACTCGCTGTCTACGAGCACCGCGTCCGGCCGGGACCACGCGAGCAGCCGGTCGTTCGCGAGGAAGCGCAGCGCGCCGGCGCTGAGGCCGCGCAGGCGCAGGTTCGCTCCGAGACCGTAGAGATCGTGGACGAGCGCGACGAGCGGAGTCCCGGAGCGGCGCGCGAACCTGCTGGCCGGGAGCAACGCCGAGTACTGCGCGAGCACCACGTCGGGACGGGTCCGATCGAGCGCGCGCTCGGCCGCGCGCGCGAAGGACGCGATCCGGCGTGCCCGCCCGGCGAAGTCGTCCGCCGACCCGAGGCGCCGCACCGGCAGGCCGTCCACGCGGTACGCCGAGGGGATGCCGCGCGCGGTGGCGGCGAGGATCTCGACGGCGTTCCCGCGCGCGGCGAGCTCCCCAAGGAGGAAGCGCGAGTAGGTGTGGGCCCCTCCGACCTGCGGGTGGAAATCGGGGCTGAGGAAAGCGATGCGAAGCCCGCCGGACACGTCCATCACCACCTGGGGCCGCGCGTCCGGGGCGAATCGGGGTCATCCGGCCGGGAGTGCATAGCGGCGGATCTCCATCTGGCCGAGGCGCCAGGTTCCGGCGCGCGGATAGGAGGCGTCCAGGGCGCGCGGGACGGCCGCGAAGACTTCAGGATCGAACGTGTCCCGGTATGCCGCGTGGATGAGGACCCAGAGGGAGCCGCCCGGGTGGGCGAGGGCGATCCGCGGGATGTCGAAGCTCACGGCGACGTCCGGCGACTCCTGGGTCGAGAGAATCCCGACGACCTCCTCGTCGGGAGAGAGGTAGTACTCGAGCGGGCTCGCGACGAACTCGGGGACGGCGAGCACCGCGTCTCCGGGGCGGAAGCCCCTGTCGATGATCACCGCGGCTCCCCGGAAGTCCTCGCGCTGCGGGTTGGAGATCTGGAAGCTCTGGGCGACGGCCACCGGTCCGAGCGAAGCGAGCACGATCGCGACTGCGACCGCCGGGCGGCGCACGGCGCGCGAAACGGTGAGGGCGAGGAGGAGGAAGACCGCCGGCGAGGCGATCGTCAGGTATCGCTGGAGGAGCAGCCCCGGTCTCCAGAGGCTCACCGCGAAGACGAGCCCGACCGAGAGGGCGAGCCACGCGAGAAGGAAGCGCACCGCGCGTCCGGTTGCGGGGTCGCGCCGGTTTCCGACGACGAGCCGGAGCGCGGCCAGCGGCCACAACCCCACCGCGACCCCCGAAAGGACCGCGATCGGGCCCGGCGCTTGGTAGCCGATCACGTAGATCGCGAAGAAGATCAACAGCCCGTAGACGACGCCGAAGATCGTGTAGTCGATGAGAGGGAGCCGGACGCCGTTCGTCAGCGCGCCGAGCCCGAGGCGGCTGATTCGCTCGGTCCACAGCCAAATCACCCATGGGGTGAAGCCTGCCCCGGCGGCTCCGGCTGCGGCGAGCCAGGCGAGGATCCGGCGCCGGCCGGCCCGATCGACGACCAAGTAGGCGAGATGGATCGGCACCATCATCAGCGCGAAGTAGTGGGTGTAGAAGCCGAGGAGCATCGCCGTGGAGTAGGCCGCCCAGCGTCCGGCGCCGCCACGCTCGAGCGCCCGGAAGAGGAGAACGGTCGCGCCGAGCGAGATCGTCAGGGACATCGGGTACATGCGCGCTTCGTCGCTGTGCCACACCCAGAACGGCGCGACCGCGCCGATCGCGGATGCGATGACCGCCGCCCGCCGCCCGACGAGCCTTCGTCCAACGAGGTAGAGGAGCGGGACGGCCGCCACGCCGAACAGCACCGAGGGGACGCGCATCGCCCATTCCGAGGTGCCGGCCACCCGGATCCAGAGGTGCAGCACGGTGTGGTACAGGGGGACGTGCACGTTCTCCGTCAGGAGCGATCGCCACATCTGGGTCACGGGGAGCCGCGCCTGCCGGAGGCTCGCCGCCTCGTCCAGGCGCAGACTCTGGGTCGCGATCAGCGCCGCGCGGAGCGCAAGACCGACGGCGGTGAGGAGTCCGACGGCGAGGGCCGGCTTCCCGAACGCGGCGGCTTCCTCCCGAGCGAGCGGGGAGCGGAGCGCACGTTCGGGCAAGACGAGCTCCGCGCCGTCGGCCCCCGGCTCGGCGACCGGGGCCGAGACCGCCTGGAGGGTCCGGCACCCGGCCCTCTCCGGAGCCGCACGGCCCTCCGGTGCGCGCTGCAGCGCCCGGCGCGCCTCGCTGCCCACGATCCGGACCGTCCCGAATAGCAGGAGGAGGTTCAACCCGGCCCAGGACATGTTCGTCACGGTGCGCTCATCGATCGGTCGCGTGGAGGCCCCGACGGCGACCGCGACCACGGTGGCGAGCGAGGCGATGACCGGCGCGGCGGCGAGGGCGGGGAGGCGGACCCTGCCGCCGGCGCCCTTCGCCGTCACCTTGAAGCGCGCGGGCACGTGCAGGAGCGCTGCGATGCCCGCGAGCGCGTACACCGGGAAGGTCCCGAACGTGAAGCGGAGGTGGTCGAGACGGAGCTGGCCGCCGAGGCTCCGGCGGATGGTCAACAGGGCGAGGATCATGTAAGGCGCGTAGAAGAACACGAACGAGCCGCTGCCGACGGAGAACGCGCTCCGTCCCGACAGCAGGAACACGATCGGAAGCGCGATGTAGATCATCGTGACGGCGCCGATCAGGTAGAAGGTCGTGGCGAGCAGGTACTGGAAGCGCTGCGCGAACCGGAGGCCGGGCTTGAACGGTTCGAGCGAGGCGAGCGCGCCGACGGATCCGCGCGCCCACCGGAACTGCTGCCGGAAGTAGTCCCCGAGCGTGGACGGGCCCATTCCGGAGGCGAGGACGTACGGGTAGTAGACGGAGCGCCAACCCTTCCGGTGGATTCGCATGGACGTGACGAAGTCCTCGACGATGCTGCGCTGGTCGAACCCGCCGGCCGACTCGAGCGCGCGCCGCCGGAACACGGCGTTCGTTCCGCAGCAGAACGCCGCGCCGAGCCCGTTCTTTCCGCGGCAGATCGGCCCGTAGAAGATCGCCTGCTGCTGGTAGGCGCCGCGCGCGACCTCGTTCGCCTCGCCGTTCTCGTAGTACTGCGGGGTCTGCACGAACCCCATGCCCGGGTCCTCGAAGTAGCCGACGATCCGGGAGAGGAAGTCCCGGCGAGGAACGTGGTCGGCATCGAAGATCGCCACGAGTTCGCCGTCGGTTGCCTGCAGCGCGTTGTTCAGGTTCCCCGCCTTCGCTCCCCGGTGCGAGACGCGGCGGACGTACCCGGCGCCGAGGGCTCGCGCCATGCTCTGGACCTCCACGCGTGCTCCATCGTCGAGCACGTAGGTTCTGTGTGCGCCGTCCATCGCCACGGCCGCCGCCACGGTGCGTGCGAGGACGGCGACCGGCTCGCCGAGGGTGGTCACGAACACGTCGATCGTCGGCCAGGCGCGGACGCGCGGCGGAGGATCGAACCGGGCCGCCCACACAGCCGACCAGAAGCCGAGCAGGTGGGCCATGTTGAAGCCCTCGGCCGCCGCCAGCATGACGAAGAGCGCCGGCGTGCCGATGTGGCCGGGGGAGAGCCACCACCCGAGGTAGAACGAGCCGGCGGCGAGGCTCGCCAGGACCAGACCGCGATCGCGAAGGGACGCGCGCCACGGCGCCGGCTGGGCATTCGCGGGGGCGCGTACGGCGAGCTCCGGTGCGGGGACGGTGGGAGCGTTCCCGTCGAGCGCGAGCACCGGGACGTCGCGGAGGGCCGCGGAGGTGTGCCCCGCCGCGCGCGCCGCGCCGGATTGGTTGCGGAGTCTTCCGGCCGGACGGAGCACGACTACGCCTCTCCCGTCGAGAGAGCCGCCGACTGGCGGAGCCCGCTTCCGTTGCCATTGCCATCGCCGTTGCCCACCGCCCGCGCGAGCGACCGGATCCTCCGGTTGAAGGACGCGATCTCCTCGAGGACCCGCGGCTCGTACCCGGCCGCCCGCGACGCGGCGACGATCGCGTCGAGGTCCTTCGGCAAGCAGAATCCGCCGAACCCGCGCGCGGGTGTGACCGTGAGGTGATCGGGTCCGATCCGGCGGTCGAGCCCGACGGCGGCCTGCACGCGCGCCCATTCGGCTCCGAACGCCGCGCAGACCTGCGCCAGCTCGTTCGCGAGCGCGACTTTGGCGGAGAGCATCGCGTTCGAGCAGAGCTTGACCAGCTCGGCCTCGACAGGCCTCAGGAAGAGAAGCGGCGCCCCGGGCACGGCGCGGCGCATCACCCGGGCGACGGTCTCGGCGACCTCCGAGGAGGGCGCGCCGATCACGACGCGGTCGGCCCGGACGAAGCTCTCCTCCGGGCGGGCCGCGATGAGGAACTCCGGGACGCTCGCGAAGCGGAGGTGCGGGAAGGCCCGCCCCAGGGAGTCGCAGGTGCCGGGCGTCACGGTGGACTTCACAGCGACGACGCTCCCCGGCGCCAGGATCCGCGCAAGCTCGCCTGCCGCTCGAAGGACTTCCGTCAGGTCGGCCTTGCCGTCGGCGCACGGCGGAGTCGGCACGCAGAGGAACACGAGCGGGCAGTCGCCGAGGTCCTCCGGCCGGCCGAGGCCGCGATACCGGTCGTAGAGTCGGACCTCGAGGCCCGCGCGCCCGAGCCCGGCCGCGACGGCACCGCCGACCACTCCCACCCCGAGGACCCCGACGGCGCTCATGGCAGTCGCAGGATCGCGTCCCGCCACGCGTCCCATCCGTCGGGGCAGACCGAGGGCGGCTGCGCGCCGCCGTCGAGCGCGCGGATCAGGCCTTCGGCGAGCGCCTCGGGCGCGGACGGCGGGACGAGGAGCCCGCGCCCGGCGAGCGCTTCGGGGATGCCCCCGACCCTGGTGGCGACGACCGGTCGTCCGAAAGCGAGCGCCTGCGGGAGCACTCCGCTCTGGGACGCCGACCGGTAGGGGAGCACGATCACGTCGGCGGCGGAGAGGAGCCCGCCGACCTCGTCGTTCGGGACGTATCCCGGGAACAGCCGGACCCCGCCGTCGAGTCCGAGCCGCGCGGCGAGCGCGCGATACCGCGCGACCGGCTCGTAGAACCGGCCGGCCACGACGAGGATCGCGCCCGGAACGTGGCGCCGCACCGTCGGCATCGCGCGGACCGCGTCCCCAAGTCCCTTGTAGGGCCGGACGCAGCCGAAGAAGAGGATGATCGGCGCCCCGTCGCCGATGCGGTCGCGCCACAGCGCGCGAGTGGCGGGCGACCGCCGGAAGTGGAGGAACGGGGGAAGGTCGAGAACCTCGACCGGCGCCGCGGCGATCCGGCGCGCGTCCTCCGCCGAGGTTTCGGAGAGCGCGAGCACCCGATCGGCCGTCGCGAACGCTCCGCGCGTGAGGAAGCGCGCCGCGGGCAGTCGCTCGTGAGGCTCGACGTTGTGCGCCACGAAGGCGACCGTCGCTCCGGCGCGCCGCGCGCCGCGCGCGAGCGAGCGCAGACACGGACCGAAGGCCGGGTGCCACCACTGCAGCACGACCGCGTCCGGCCGGATCTCCTCCAGGCGGCGCGCGGCCGCGCGCCAGGTTCCGGGACGCCAGGCGACGAGCGTGGGCTCGACCGGGACGGGCAGCCTGACCGGCGAGGGTTCCCGCTCGTCCCGCCCGGGGAGCGTCCACGCCGGATACAGCCGGCGGAAGCAGATCACCGAGACCCAGGCGCGCGGCGCGAGCGCGGTCGCGAGGTGGGAGTTGAACTGGGCAATCCCGCCGCGGGTGGCCGGTCCGGGCCCGACGAGGACGATCCGCTTCACGTCCGTCTCCCCGCGCGCTCGGCGCCCTGCGGCGGGAGGGGCGCCTCGGCCTCCCAGGGCCTCAGGCGGAACAGGCGGGCGATCTTGAGCGCCAGCGCGACCGGCGCAGCCACCGCGGAGGTCTGCAAGAACCACTCGATCCGGCCGGCCACCGCCGCCGCCGCCACGAGGACCGCGAGCGTGTCCCCGGCGCCGAGGCGGATCCCCGGAGCGACCAGGAACATGTGCTTTCCGGCGAGATCACCGGGCGAGCGCACCTCGCGCCAGTGGGCGGGGAACGCCCCGCTCACATAGAAGAACGCGAGGTAGCCGGTGGCCGCGGCGAGCGTCCAGGAGAGCGCTCCCGGGAAGCCGGTCCTGTGCAGGCCCACGCCCGCCCCGACGATGAGTGAGGTGTCGCGGAGGCGGTCGGCGAGCCCGTCGGCGACGTAGCCCGCCCGGGTGTCGCGGCGGGTCGCCCGGGCGACTTCCCCGTCCATCGCGTCGAGCAGCTTCGCGACGAGCGCGAGCCCGGCGCCGGCGAGCAGCCCGGCGCGCGTGCCGAGGGCGAAGGACGCTGCGCCGGCCAGCCCGAGCGCGAGCCCGAGCGCCGTCAGGTGCGCGGGACGGATTCGTCCTCCCCGCGCGACCCGAATCGAAAGCGGGAGTGAGATGCGCCGGAACAGGAGCCACCCGAACAGGGTCTTGACGGGCTTGCGGGCCCGCTCCACGTCCACGCTCGCGCTCACGGCCACTCCTTGGACGCTTGGGCGCTGTTTCCGCTCTCGGGGAGCACGAGCACTCTCGAGTACGGGACGCGCCCGTCGCGCGAGCCGGCGAGGATCTCGGCGAGCAAGCCGGCGAGCACGAGGTTGAGCGCGGCGACTCCGAAGAATGCCGCGGCGCCCAGCAGGGCGGCCGGCGGGCCCAAGCCGGCGGCCGCCGACCCCGCGATGGCGCACGCGGCGATCGCGGCCAGCGCGCCCAGGCCGCCGAGCAGGTGCATCGGCCGGGCTCCGTAGCGGGTCGCAAACGTCGTAGCGAGGAGGTCGAGCGCCGCGCGCGCGTAGCGCTCCACCCCGTAGCGCGAGCGCCCCTGAGACCGCTCACGGTGGCGGACCGGGATCTCCCCGATGCGGAACCCCCGGGCGTTCGCTAGCACGGGGAGGTAGCGGTGGAGCTCGCCCCGGCACGCCGGCGCCAGCTCCCGGGCGCACTCGGCCGTATAGGCCTTCAGGCCGCAGTTCCCGTCGTGGATCCGAAGCCCCGAGAGCCGCCCGGTTGCCCAGTTGAACACCCGTGAGGCGGCCACCCGCACCTGGGAGTCGCGGCGCCGCTCCTTCCAGCCGCTGACCAGGTCGTATCCGCCGGTGAGCTTCTCGACGAGCGCCGGGATCTCCGCGGGGTCGTCCTGCAGGTCGGCGTCCATCGTGACGACGATCCGGCCCGCTGCCTCGCGAAGGCCGACGGAGAGCGCGGCCGCCTTCCCGAAGTGGCGCCTCAGTCGGAGGATGCGGACCCGGTCGTCCTTCCTCGCGATCGACACCAGCTCGTCGGGGGAGGTGTCGGAGCTGCCGTCGTCGACGAAGAGGATTTCCCACGGCGCGGACCCTGCGTCGAGGACCCGACCGACCTGCTCGTGCAGCGCGCGTAACGTGGGAGCCTCGTTCAGCAGGGGAACGACCACCGAGATCGCCGGCGTCCCCCGCCCGGCCGCGCGCACGGCATCGACCGGTGTGCCGAGGAAGGGCGCCGGCGTGCCGAACCAGATCTCGGCGGGAGGCCGGCGAGAGGCCGAGAGGCCGTCGCCGTCGGGCGGCGCGCCCGGAGGCGCCGCCGGACCCGGCGGCCGGGCCGGGATTCTGCCCATGCTCACCCCCCACCACCCGGCGAAGGCACCTTTCGGTACCCGGGGGCGAGCGGGCTCGGTGAGAGCCGGCCTTCGTCCAGGTTGTGTTCATGGTGCGGCCGCGCGCGGCCGGAGCCAATGGCTCAAGGTGGTGGTTTGGGACCGGCTCGGATCTCCGGATGGACTAGCTACCCGAGCGACTCGCCCGGAATGCGGATGTACCGGCCGACCGAAGGCGGCCGATATGCCGTACTAGCCGATCGCGTAGGTGAGCGACCCGCTGTCCGGGATCCGGTCGGTCGTGGGAACGACCGGGATGCTCGAAGCGGCGGTCGCGGTGGCGGCAGTCATGGTCGTGAGCCAGGCCCCCGAGTGGTGCAATGCCCGCCCGAGGTTCCCCATGGCACCGAACGGAACCGCGATCTCCATGGTGTGCCCGGAGACCCGGACCGGGACCTGGATCTCCTCCTCAGTCGGGGTCGGGCTGAGCGTGTTCAGGGTGCAGGAGGTCAGCACCGACCCAACGGGGTCCTCGTCCTCCCGCCGGGTGACCGTGAGCGTCGCCGAGCATTGGTGCACGGACCGGAAACGCCAGTCGACCGTGAACCGGCCGCCGTGCTCCAAGGGCAGCCCGACCGTCTGGAGGGAGAACCCGAGCCCCGCCGTGCGGCCGTCCTCGGCCAGGGTGCCAACCTCGAACGACGTCGCGTCGAGGTCGGCGCGGCGATTCCCCGTTCCGATCGCGTCCGGGATCCACAGGGGGTGGGTGAGCGTGGGCGCGCGCGGCAACACGTGCTCGTCTCCCGACGGGTCGGTCGCGCGGCGAACCTCCTGGATCCCCTGACCGGTCGACCTCGGGATTCCCGGCGCCGGCAGGCCGGATGCCGGCCGGCTCGCGGCGAGTTCCGCGAGCGTCCCGCTCGCCGGGATACCGGTGGTTGCCGGTCGGGGAATCGGGGAGGGACGGACCGAGGGAACCCCGGTACTGCCGAGGGACACGGCGAGCGCCAGCGCCGCGGCGATCGCCTGCCCCCTCGGGCGGTCGATCAGGCCCCCGAGCCGCTGCGCCGCGACGGCCATGCGGTCGAGCAGACTCAGGGCCGGGCGCCCGAGCGGGAGGACCGCGAGGTTCGAAACCGCGGTTCGCAGGGCGGCGATCTCCTCGCCCACAGAGAGGCAGGGCTTGCACTCGACGTGTGCCGCTCCCTCCCGGCTCTCGGCGAACCTGCGGATGAGGCTCCGGGTGCAGGTCTCCGGCGCGCCGTGGGCTTCCGCCAGTCCGCGGACGACCTCGCGCCGGAGGCGGATGCCGGCGCGGTGGACGATCAAGTGCGCTTGCTCGCTCGACACGCCGAGGTGGTTCGCAAGGTCGTTGTAGCTCTCCTCGCGCACGACACGGGACTCCAGGGCCTGGCGGTCCCGCTCGGGCAGGCGCACGAGCGCCGAGGCGATCAGCTCGCGAACGCCGTCGAGCGGCTCCCGATCGTCGACCGCGATATCGTGGTCCCCGAGCGGCACGTGGCGGTGGAGCCTGCGCAGCCGGTTGAGCGCGCGCCGGCGCGCGGTCGTGCGGAGCCACGCGAGGTGGACCGCCTCGTCGGCCGGCCCCTGCTCGATGAGTGCGAGGAAGGTCTCGCTCGCGACATCGCTCGCCTCATCCCGATCGCGGACGACGTCCTCCGCGGCGCGCTGCACGACGAGGCGCAGGCGCTCGTAGCTGCGGGAGAGGGCATCGCTCGGGGTCATGTCAAACAGTCTTTCGCCGTGAACCCCGATAATCCTTCATTCCCGTTCCGAGAGCAACCAACGCGCTCAAGGAAACCGGGGTAAATACGAAGATCCGGAACACGAACCATCGGCAATCGGTCCTGCGCCGCCTTCGATCCGTCAGATCCAGCAGAGTTTCTTGATCCCGGCCGCCACGCAATCGCCTCTCAGCGCGTCGCCGAACCACATGTGGCCCTGCCATCCGGAGGCGCCTCCGTGAGGGATCCAGGAGGCGGCGAGCACCGGGTAGAAATACACGAAGGCGAGGACCGCGAGGACCGTGTACGCGGGTGCGACGATGCGCCATCGCCCGCCGCGCTCCCCAAGGCTCCGGAGAACGTGGACGACCGCGAGCACGAGGACCGGGACTATCGGGGTCGCGTAGAAGAGGAACGCCGGGCGCCCGAAGAACCCCGGAACGAGGTACGCGAGGTAGTTGGCGGCGAACAGCGCAGCGAGGAGTCTCGCAACCGGGTCGCGGCCCGCTCGCCGCCGGAGCGCCCGGACCGAAAGCGGGACGACGGCCAGGAATCCCGCCCACCAGATCACCGGGTTCGGGAGCCCCACGATCTCCGAGTCGCGCTGGAGGGCGCCCGTCCCGCGCGTCTCGTAGTAGTGCACGACCGGCCGCCCGATCCACGGCCAGGTCCACACCTCGCTGAAGTAGGGGTGCTTCGGCTTGACGTCCTTGTCGAACTTCTCGAGATTCTTGTGGAAGTCGTAGATCTCGCGCTGGTAGCAGACCCAACCGGACACCGGTCCCTTCCCCACGCAGCGCGGAGGGAGGTAGCGCTTCGAGTCGAGGAGCCACGGGGTGTAGGTAGCGACGTAGATCACCGCCGGCAGGGCCACGAAGGTCCCCAGGACGGCCGCCGCGCGCCGGAGCGGTCTGGCCGGGGCGCCGGCGAACGAGGGACCGGCCTCCGCCCCGGCCTCCGTCGGTTCTCCCGGGAGGGGCGTGCCCCCGCCGCCGGACCGTTCCTCCTGAGGTCCCATCGCCGCCCATAGCCTCCGGAGGCGCGGGCCGAGCGCGGGTCCGATCTCCCACACGAGCGCGAGGACGGTGAGAACGCCGAGCGTCGGAACGGCGCCCCACTTGCTCGCGAGCGCGAGTCCCGCGGCGACCCCGGACCCGACTCGCCACCAGCGAATGCCCCCGGCGCTTGGACGGGCGCGGTCCTCGAGCAGCAGCCAGAGGGCGACCAGCAGGAAGAAGGACACGTAGATGTCGAGCATCGCGACGCGCGACTGCACGAACCAGAGCCCCTCGACGGTGAGCAGGACTCCGGCGAGAGCGGCCGTCCGGCGCGAGCCCCACAGCCGCCGCGCGATGAGGTAGATCACGAGCGAGCCGAGCGCCCCGAACACCGCGCCGAAGAACCGCCACCCGACGGGGTCGGCGGTGCCGAAGATCTTCATGCCGGCCGCGATGAACATCTTGGCGAGCGGTGGGTGAACGACGAAGGCTCCGTCGCCGGACGGGACGCGCACGTCGCTCTCGGTCCCGAAGCGCAGGACGTCGCGGGAGTCGGGGATGTAGTGGCGCTCGTCGAGCGGGATCTCCCCGTGCGGGTTCCCGAGCCGCGCGAGGTGGATGGCGAGCGATGCCACGGTGATGGCGAGCGGGACGAGGACGTCGGGCCGCGCGAGCGGGCGGAGCAGCAGTCCGGCGAGCGGCGAGCCGGCGAGCCTCCCGGGGCGCGCCGCGGCGACCGGAGGCTCGGGCGGTTCGGCTCCGGCCGGACTCGTCGACTCGTGGTGTTCGTCCAAAGGTCTCGGCGGGCGGCTGCTCGGCGCGGCGCCCCGTACAGTATAGGAAGGGCTGCGCGCGGCGAACGGAGGCGTGAAGCGGTGACCGGCACGCTCAGGGTGGTCGCCACCCCGATCGGCAATCTCGACGATCTGTCGCCGCGCGCGGCGCGCGCGCTCGCGGACGCCGACATCATCGCCTGCGAGGACACGCGGGTGACCCGCGCGCTCCTCACCCGCGCGCCGAGCCGGGCCCGCCTCGTTCCGCTCCACGCGCAGAACGAGCGCCGCCGCGCGCCCGAGCTCGTGCGCGCGATCGCCGCCGGCGCGCGCGTCGCCCTGGTCTCCGACGCCGGGACCCCCGGGATGTCGGACCCCGGGCAACGGCTCGTCGCGGCATGCGTAGAGGCCGGCCTGCCGGTCGAGACGGTTCCCGGTCCCTCGGCGCTCGTCGCCGCTCTCGTGGTGTCGGGGCTGCCGACGGCGCGGTTCGTCTTCGAAGGGTTCCTGCCGCGCACCGGCTCCTCGCGCCGGCGCCGCCTGGAGGCGCTCGCGCGCGAGGGGCGCACGATCGTGCTGTTCGAGTCCCCGCACCGGATCGCGGAGTCGATCGAGGCGATGATCGCGGTCCTCGGCGACCGGCGCGCCGCCCTGGCGCGCGAGCTGACCAAGATCCACGAGGAGGTCGTGCGCGCGAGGCTCTCGGAGATAATGGAGCGCGTGCGCGAGTCGCCGCCGCGCGGCGAGATCACCCTCGTCGTCGAGGGGGTGGCGCCGGAGGAGGCGCCGGCGGATCCCGGCCGGCTCGCGGCGCGCGCGCTCGCGCTCGTGGAGGAGGGGGTTCCGAAGAAAGAGGCGATCGCGAGGGTCGCGGCCGAGGCGGGCGTGCCGAAGCGGGCCGTTTACCAGGCGGTGCTCGATGCCGAGCGCGAGGAGTAGCGGATCCGAAGCGCCGCCGTGCTCATTCCAGCCAGGGTGAGTCCGCTACGTCGGCGGTCGGCCAGCGGTGGCCGTAGTAGTCGTCGCGGCCCGGGTCGAGGCGCTTCGCTGAGAGCGGCCCGTTGATGTACGGAAACATCACGTCGGGCGCCTCCGGATCGAGTCCCGCGAGCGCGAGCGCTCCGGTGCAAACGTGGCCGGGGCCGATCGCGCAGGCGTGGGGGGCGACGGCAGGCACCGCGCCCTCGTTGTGGATCCATTCCTGCGCGGCGATCGCCTCGGCCTTGCCGGCCGAGCCGGCCGTCGGGGACTGCGCGAGCTCCCGGGCTCCGCACCCCGACGAGGCGCCAAGGTACACCGCCGCGAAGCGCCCCGGCCAGAATCCCTCTCCGCAGGTGCTCCTCCCAGGGATCTCTGCGTAGACGAGGTAGCGCTTCGACGCGCTGTTCAGGCCGGCTCGCTGCTGCAGCTCGCTCGCGATCGCGTCGAGGAAGGTATCGCCGCTCGCGGCCCTGTAGGACGCGGCGGGCTTGGAGCCGGCGACGAAGGTCACATCGAGGAAACCCTCGAGGGTGAGGTCGAGGCGCGGGTGCCTGCCGGCCTGGTCCTGAAACCAGTCGGTCATCGCCGCCACCGAGCGCCCGATCGCCCCGGACGTGTCGAGCTGCCGATCGATCCGGTCCTTCGGCACGAAGTACAGCACGTGAGTCTGGCGGCCCGATGCGGCGTCGTCGCGATCGGCCGTCGCGCGGGTTGCCGACAGCGAGCCGAACGCAGGCGGGGGGAGTCCCGGGCCGTCCTCGCTTGGGGACTGCGGAGCGAACGCGCCGGCGATGAGCGTCGAGGAGGCGGCCCCGGCAGGGGACCGGGCGAGGGAGGGGGCGACGATCGATAGGGCGAGGAGGATTCCCGCCGCGCCGCGCCCCGCTCCTGGTCTCATCACCAACCAGTTCGCGGTTGGGAGCGGTCCTCCCTGCCCGGCGGGTCGGGTCCGTGCGGAACATCGTGGACTGTCCTGCCTGTCCGGAGCCGCCGGGAAGTCGCGAACGCGCGGATCAGAAGCGCTTCAGCTCGGCGAGGCAGGAGGCGCAAACCGGGCGATCGCGGTAGGCGCGGAGCCCCTCGCTGCCGCCGCAGAAGGTGCAGGTGGACCGGACCTTGGCGAGCAGGATGTGCTCGTCCTTGACCGAGATCTCGATCAGGTCTCCCTCGCGGATGTCGAACGAGCGCCGCAGCTCGGCGGGGAGCACGATGCGCCCGAGGTCGTCCACCTTGCGGCTGACGCCCGTGGGTCTCGCGTCCACGATCTCCCCCCTGATCCCACGATCTCCTCGGGCCGTCCCGCCGAGGCCGGCCTTCGGCAGCAATCCCGTCGCCCCGGATTATGGCCTCTGGTAGCCTCACCTTCCAAATGGTCCCAGGGGCGCGAGGCAGCACGTGAGCGAGAGCTTCTACGTCACCACGCCGATCTACTACGTCAACGACGTGCCGCACATCGGGCACGCCTACACGACCATCGCCGCCGACGTCGCTGCCCGTTACCACCGTCTGTGTGGGCACCAGACCCACTTCCTGACCGGCACAGACGAGCACGGGCAGAAGGTGATGCGCGCAGCCGAAGAGCGTGGCCTGGACCCGCGCGCCTGGTGCGACCGGATCGTGCCCGACTGGGTGGCGCTGTGGAAGCGGCTGGGGATCTCGAACGACGATTTCATCCGCACGACAGACGAGCGTCACGAGACCCGCGCGCAGGCGTTCTGGCAGGAGCTGTTCGAGAGGGGCGACGTGTACCTCGGGCGCTACGAAGGGCCCTACTGCGTTGCGTGCGAGGACTTCTACAAGGCGAAGGATCTGGTCGACGGCGCCTGCCCGATCCACGGCCGCCCGGTCGAGACCCTCTCAGAGGAGAACTACTTCTTCCGCCTGTCGAAGTACTCGGACTGGCTTCTGGGCGACTACTACGCACGCACGCCGGCGCCGGTTGCCCCCGCGGCGCGCCTCAACGAGGTCGCTTCGGCTGTGCGCTTGGGGCTCGAGGACATCTCATTCTCTCGGACCTCGTTCTCATGGGGGATCCCACTACCCTGGGACTCGAAGCACGTCATGTACGTCTGGCTGGAGGCGCTGCTCAACTACGTGACGGCGATCGACTACCCCGACGGGGAGGCGTTCCGGACGCTCTGGCCAGGCGTGAACCTGATCGGCAAGGACATCCTCCGCCAGCATGCGATCACCTGGCCCGCGATGTGCCACGCCGCAGGGATCGAGCCCCCCGCGCTTGTCTTCGCGCACGGATGGCTCCTCGTCGGCGGGGAGAAGATGTCGAAGTGCAATCTCACCGGCATCCACCCCGACGAGCTGGTGGCGGTCTTCGGCGTTGACGCCGTCCGCTACTACTTCATGCGCGACATCGCCTTCGGGCAGGACGGGAGCTTTTCCTGGGAGTCCCTTCTTGCCCGCTACAACTCCGAGCTCGCGAACGGTCTCGGGAACCTCGCGAGCCGCGTGCTCGCGATGATCGCCTCGTCCTTCGATGGGCGCGTCCCCGACCCCGGGGGGCATGCGGGCGAGGCGGAGCGAGGTCTGGAGGAGACCGCGGCGCGCGCGGTCGATGCCTACTCGGACGCGATGGGCCGCTTCGCTGTCCACGAGGCGCTCGAGGCGGTGGACTCTGTGGTGCGCCGCGCGAACGGGTACCTGGTCGAGACCTCTCCCTGGAAGCTCAAGGACCCGCCGGAGCGCGGGCGGCTCGGCGCGGTCCTGTGGAGCGCGGCGGAGACGCTTCGGATCGTGGCCTTGCACCTGGCGCCGTTCATGCCGGAGGCGTGCGCGCGTCTGTGGGAGTCGCTCGGGGTCCCCGAGCCGCTCGGGGCGCAGCGCCTGCCGGACGCCGCGCGCTGGGGAGGCCTCGCGCCGGGCGCGGCGACTCGTCGCGGCGCGCCGCTCTTCCCGCGCGTCGAGCCGTGACCGGCGAGACCGCGGGGCCGGCCTCCGCGCCTTCCGCGGTCGTCGACACTCACTGCCACCTCGACATGCTCGAGGACGCCGGCGGCGCGGTGGCGCGCGCGCGCGCCGCGGGAGTCGCCTGGGTCGTCACGGTCGGCGTGGACATCGCGTCCAGTGAGAGGGCGATCGAGGCAGCCGCGCGCCACCCCGACCTCTACGCGACCGTCGGGCTCCATCCCCACGACGCCAAGAACGGGACCGAGGAGGCGCTCGCGCACCTGGAGTCGCTTGCCCGCCTCCCGGGCGTGGTCGGGGTGGGGGAGACCGGCCTCGACTACCACTACGACAACTCGCCGCGCGCCGACCAGCGCCGGGTGTTCCGCGCGCAGGTTCGCCTCGCCAAGCGCGCCGGCAAGGCCCTCGTGATCCACACGCGGGAGGCCTGGGAGGACACTTTCGCGACCCTCGAGACGGAGGGCCCGCCCGAGCGGCTCGTCTTCCACTGCTGGTCCGGATCGGAGGAGAGCGCCCTGCGGGCCCTGGCGCTCGGCGCGACGATCTCTTTCAGCGGGACGGTGACCTTCAAGAACGCGGCCGGGGTGCGCGCTTCCGCGGCGGCGATCCCGCTCGAGCGCATCGTGGCCGAGACCGACTCCCCCTTCCTTGCCCCCGTCCCGCACCGAGGCCGTCCCAACGAGCCCGCCTGGGTCCGCCACGTCGTCGAGGCCCTCGCCGCCGTCAAGGGCGTCTCGACCGAGGAGGCCGCGCGCGCGACCAGCGAGAACGCGCGCCGGCTCTTCGGGCTCCCCCTTCCATCTCTGCTGGGGGGCCTGTCTGACGCGTCAGACACGTCTGACAGCCCGCGCGGCCGGACATCTCCGTAGGGCCCGGTCGGGCTCGCGCCGAGAGAGACTGCCGATCACCCCGGCGATTTGTCGGGTTTGGTGAAAGCCCTGGGTCTTTGGTAGCCTCCGCGCGGCCCTGCGCGGGCCTGGGGTGACGGGAGACTCGACCGGCGGGGTCGAGGAACCGGTCAAGAAAGGGGACCGTGCGCAGGAAACTGCTCCGCGGCGCGCTCGTCGTGGTGCTCGCGACGGGGGCGACCGCCTACGCCTCCCTCGAGAAGAGCGTCGTGGTGAACGTCGAGGGCCGGCCGGTCGCCGTCCGGACCTTCGCCTTCTCCGTGGGCGACGCCCTCCGGCGCGCCGGCGTCTCCGTCGGCCCGGCCGACCGGGTCGAGCCGGCCCTTTCCGCCGACCTCACCGACGGTCTCGTGATCCGGGTCTTTCGCGCCAAGCCGATCACGATCCTGCTGGACGGCAAGCCGCGCCGGGTGATCGTCACCAGCCTCACGGTCGACGACGTCCTCGGCGAGATCAACGTGCGGAACTCACTCGCCGACTCCGTCCGGCCCTCGCGCTCCGCGCGGGTCTCGGAGGGGATGACCATCACCTACCGGCGCGCGGTCGCCCTGCGGGTCGTCCACGACGGCAAGACCGAGCGCGTCATCACCAATGCCGCCACGGTCGGGAGGGTCCTCGCCGAGATGGGCGTCGAGCGCGGCCCGAAGGACAAGGTCCGCCCGGGACTCGGGGTCGCCCCGTCTGCCGGGATGGTCATCCGGGTGCTCCGGGTCGGCGTGCGGGTGGAGCAGGTGCAGCAGGCGATCGCCTTCGACACGACGCGGCGCCGGGACCTCCGCCTCGAGTACGGACTCCGGCGCACCTCGCAGGTCGGCCGGCAAGGCATGCGAGTCCTTCGGTACCGGTCCGTCTACGTGGACGGGATCCGCGTCTCGCGGCGGTTGCTCGGATCCAAGGTCGTGCGGCCGGCGCGGGACCGGGTGATCTCGATCGGCGCTCACTTCCCCCGTTGCCGGTGCGACCGGGGGTCCCAGAACGGCACCGCGAGCTGGTACGGCGCGAGCGGGCTCACCGCGGCCCATCGCACCCTCCCGATGGGCACGGTCGTGCGCGTGCGCAACCGCGAAAACGGACGCACGGTGAACGTCGTGATCCGCGACCGCGGTCCGTACGGCAAGGGCCGTATCATCGACCTCAGTGATGAGGCCTTCGCGCGGCTCGCGCCCCTCGGGAAGGGGCTCATCCGCGTCGAGATCGAGTGGTAGGGCCTTCCTCGGCCCCCGGGAAACGCGCGCGCTCCTCGCCCGGCACGGGCTTCGCCCCCGCAAGGGAATCGGGCAGCACTTCGTCGTCGATCCGAATACGGTCCGCAAGGTCGTCGCGCTCGCCGGCGTCGCGCCCGGCGACCGCGTGCTCGAGGTCGGGCCCGGGCTCGGCGCGCTCACTCTCGCGCTCGTCGCGGCCGGCGCCTCGGTGACCGCGGTCGAGCTGGACCGCTCGCTCGCCCCGGCGCTCGGCGAGGTGCTCGCCGGCGCGCCGGTCCGCCTCGTCTGGGGAGACGCGCTCGCGCTCGAGGCCGGGGTGCTCACGGCGGGGCGCCCGACCAAGATGGTCTCGAACCTCCCGTACGGGATCGCCATGCCGCTCGTCCTGCGGCTGCTCGTCGAGTGCCCGGGGATCGGGGAGTACACGTTCATGGTCCAGCGCGAGGTGGGGGAGCGGCTCGCGGCCGGACCCGGCGAGCCTGCCTACGGCGGCGTGAGCGCGAAGATCGCTTACCTGGCGGAGGCGGCGCTCGCCGCGCGCGTCTCCCGGCGCGCATTCCTCCCGGTGCCGGGCGTCGACTCGGTGATCGTCCGCGTGGTGCGGCGCGCGCGCCCGCCCGTCGCGGGGGGCCGCGAGCGGATCTTCCGCGTGATCGAGGCCGGCTTCGCGCAGAGGCGCAAGACCTTCCGGAGCGCCCTGCGCGGCGCCGGCATGGAGCCGTCGGCGCTCCAAGCCGCGCTCGACCGCGCCGGCGTGGACGGCTCCGCGCGCGCCGAGACCCTCGGGCTCGAGGAGTTCGCCGCGCTCGCGCGCGCGCTGCCGGCCGGCGCTCTCGGGGGGCGACCGTGAGGGTCGAGGCGCCGGCGAAGATCAACCTCTTCTTGTCGGTCGGCCCGCGCCGCGCGAGCGGCTTGCACGAGATCTCCTCGGTCATGCAAGCGGTGTCGCTCGCCGACGACCTGCGGCTCGATCCGGCGGCCGGCCTGGGCCTTTCGGTGGAGCCGCCGGGCGCCGTCCCCGGTGGAGAAGACAACCTCGCGATGCGCGCTGCGCGCGCGCTGGCGTCTGCGACCGGCGCGACGGACGGCGCGGCCCTGCGCCTCGCGAAGCGCATTCCGGTCGCGGCCGGGCTCGCCGGCGGGAGCGCCGACGCGGCAGCCGCCCTGGTCGGGCTGAACGAGCTATGGGGGTGCGGCCTGTCCCGGAAGGCTCTCGAGGCCGTCGGCGCGCAGGTCGGCTCGGACGTTGCGTTCTGCGTGCGCGGCGGGACCGCCGGCATCCAGGGGACCGGTGAGATCCTTGCGCCCCTGGCGTGCCGCCTCCCGCTCTGGTGGGTGATCGCGGTGCCCGGGGCCGCGCTCTCGACGGCCGAGGTCTACGCGCGCTTCGACGACCTCGGGGGACCCGGGCTCGGCGACCCGTGGGAGGTGGCCGACGCGCTCGCGCGCGGGGACCTCGACCGGCTGGCCGCGAGCTTGCGGAACGACCTCGAGCCCGCGGCCGAGGCTCTGCTGCCGGGGCTCTCCGGCGCGCGCGAAGCGCTGCTCGCCGCGGGGGCCGTCGGTGCGGTGCAGAGCGGGAGCGGTCCCGCCTGGATGGGCCTCGCCCGCGACGAGGAGCACGCGCGAGAGGTTGCGGCGCGCGCCGCGCGGGAGTTCGCCCGCGTCGAGGTCGCGCAGTCGCTTTCGACCGGCGCGCGGATCCTGGCCCAATAGAGGCGGTCCCAGCGGTCGCCGGCGGGGTTGCCTAGAACGTTGTTCTAGAATAGTGTTCTAGCTGCCTCCGTGTGCCGTCGAGTCGGGGCGAGGAAGGGGTGCGCCGTGGCCGAGCCGGGAATCCCAGAGCACGTGTGGAGCGCCGTCCAGGATCGCCTCGGATACTCCGAGGAGGACATGGCGCTCTTCCGGGGGAACCCGAGGAACGAGGAAGTCCTGCGCAGGACCCCGGAGCTGATGAGCAAGACGATCGTCGCCGAGGTCGTCGAGTCTCACGGCTGCAACAGCGGTCACGAGGTCGGCGACCGGTTCGTCTTCGACGGGGCCGGCAACGTGATCTCGAAGCTGTGCCCGAAGCGGATGTGCGTCTACGCGCTCGCGGCCGTGGCTCCGCTCATCTTCACCTCGAACGAGCTGCTCTACGCCGGGGTGGATCCGAGCGAGATGCGCTTCAACCGGCTCGGGTGCCCGGACGTCGGCGTGAGGTGCGGGGGATGGGGGCGCGTGGTCATGGAGCTGAAGGTCGCCGACCGGTGAGCGCCCTCCCGGCCGGCGCTCCGGCCGGGAGAGGGTCGGGAAGGAGGCGCGCGGCCATCCTCAATGCCGCGCTCGCGTGCTTCCTCGAGCGCGGGGTCGCCGCGGCGACGATCGAAGACATCCGGGAGCGCTCCGGAGCGAGCACGGGCAGCATCTACCACCATTTCGAGAGCAAGGAGGACATCGCCGGGACGCTGTACCTCGAGAGCCTCTGCGCGTATCAGGCGGGCTTCCTCGGGGAACTCGAGCGCCACCGGCGGGCGAGGGCGGGCGTGCGCGCCGTCGTCCGCTTCCACCTCCGGTGGGTCGAGGACAACCGGGCGACCGCGCGCTACCTGATGCGCTCGCGAGAGCCGGAGGTCGCCCGCGCGAGCGAGCGCGCGCTGCGCGACCTGAATCGCGCCTTCCTGCGAACGGTGTCGGCGTGGCTCGCGCCGCACGTGGAGGCGGGGGAGATCGGGGACCTCCCGGTCGATCTGCTCATCTCGTTGTGGCTCGGCCCCGCGCAGGAGTTCGCGCGCCACCGCCTCGCCGGCCGAGCGACGACCCCCGCCCCGCGCGCCGCGCGCGCGCTCGCCGACGCGGCCTGGCGCGCCATCAGAAGGGAGACGCCATGAGGCCGTTCGACGCGAGGGTCGAGGGTCCTACCGGCGCCGGGGGGTTGCCATAAGTGTTACACTCTGATACTATGTTGGCATGCCGGGACGCGTGTATGCAGGGCTTCTCGAGGCGGCGAACGAACAGTACGGCTACATCACCGCCGACGACGCCAGGGCAGCCGGGGTCGACCCGGCGCATCTCAGGATCATGCACCACCGTGGTCTGCTGACCCGGGTGGCTCGCGGCGTCTACCGCTTCCCCGTCGTTCCCACCACTGCCCTCGACCAGTACATGGAGGCCGCGCTGTGGCCGCGCACGACGGCGGTCCTGAGCCACGAGACGGCTCTCGACCTGCACGGACTCTGCGACGTGAACCCCGCTCGGATCCACGTCACCGTCCCTGCCCGCTACCGCCTCAGGCGCGAAGTGCCGCTCATGTACCGACTGCACCGCAGAGACCTTGACCCGGGTGACCTGACCCGGTACGAGGGCATCCCGATCGTGACTGTGTACCGGGCGATCCTCGACGGTGTCGAGGCGGACCTTGGAAGGCACCTCGTCGAGCAAGCGATGGACACGGCCCGGCGCCGCGGACTCCTTGCACCTGCAGAACTCCGGACGCTCATGAGGGAGAGCCGACGGAGTCCGTCTGCGCGCGGGATACGGCATGCCGGAGCACCGGCGGCGGCCCACCCATGAACCCGGCTCGCAGGCCTCCGCGCAACGTGCAGGTCTTGCAGCGATGGGTCGGTGATCTGGCCCGTGAACAAGGCATCGCCCCGGGTCGGGTGCAGCGCTGGATATCGTTCATGGTCGTGGCGGGCCTGCTGGATCATGTTCGCGACAAGGAGGGTGATCCTCTCTTCCTCCTCAAGGGTGGAGCCGCGATGGAATTGCGCCTCGGCCTGCGGGCCCGAGCCACGAAGGACTACGACACCGCCTACCGGGAGGCGATCGATGGGATGCTGGGACGCCTCGATGCCGCGCTCCGCCACGGCTTCGGCGACTTCACCGCGACGCGCACCGAACCGGAGTCCATCGCCGGGACCGCGACCCAGCGACTCGACATCAAGCTGAGCTATCGGGGCCGCTCGTGGGGGACCGTGCAGCTCGAGGTCGCCGCGACTGAAGGCGAGACGGGGCGTGAGATCGACCGGGTTCCCGGCGTGCCCCTCGATGCTCTTGGCATCACCGGTCCCGTCCACGTGCCCTGCATCTCGATCCGATACCAGATCGCGCAGAAACTGCACGCGTGCACCGAGGTCCCCTCCGGCGGGCGACAGAACGACCGATTCCGTGATCTCATCGACCTCCTACTGCTGGCGGATCTGGTCGAGTCGGACGAGTGGCCTCGGGTGCGAGCCGCCTGCGAGGAGATCTCCGCGCTGCGAGCCAAGCAGCCCTGGCCTCCGACGGTCACCGTCTTCGACATCTGGGCGGGCCCCTACCGTGCTCTCGCGGCCGAACTCTCGTTCCCCCTGATCGAGGTGGAGGAAGCGGCCGACGCGGTGCGAGCCATGATCGAGCGCATCGCCGCCGGCTCGTAGGCGGTTCGACACCACCGTCGCGTCTCCTGCGGGACGCCCATTCAGATCCTCGCGCGGCCGCCCCCGTCTGCCTCTTGACCGATCGAGATCTCGGTCCCCGCGGGCGTTGCCCTATGATTGGGAGCGGCGCGGGCATCGACCGGACCGGCGAGGGATCCTGATGGGGCGTGGTGTAACGGCAGCACGGCGGATTTTGGGTCCGTCCGGTGGGGGTTCGAATCCTCCCGCCCCAGCGAGAGGTGGAACCTTGCGAGGTGCCTCAGCTCCCTACCCGCGCCGCGCCGTCGGATGACCCGTCGCCGCTCATCGCCCCGGCGACCCCTCGCCGCGGTCGTGCTCGCGGCCGGCGAGGGGAAGCGCTTCCGCTCCGCGCGCCCGAAGGTGCTCCACGAGCTGTGCGGCAAGCCGCTCCTCGCCTACGCGCTCGAGGCGGCGGCCCCGCTCCGCGCAGAACGGACCGTCGTGATCGTCGGGCGCGGCGCGGACGACGTCGCTGAGGCCGCCGGCGGCCTCACGCGCCGGCCGCTCGAGTTTGCGCTCCAGGCCCGCCAGCTCGGCACGGCGGACGCCGCGCGCATGGCCGGCGAGGCGCTCGGGCGCTTCGACGGCGACGTGCTGATCATCCCCGCCGACGTTCCGCTCTTGGAGGTCCCGACGCTTCGCCGGCTCGTCGCGCGGCACCGGCGCGCGCGCGCGGCCGCGACGGTCCTTACCGCGGTCGTGGCGGATCCCACCGGGTACGGCCGGATCGTTCGGGACGCCGCGGGCCTCGTCTCGCGCATCGTCGAGCACGGCGACGCGACGCCGGCGGAGCGCGCGATCCCCGAGGTGAACTCGAGCGTCTGGGTCTTCGACCGCGCGGCGCTGCGTGCCGCGCTCACGAAGGTCGGGCGCGGAAACCGTCAGCGCGAGTTCTACCTCACCGACGTGGTCGAGATCCTGCGCGACAAGGGCGAGACGGTCGAGGCGCTCGCCGCCGCCGAGGCGACCGAGATCCTCGGGGTGAACTCCCGCTCGCAGCTTGCCCGCGCCGGGGCGCTCCTTCGCGCGCGCATCAACGAGCGATGGATGGCCGCCGGGGTCACGATCGTGCATCCCGCGCTCACCTACATCGACGCCGGCGTGCGGATCGGCCGCGACACGGTGGTCCACCCGCTCACCTTCCTCTCGGGGGCGACCCGGATCGGGTCGGGATGTGAGATCGGGCCGGCCGCGCGCCTGCGCGACTCGGTCGTCGCCGGCGGCGCGCGCGTGGTCTTCTCGGTGCTCGACCGCGCGCGCGTGGGTCCCGGCGCGAACGTCGGGCCCTACGCCTACCTGCGGCCCGGCGCGCGTCTGGACCGCGGCGCGAAAGCCGGCACCTTCGTCGAGATCAAGGGCTCGACGGTCGGGCGCGGGAGCAAGGTGCCGCACCTCTCCTACGTAGGCGACGCCCTGATCGGGCCCGGGGTCAACGTGGGCGCCGGCACGATCACGTGCAACTACGACGGAGAGCGGAAGCATCGCACCGTCGTCGGCGCCGGGGCATTCATCGGGAGCGATACCATGCTCGTGGCGCCGGTGAAGGTCGGCCGCGGCGCCTACACCGGGGCCGGCAGCGCAATCACGCGCGACGTCCCCGCGGGGGCGCTCGCGGTGGAGCGCGCGGAGCAGCGAAACGTCCGGGGCTGGGCGGCGCGGCGCGCCGCGAAGGCTCAGACCGGACCCGGGCAGGGAAGCGGCCCTCGGGCGTCGAACAAGAGCGCGCGCGGGCGGACCGGGGGCGCGCGACGCCCGGCGAAGAAGAGCACGTAGTCGAGGAAGGAGCGTCGTTGGACGGGCTGGAGATCGAGACGCGCAAGCGGATGGTGCTGGTGGGCGGTCGCTCTCACCCGGAGCTGGCCGGCGAGATCGCCTCGCACCTCGGGATCGAGCTGGGCTCGGCCGAGATCGATCAGTTCGCGAGCGGCGAGATCTACGTCCGCTACAAGACGAACCTGCGCGGCGCCGACGTCTTCATCGTCCAGACGCACTGCACGCCGATCAACAGGAGCATCATGGAGCAGCTCATCATGGTCGACGCCGCAAAGCGCGCGTCGGCGAAGCGGATCAGCGCGGTGATTCCCTTCTACGGCTACTCGCGCCAGGACCGGAAGGCGCGCGGGCGCGAGCCGATCACCGCGCGCCTGATCGCCGATCTCTTGACCGCGGCCGGCGTCGACCGGGTGCTCACCGTCGACCTCCACACCGGACAGATCCAGGGCTTCTTCGACAAGCCGGTCGACCACCTCACCGCGACTCCGATCATCGCCGACTACCTGCACGAGCGGCTCGACGGCGACCTCGTGGTGGTCGCCCCCGACGCCGGCGGGGTGCACCTCGCCGACAAGTACGCCCAGCGCCTGCACGCGCCTCTCGCGATCCTGCACAAACGCCGCCGCACCGACGCGCGCAACGTCACCGAGACCCTCGAGGTCGTCGGCGAGGTCGCGGACCGCCGCTGCGTGCTCGTGGACGACATGGTGGACACCGCCGGCACGATCACCGGGGGCGCCCGTGCGCTCCTGGAGCACGGGGCCGCCGATGTCTTCGCCGCGGCGACCCACCCGGTCCTGTCCGACCCCGCGATCGACCGGATCAAGAACTCGCCGCTTCGCGAGCTGGTCGTGACGAATACGCTGCCGGTCCCGGAGGAGAAGCGGCTCGAGAACGTCACGGTGCTCTCGATCGCGCCGCTGCTCGCGCGCACGATGCTCGCCGTTTTCGAGGACCGCTCGGTGAGCGAGATCTTCCAGGGCGAGAACTGACACAGCGCCCCGACCATATGGTTTGTGATATGCTGCGGGAGTGACTCGCAAGCAGGTACTCGTGCAGCTCACCGAGGACCTCGTCCGGAGGCTCGACCGGCTCGGCGGCGAGACCGGGCGCTCCCGCTCCGCTCTGGTCAGGGATGCCGTCGAGCGGTACGTCGCGGCCGAGTCCGAGGCGGAGAAGGACCGCCGCCTCATCGAGGGATACACGAGGTTCCCGCCCGACCACGAGTTCGATTCCTGGGCCGAGGAGTCCGCCCGGGAGATGCTCGAGGAGGAGTGCTGGTGAGGCGGGGAGAGATCTGGTGGGCCTCGGGCGAGGAGGGCCGCCGCCCCGTTCTCGTCCTCACCCGGGACTCGGCGATCCCGCTTCTCACGAGGGTCACGGTGGTCCCGGCGACGACCACGGCGCGCGGGATTCCGACGGAGGTCGCCCTCGGCCGCGCCGACGGGATGCCCCGGGACTGCGTCTTGTCGGCCGACAACCTGAGGACCATCGCCAAGTCCAGGCTGCGGGGCCGCGTCACGGCTCTCTCGGCGGCCCGGCTCGAGGAGGTCTGCGAGGCGCTCGCCTTCGCGCTCGGCTGCTGAGGCCCTCCCCGGCCCGCCGGGAAGGGGATCCGGGCGACCTGGTACCATTAACCTTTCCCTTCCGGACCCGAAAGAGGTGTGCGCGATGGAGGTAAGTCTTCAGGCTGAGACGCGGGAGGGCAGCGGGAAGGGAGTGGCCCGCAAGCTCCGCGCGCAGGGCAAGGTCCCGGCCGTCCTGTACGGGCGCGGCATCCAGGCCGTCCCGGTCGCGGTGGATGGCCGCGCGATCTCCCAGGCGCTTCATACGGAGGCCGGAAGGAACGTCCTGATCGACCTCGAGGTCGGCGGCGAGACGCACCTGACGCTCCCGCGCGAGATGCAGCGCGACCCGGTTCGAGGGACCCTTCTCCACGTGGACTTCCTCAAGATCGCGCGCGACGTAGCGATCGAGGTGGAGGTGCCGATCCACCTCACCGGCGATTCACCCGGCGTCAAGGAAGGCGGCATCGTCGAGCACCACCTGTGGAACCTCAGCCTGCGCTGCCTGCCGACCGAGGTGCCAGAGAGGATCGCCGCGGACGTGTCCTCGCTCGGCATCGGCGAGACCCTCCGGGTCGGGGCGATCTCCGTTCCTCCGGGCGTCGAGGTTCTCACGCCGCCCGACGAGATCATCGTCACGGTCGTCGTGCCGCAGAAGCCCGAGGAGGCGGCCCCCGCCGCCGCGGCGGAAGGCGTGGCCGCGGAGGGCGCCGCGCCGGCCGGCGAAGCGGCCGCAGAGGGCGCGACCGAGAGCTAGGCGCGCCCCGCCGTGGTGGTCGGCCCGAGCCCTCATCTCATCGTCGGGCTCGGCAATCCCGGGCCCGAGTACGAGCGCACGCGCCACAACTGCGGCTCCCGCGTCGCCGAGACCCTCGCGGCCCGGTTTCGCGTGCGGCTGCGGCTCTCGAAGCTGCGCGCGATGGTGGCCGACGTCCGCGAGGACGCCCTGCGCGTCCTCGTCGCGAAGCCCGCGACCTACATGAACGAGAGCGGGCAGGCCGTCGGCGCGCTCGTGCGCTTCTTCCGGATCCCCCCGGAACTCGTCGTGGTGGTCCACGACGACCTCGACATCCCGCTCGGCGAGGTCCGCGTGAAGTCCGGCGGTGGGACGGCCGGCCACAACGGCCTCGAGTCGATCGTCGCGGCCCTGCACACGAAGGACTTCGCGCGCGTGCGCATCGGCATCGGGCGGCCTCCGGCCGGGCGCGACCCGGTGGACTGGGTGCTCGGAGCCTTCGGCAAGCGTGAGGAGGAGGCGATCGGCCCGGCGATCGAGATCGCCGCCGACGCCGCGCTCGAGATCGTCCGGGAGGGCGCCGCCGCCGCGCAGAACCGCTTCAACGCCCCGCGCGCGTGAGCGCGCGCGCGGTCGGCCCCACTCAGGAACCCGTTTGCCGCGCGCCCGTTTCCCGCAGGCCGGCCGCGGTACGACTAATCTTTCAGCCCGCGCGCGGCGCCGGGGCGGATTGGGGGAGGCTCATGCACCCGAACGCGGAGCTGATACGAAGGTCGATGCGCGCTTTGAGTTTCTCGACGGCAAGATCTTTCGCCATTGGGACAGCTTCGATTTCAGGCAGCGCTCGGATCGGACCGGCGCGCTGGGATGCCGGGGCAGGCGAGTGTCCCGATGGGCGAACTCCGAGGGGGGGCCGAGGATGATGGGTTTCTACAATCGCTTTCTTCTGCCGAAGGTCGTCGACCTTGTCTGCAGATCCAAGCCCACCACGCGGCAGCGCGCGAAGGTCGTGCCCCTCGCCTCGGGGAAGGTCCTGGAGGTGGGTTTCGGCTCGGGGCTGAACCTCTCCTTCTACGACGGCGCCAAAGTGAGCCGGGTCTGGGCGCTCGAGCCCTCCGCGGAGATGCTGGCCATAGCCGAAGGCCGCGTGGGGGCGGTGGGATTCCCGGTCGAGTTCGTGAAGGCTCCGGCTGAGGAGATACCGCTTGCCGACGGGAGCGCGGACACGGTGCTCATGACCTACACGCTCTGCACGCTTCCCGACGTCCGGCGAGCGCTCGGCGAGATTGCGCGCGTGCTCAAGCCGGGCGGGGAGTTGCTCTTCTGCGAGCACGGCAGCGCGCCCGACGAGAGCGTCCGCCGGTGGCAGGATCGCCTGAACCCCGTCTGGAAGGCCGTGGGCGGCGGCTGCAACCTCAACCGGCAGGTGCCCTCCCTCCTCGAAGAGGGAGGCTTTCGCATCCGCGAGATGGACACGATGTACCTCCCCGGCTGGAGGCCGGCGAGCTTCAACTACTGGGGTCGCGCGGATCGCGCGTAGGCGCTCGCCCTCCACTCGGTGCGCATCCGATCCGCGCGGCCGGTAGTCTTCTCCCAGGCCCCGGTCCGAGCGGATCCGGGCCTCGTTCGCGTGTCCGGGAGGCGGCAGGCGTGGGACTCGAAGCGATCGCCGGGGAGGTCGCGCGCACGCGCGCGGTCGCCGAGCTTGCGTCGGTGCTCGCCGGCGGTGGCACCGCGACCGTCCCCGGACCCGCGCGCGCGGCGCTCGTCGCGGCCGTGGCCGCGCGCGAGCCGGGGCCCTGGCTCGTCGTCACGCCGGGATCGCGCGAGGCGGAGCGCCTGCACCGTGAGCTGTCGGCGTGGGCGCCCGGCGCGCTGCTGTTCCCCGCGTGGGAGACGCTCCCTCACGAGCGCCTCTCTCCGCGCGCGGAGACGGTGGCGCGCCGCTTGGCCGCCCTCGCGCGGGCGCGCGAGGGCGCCTCTCCGCCCGTCGTGGTCGCTCCGATCAGGGCCGCGATCCAGCCGACCTCGCCCGAGGTGGCGCGCGTGGAGCCGCTCGTGGTCGCGCGCGGCTCCGAGATCGCCCGCGACGAGCTGATCGCGCGCCTCGCGGCTCTCGACTACCGCCGCTCCGATATGGTGGAGCGGCGCGGGGAGTTCGCCGCGCGCGGGGGGCTCGTGGACGTCTTCCCGGCTGCGGAGGACCACCCGGTCCGGGTCGAGTACTTCGGCGACGAGATCGAGGGGCTGCGCACCTTCGCCGTGGCGAGCCAGCGCTCGCTCTTGCTGGTCGAGCGGGTCGAGATCTTCCCCTGCCGCGAGCTGCTCCCGACTGCGGAGGTGCGCCGGCGCGCGGCGGAGGTCGCGGCGGCGCGCCCCGATCTGGCCGGCGACCTCGAGCGGATCGCCGAGGGGATCACCTTCGAGGGGATGGAGTCCCTTCTGGGCGTCCTCTTCGAGGATCCGCCGACGCTCCGCGAGCTTCTCCCGGAGGGGACGAGGGTCGTGGTGCTCGACCCGAAGCTCGCCGGCGACCGCGCGACCGAGATGGCGCGAGAGGTCGAAGAGCTGCGCGCGGCGGTGTGGGGCGCCGCGAACGGGGGCGGAGCCCCGCCTTCGGCCTCGGGCGCTTTCGCGCCGCTCGGGCGCGCGCTCGGCGCGGTCCCGGCCTCGATGACCGCGTTCCGCGGCGACTGGCCGGAACTCACGGCGGCCACGTGGGAGTCGCTGCACGGGAACGTCCCCGGGATCGCGCGCGAGGTCGCGCGGCTCTCGGGCGCCGGCTTCCGGGTGCTTGTCTGCGGTGAGTCCCAGGGGGCCGTCGACCGGATCCGGGAGGTGCTCGCCGGCTGCGACCTCGCGCTGCCCCGTCTCGACGGGACTCCCGGCGCGGCCGCCGCGAGGGCTGCGGTGACGGTCGCCCCTATCGAGGAAGGGTTCACGAGCGAGGCGCTTGGGCTTGTCGTCGTCGGTGAGGCCGACCTATTCGGCAAGCGCCGCCCGCACCGGGAGCCGCGCGCCGCGCGCCGCCGTGCGACCGCGCTCGACCTCGCCGCGGGAGACCTCGTCGTCCACGTCGTGCACGGGGTCGGTCGCTACCGCGGCATGGAGACCCGGGAGATCGGCGACGCGCGGGGGGACTACCTCGTGGTCGAGTACGCGGAGGGCGACACGCTCTACGTGCCGGCCGACCAGATCGATTCGGTGAGCCGCTACATCGGCGGCGAGAACCCGAAGCTCCACCGGCTCGGGTCGAGCGACTTCGCCCGGCAGAAGGCGCGCGTGCGGCGCGCGGTGCGCGACATCGCCGGCGAGCTGATCACGCTCTACGCGGCGCGGGCCGATGCCCGCGGCCACGCCCACTCGGCCGACTTGCCGTGGCAGCGCGAGCTGGAGGACGCCTTCCCCTACCTCGAGACCCGCGACCAGCTCTCGGCGATCGACGAGGTGAAGGCCGATATGGAGCGAGCGGCGCCGATGGACCGTCTCATCTGCGGCGACGTCGGCTACGGCAAGACCGAGATCGCGATCCGCGCGGCCTTCAAGTCGGTGATGGACGCCAAGCAGGTGGCGATCCTCGTCCCGACGACCCTGCTCGCGCAGCAGCACTACGCGACGTTCTCCGAGCGCTTCGCCCCCTTCCCGGTGCGGGTGGCGGTGCTCTCGCGCTTCGTCCGGGATGCCGAGCAGGCGCGGCTGCTCGACGAGCTGGCCGCCGGCAGGGTCGACGTCGTCATCGGGACCCACCGCCTCCTCGGCTCCGACATCGTCTTCGCCGACCTCGGTCTTCTCGTGGTCGACGAGGAGCAGCGGTTCGGAGTCTCCCACAAGGAGGCGATCAAGAGGCTGCGCACGAACGTCGACGTGCTCACGCTCACCGCGACGCCGATCCCGCGCACTCTGGAGATGGCGCTGTCGGGGATCCGGGACCTGTCCGTCGTCGACACCCCGCCGGAGGACCGTCATCCGGTGCTCACCTACGTCGGTCCCCACGACGAGGGGCAGATCGTCGCCGCGATCCGGCGCGAGATGTTGCGGGAAGGGCAGGTGTTCTACGTGCACAACGTGGTGCACGACATCGACCGCGTCGCCGGACGCCTGCGCTCGCTCGTCCCCGATGCGCGCATCGGCGTCGCCCACGGCCAGATGAACGAGCGCGGCCTGGAGCGCGTGATGCTCGACTTCTGGGACAAGGAGTTCGACGTCCTCGTTACCACGACGATCATCGAGAGCGGCCTCGACATCCCCACGGTGAACACCCTCGTCGTCGAGCGCGCCGATCTGCTCGGGCTCGCGCAGCTCTACCAGCTCCGGGGCAGGGTCGGCCGCGCGCGCGAGCGCGCCTACGCCTACCTGTTCTTCCCGCCCGAGCGTTCGCTGACCGAGACCTCGCACGCGCGCCTCGAGGCGATCAGCCAGTTCACCGACCTCGGCAGCGGCTTGCAGATCGCGCTGAGAGACCTCGAGATCCGCGGCGCCGGCAACGTGCTCGGCGCCGAGCAGCACGGCCACATCGCGACCGTCGGCTTCGACCTGTACGTGCGGCTGCTGTCGGAGGCGGTCGAGGAGGCGCGCGGGCGCGCCCCGCATCCGAAGCCGGAGGTCACGGTGGACCTGCCGGTGGACGCGCACCTGCCGGAGTCCTGGATCGAGGCCCAGCGCGTGCGGCTCGCCGTTTACCGCCGGATCGCCGAGGCGGAGTCGCTCGAGGCCCTGGCCGACGCGCGGGCGGAGCTCGCTGACCGCTTCGGACCTCTTCCTTCGCAGGCGGAGACCCTCTTCGCGGTGGCGGAGCTGAAGATCGAGACCGGGCGGCGCGGCGCGCGGACGATCTCGACCGCCGGCCGGTGGGCGCGGATCGAGCCCCTCCCGCTCGAGGCGAGCGAGCAGGTCCGCGCGCGCCGGCTCCACCCGGGGGCGATCTTCAAGCCGCAGGCCTTCGCGCTCCTCCTCCCGGTGCCGTCGCCCCGCCCCGCCGACCTCGCCGCGTGGCTGCTCGGGGCGCTGCGCGATATCCTCCACGCGTGATATCTCGCCGGATCCTCCGCGCGCTGGTCCCGGCGCTCGGCCTCGCGCTCGGCGGTTGCAGCCGGTACCTGACCGCCGGGGCGGCGCTCGTGAACGGCGTGTCCATCCCGCAGTCTGAGGTGGACCGGCGCATCGCGGCCTACCAGAGCGGCGCGGGGGGCATAGACGCGCAGGCCCGCGTGGAACTCACTCGTCAGGTGGTCGTCCAGCTCGTCGAAGAGGAGCTGGTCCGCCAGGAGGTCGAGCGGCGCCGGATCGCGGTGGCGGACTCCGAGGTCGCGCGCCGGATCGAGGAGCTGCGCGCGCGCTTCGCGACCGCGGAGGATTTCGATCGCGCTCTCGCGAAGGAGCAGCTCGACATGGAAGGGCTGCGCGAGCGCGTGCGGTCCCTGCTCGCCCAAGAGCGCTTGAAGAAGCTGCTCGCCGCAGGCAACCCCGTCACCGGCGCCGAGGTCCGCCGGGCCTACGAGGCGAGCAAGGTGCGATACCAGGAGTTTCGCGTGCGCCAGATGGTGTTCCTGGTCCAGGACGCGGCGGGGGAGCGTACCGCCCTGGCGAAGGCGCAATCGGCGGTCGTGCAGGTCGGGGGCGGAGCCGACTTCGCCGCTCTCGCGCGGCGCTTCTCCGAGGACCCCCAGACGCGCGCGCGCGGCGGCGATCTCGGCTTCCAGACGCTCGAGAACCTGCCACCGCAGGTCGCCCAGGAAGCGGCGCGGATGAAAGTCGGGGCCGTCTCGAACCCCGTGCGCGGGCCGGCGGGCTACCTGGTGCTCCGGCTCGATGCCAAGCGAACGACTCCCTTCGCCGACGTCGCGGCGGAGTTGCGCGCCCAGATGGAGAGCCAGAGGCTCGACCAGGCGCTGAGCGACTGGTTCGCGCGGGCGTTTTCGCGCGCGAGCATCATCGTGAACCCACGCTACGGCGACTGGGAGCCACAGGCCCAGCGGGTCGTGCCCCATCAGTTCTTCGTCCCCGGCGCGCCCCAGAGCGAGGAGACGCCCTTCGGGCACCCCCCAGTCCCCGGCGCGCCGTAGCTCCGGCGCCCTTTGGGTCCTGCACCCCCTCGCCCCGTCGCTCCTGTGCGAACGCGAGGAGGGGGCCGAAGCCCCCTCCTCGATCGCTCAAGCCGCGCGGCCTGGACGCCGATTCGTGCGTCCCGCCCGGTGGACCACGCCGGACGGCGCGCGCAGCGCGGTGTCGCTGCTGGGATTCCGCCGGAGCGCTCCGGCGGAGGTGTGATCCCCCCGACCCCGAGCGGCTCCTAGCGGTCAGGCACCTCGCAGGTCCAGTTCGGTTTCGGCAAACTGGATCACCCCCTTTCTCGCGTGCCTCAAGTGTCGCACACTCGCGGGGCGCTGTCAGGCGAGTCGGCGGCGGGGACGGCGGGCGGCTACCCTGGGCCCTCGGCATGGGGCGCGTTGTGCTCGTTCGGCCGGGTCCGGGGGCGCCGGAGATGCTCTCGCTCGAGGCGTGGCAGGCCCTGGCGCGCGGGACTCCGCTCGTCGCTCCCGGCGACCTCCTCGGGGAGCGCCTGCGCGCTGCCGGGATCGAGGTCGAGGAACTCCCGGAGGCCGAGGCGTCCCTCCTGCGCCCGAGCGGGCAGGAGCAGCCGTCACGCCCGACGGCGCCACGCCCGGCGGCGCCGCGCGCCCATCGGCACGCCGTGATCGCGCCGGGCGCGCGCGCGCTGGCGGAGCGCCTCGCCGCTCTTGCCGCCGAGCGCGGTGAGGTGGCGTTCATCCTGCCTCGCCGTCCCGGCGGCGATGATCCCGTCACGGGCGCGGTGGTCGCGCGCGCGATGGCCGGCGACGTCGAGGTGGAGATCGTGGTCGGCACGGCGCCGCGCGGCCACCTCCTGCTGGATCTGGTCCGCGTCATGGCCCGGCTGAGGGGCCCCGACGGCTGCCCTTGGGACCACGAGCAGACCCACCGCTCCCTCGCGGCGCACCTTCTCGAGGAGACCTACGAGCTGCTCGAGGCGGTCGAGTCGGCCGGCCCGAGCGAGATCGCCGAGGAACTCGGGGACTTGCTCCTCCAGGTGATCTTCCACTCCCAGATCGGTTTCGACGAGGGGACCTTCGACGTCGACGACGTCGTCGACGGGATCGTGCGCAAGCTCGTCGGCCGGCATCCGCACGTCTTCGGGGACGTGGAGGTTTCCGGCACGGAGCAGGTCGTGGAGAACTGGGACGCGATCAAGCAAGCCGAGAAGGGGCGGGAGAGCGCGCTCGAGGGGATCCCGGAGTCGCTGCCGGCGCTCGCGTACGCACAGAAGCTGCTCCGCCGAGCGGGACCGGCGCCGGTGGACCTCGCGGGCCGGCTGAGCGAAGTTGCGGCGCGGATCGAGGCCGCCGCCGCGCGGGATGCCGCGCAGGGAACCGCCGCGCGGGATGCCGCGCGGGATATCACGGAGGATGCCGTCGCGGGGGCGCTGCTTGCGATCGCGGCGCTCGCCGGGCGCGCCGGCCTCGACGCCGAAGGGGTCCTGCGGCGCGCGGCGCGCGGGTTCCGCGACCGGCTCGCGCGCGCTGAGCAAGAGGCGCGAGCCCGCGGGCGGACGCTCGGCGATCTTTCGGAGGAGGAGCGCGCGCGCCTGTGGGGGGCGTGAGGTCCGTGGCGGGTCAGGCGACGAGCGGCGCGATCCTGCAACTCCAAGTTCCACCGGTCGTGCCCGTCACCGAGCAGGTGACGACGCCGTCGTGCGCGCGCGTCGACCCCGGAGGCACGACGAGTGTGACTTCACACGTTCCCCCACCGGAATTGCAGAAGGCGCCGTACCGGGGGGCGTCGGAGGGGAGCAGGGGCTTTCCCGTGACCGGATCGATCGGCCGGCAGCACTCCACCGCGAGGATGAAGGGACCCGAAGAGGTGGCTGAGGCAACGGCCTCGCCGACGAACAGCGGGTCTCCGATGCGGATCTCGCACTCCTCGCCGGACGTCCAGTTTCCGCCGCACGACCCGGCGCCGGCCGGCAGGGGCGAGACGAGGGCGAGGGCCACCAGAGCCACCGCGAGCGCGAGTGGCAGTTCCCGCCGCCATGCTCTGATCATTGGCCTCGGAGACAGGAGTTCGCCGCGATCCGCCGATCTCCTTCTCCTTCCCCCAATCCTGCGCGCACTTCCACCCGCAAAGATCCGGTTGCCCGCAATCGCCTGGTCTGGTAGTTGACGGAACTGACCCGGCAGTTGACGGAACCGGTCGGGCAGTTGACGGAACCGGTCAGGGATCGAGGTCGCGGGCGGCCAGGTCGCGGAAGGCGGCGGCGAGTCGCGCGGTGACCGGGCCGGGCGCTGCCGGGAGACTCCGGCCGTCCACGCGCGCGATCGGGTTGACCTCGCGCACCGTCGAGGTGAGGAAAGCCTCCTCGGCAGCCGCGAGCGCGGCGACCGGCCGGTCCGCCTCGATCGCCGGGACGGCGAGCGCGGCGCACAGCTCGAGCACGAGCCCGCGGGTCACCCCAAGCAGGCATCCGGCCGAGGCCGGGGGAGTGACGACGCGCCCTCGTTCGACGAAGAACAGGTTGGTGCCGGTCCCCTCGCAGAGGTTGCCGGCGAGGTTCGCAAGGATGGCCTCGCCGGCCTCCCGCTCGCGCGCCCAGTCGAGCGCGAGGACGTTCTCCGCGTACGAGATGGTCTTCAGGCCGGCGAGGGCGCTCCGCTCGTTGCGAGGCCAGGGGGCGACCCAGACGTCGGTCGCCGCCGGAACGGTCCCGACCTCCGAGGCGGCGACGATCGTCGTCGGCTCGCCGTCGCCGCGCGCCGATCCGAGCGGCGCGAGCCCGCCCGTCACCGTGATCCGCAGGCGGGCCTCCGTGAGCCGGTTCGCCGCGAGCACGTCGCCGGCCGCCCGCCGAAGGCGGTCCGGATCGGGCGGCGGGAGCCGCAGGCCGTGGGCCGAGCGCGCCAGGCGCGCCAGGTGGCGCCGCCACGCGAAGGGCGTTCCCCCGTACACGCGCAGGGTCTCGAACACCCCGTCGCCTGTGAGTACTCCGTGGTCGAACGGGGAGATCCGCGCGAGTTCCTCGCCGACCAGCTCGCCGTTCAGCCAGACGATCACGCGCGCGCCCCCGAGGTGACGAGACCGGGCGTCCGCTCCGCCCCGGCCGCCGAGAGCAGGCGCGCCGACTTCAGCTCGGTCTCGCGCCACTCCGATGCGGGATCGGAGTCGGCGACGATCCCGGCGCCGACTCCGAGCGAGGTGCGGCCGCCGGCGACCACGAATGTGCGGATACCCACGTTCAGGTCGAGCCGCCCGCGATCGGCGTCGATCCAGCCCACCGCGCCGCAGTAGACGCCGCGCCGGACCGGCTCGAGGTCTTCGATGATCTGCATCACGCGCGGCTTCGGCGCGCCGGTGATCGAGGCCGGAGGGAAGGTCGCGCGCACGAGGTCGGCGAACCCGGCGTCCGGCCGGAGCGTTCCGGTCACCGTGCTCACGAGGTGGAGGAGCCCCGGGTGCGGCTCGACGGCGCAGAGCGCCGGCACTCGCACGGAACCGGGCTCGCAGACCCGGCCGAGGTCGTTGCGCGCGAGGTCCACGATCATCACGTTCTCCGCGCGGTCCTTCTCGCTCGTCGCCAGGGCGCGCGCGTCGGTGCCGGTCCCCTTGATCGGCCGGGTCTCGACCCGCGCGCCGTCCGCGCGCAGGAAGCGCTCCGGAGATGCCGAGACCACTCCGATCCCGGAGAGCCGCACGAGCGCCGAGTGCGGCGCGGGGTTCTCGCGCGCGAGCGCCCCGAAGAGGGCGACCGGGTCGGCCTCGCGCTCGCAGGTGAGCCGGCGCGCAAGGTTCACCTGGTAGCAGTCCCCGGCGCCGATGTGGCCGAGGATCGCGCGAACGCGGTCCTCGAAGGCCGCGCGATCCAGGCTCGACTCCCAGCCGCCGAGCGCCGGCGGGGGCGGCGCGGCGGGGCTCTCGCGCGCCCCGCGGAGGGCGAGTTCCAGGACCGCCCGCGACTCCCCGTCGCCCACGACCCCCGCGCCCTCGGGGCCGATGACCGCGCGCGCGTCGAACCGCGCGAGCACGAGGTCCGGGATGTGCAGGTCGTCGGGGGTCCGGGGCTCGACCCGCTCGACCGCGCGCCCGAGGTCGTAGGAGAGAAACCCCGCCCACCAGCCCTCTCGCAGCGCGCCGAGCGCAGCGAAGGCCTCCCCGCCGTTCGCGACGATCACACGCTCCGGCGCGACCCCGATGAGCGTGCGTGCGCCGTCGCGCACGGCCACGCAGCCCGCGCCGGGGGGAAGGGCGGCGAGCACCGCGACCGGGTCGAGAGGGATCCCCACGAGTGCCAGATTCTAGCCGCCCGCGAGGGGGCGGCGGTCGTCGCGTTGAGCGAGCGGCCTTTCGCTTCCCGGCCTCGGGTTCACGGCGCGAGCGCCCTCCGCTGGTAGAATCCGGGCCCGGATGAGGCGGATCGCGTCGGTTCGCGCTCGCGAGGTGCTCGACTCGCGCGGAAACCCCACGGTCGAGGTCGACGTGCGGCTCGGGGACGGCTCGCTCGGCCGCGCGATCGTCCCCTCGGGGGCGTCCACCGGCGCCCATGAGGCCCTCGAGCTGCGAGACGGCGACCCGAAGCGGTATGGGGGCAAGGGGGTCCGGCGCGCCGTCGAGAACGTGAACGAGACGATCGCGCGGGTGGCCGTCGGTGCCGACGCGACCGACCAGCGCGGTGTGGACACCAGGCTCCTCGATCTGGACGGGACGCGCGGCAAGACCCGCCTCGGCGCGAACGCTCTCCTCGGCGTCTCCCTCGCCTCGGCGAAGGCCGCCGCCGCGAGCGCCGGGTTGCCCCTGTACCGGTTCCTCGGCGGCGCGAACGCCCACGTGCTGCCGGTGCCCTGCCTGAACGTGCTGAACGGCGGGGCGCACGCCGACAACTCCCTCGACGTTCAGGAGTTCATGATCGTGCCCCACGGCGCGGCCTCGTTCGCGGAGGCGCTGCGCTGGGGCTCCGAGGTCTACCACGCGCTGAAGGGCGTGCTCGGCGAGCGCGGGCTCGAGACCGGGGTCGGCGACGAGGGAGGGTTCGCGCCGAACCTCGCCTCGAACGACGAGGCGATCGGCGCGCTCGCCGAGGCGGTGGCGCGCGCGGGTCTGGACCTCGGCCCGGAGGTCGCGCTCGCGCTCGACGTGGCGGCGACCGCGCTGGCCTCGGGCGGCACCTACGAGTTCGCCGGTGAGGGCCGAACCTTCTCCGCCGCGGAGCTGTCGGAGCGCTACGGCGCCTGGGCGGAGCGGTACCCGATCGTGTCGATCGAGGATCCGCTCGCCGAGGACGACTGGGAGGGCTGGAAGATCGCCACCGAGCGGCTGGGCGGGCGCGTGCAGATCGTCGGCGACGACATCTTCGTGACCAACCCCGAACGGCTCGGCCGCGGGATCAGGGAGGGGATCGCGAACGCGATCCTGATCAAGGTCAACCAGATCGGCACGCTCACCGAGACGCTCGACGTGATCGAGATGGCGCGCGCGGCCGGATACCGCTGCATGATCTCGCACCGCTCCGGCGAGACCGAGGATGCGACGATCGCGGACCTCGTCGTTGCGACCGGGGTCGGGCAGATCAAGTCCGGCGCGCCGGCGCGAGGCGAGCGCACGGCGAAGTACAACCAGCTCATCAGGATCGAGGAGGATCTCGGAGACGGGGCTCGCTTCGCCGGGCGAGCCGCGTTCGCGCGCGGGGGCGGCGCATGAGGCCCTCCGCTCTCGGAGGCGCCGCATGAGGCTTTCCGCGCGCGGGGCGATCCTGCTCACGCTGCTCGGCGGGCTGCTCGTGACGGCCCGGCGCTCCGGGCGGAGGAGCGCGTGCTCGCCGCGCGGGTGGCGCGGCTCGCGGCGGAGAAGCGCCGCCTGGAGAGCGATGCCGAAGTGGAGCGCATCGCGCGCGATGACCTTGGCATGGTCCGGCCCGGCGAGACCGCGTTCGTCGTGGCCGCCTCGCCCCGTCCGGGCGCGGCCGTTCCTCCGAAGGGGCCGGCGACCGCGCGCAGGCCGTGGTACTCCCGCTGGTGGCACGCGGTGTTCGGCGTCTCAGTCTGGCGAGGCGCTTTCTCCGCAACCGGGCGTTGACCGGTCCTCCGGGGCCCGCGTACCATGAGGGCGCTCCGGCGAGGCGCCGGAGTCGCCGAACTCGAAGGGAGTCTGGTCCAGCGCATGCCGGCAGAAATAGGAGCAATCGTCGAGGGGACGGTCATCAGGATCGCGCCGTACGGAGCATTCGTCCAGCTCGACACGTGCGAGACGGGTCTCGTGCACATCTCCGAGATCGATCGCAACTTCGTTAAGGATGTCCGTGAGCACCTCCACGAGAACGACAAGGTGACCGTGAAGGTGGTCGGGATCAAGGACGGGAGCAAGATCGACCTCTCGATCAAGCAGGCCGCTCCCGACTGGCAACCGGAGGCTCCGCGTCGCGGGCGCAGGCAGGACCCCGAGTTCGAGGCGAAGCTGAAGCGCTTCATGCGCCAGAGCGACGAGCGTCTCGTCGACTGGCGGCGCCAGCGCGAGGCGAAGCGCGGGTAGATCGCCGCGCGGGAGATCGCCTGGCGACAGGTCCCCTTCCTCGGGGACCCGGTGGACCGGCGCGAGCGGGGACTCGTCGCGTGTCAGCTCGGCCGCGATCCCCGCGGAGAGATCGCGATCGCCGTTCGCTGCGTCCACGGCTTGCCGGCGGTGGTGCGCACGTCTGGCCGGCTCGAGGACGGCACGCCGTTTCCCACCCTGTACTACCTCGTGTGCCCGGTCGCCGTCCGCGCCGCCGGCGGACTCGAAGCTTCCGGAAGGATGCGGCGCTACGAGGCGCGCTTGCGCGACGATGCCGCGCTCGCCGCGGAGTACCGGCGCGCGCACGAGCGCTACATCGAGCGGAGGGAGTCGCTCCGCTCCGGAGGCGCCGAACTCCCGGGTCCGGCGAGCACGGTGAGCGCGGGGGGGATGCCGGCGCGCGTGAAGTGCCTCCACGCGCTCGTCGCCCACGATCTGGCCGAGTCGAACCCGATCGGCCGGCTCGCGCGCCAGGACATCGGACCGCTCTCCTGTCCGGGTCCGTGCTGCCCGTCGGACCCGCGCGGCGACCGGGGGCGGAGATGACGCGCGCCGGGGTGATCGACGTCGGGACGAACTCGGTCCGGGTGCTCGTCGCCGACCTCTCGCCCGGCGGACGCGTCGTCACCGTTGTGCGCGATCTCGTCATCACCCGGCTCGGCGAGGGGGTCGACCGCGGCGGGTCGCTCGGCGCCGAGCCGATCCGGCGGACCGTGGCGGCGATCGCCGCGTATTGGGAGCGCTGCCGCGCGCTCGGAGCCGACCGCGCGCGGATCGCCGCCACGAGCGCGGTGCGCGACGCCGCCAACCGCCAGGAGTTCCTTTCCGCCGTCCACGCGGCGACCGGCCTCGCTTGCGACGTGCTCTCCGGAGACGAGGAAGCCCGGCTCGGGTTCCTCGGCGCGACGAGCGAGCTGGGCGAGGGCGCGCCGTTCCTCGTGGTCGACATCGGAGGTGGCTCGACCGAGCTGGTGCGCGGGTCGCGCGATGCCGAGCGCTGGATCTCGGTCGACGTGGGATCGGTCCGGCTGACCGAGCGCCACGTCCGCACCGACCCGCCGGCAGGGGACGAGCTGGCCGCGATCGCCCGGGACGCCGACGCCGCTCTGGAGGCGGCCGAGCAGGTGGTGGATCCGCGCGGGGCGCGGACGCTCGTGGGGCTCGCCGGGACCATCACCACGGTCGCAGCGGTCGCGCTCGGGCTGGACGGCTACGTGCGCGAGCGCATCCACCACGCGCGCCTGGCGCGCCGGGAGGTCTCGGAGATCCTCGGGCGGCTCGCCGCCATGACCGTGGCGGAGCGCCGCGCGCTCCCGGCGATGCCTCCCGGCCGCGAGGACGTGATCGTGGCAGGCGTGGTCGTGCTCGACCTGCTGATGGAGCGGTTCGGCTTCGACTCGTGCCTGGTGAGCGAGGCCGACATCCTCGACGGCCTCGCTCTGTCGCTCGGGTAGCCGCGCGCCGGCCTCCCCCATTTTTCCGCGATGGGCGGGATTCGATTGCCCCGATCGTCCGGGGGTGCGATACCCTTGGCGCCCACGGCTCGTTGTCGAAAGGGTTTCCTTGACGAGAGCGAAGGCGCACTCGCGCGCGCTCCACGCGCTGATGTGGAGCGCGCTGGTGGCGTTGCTGCTCGGGCAGGCGACGATGGTCGCGGCGCGCGACGGCGCTCGGCGACCGCCGGCTCCCGTCCCGGCGCTTCGGGCCTCGGTCGCCGACTCCGACGCCCTCGGCGCGATCCGGAGCACGATGTCGGTGCGCCTGTCGGCGCCGCCGGCGATCCGGCGCCGCCTCGTGGCGGCGCGCCTTCGGGCCGGCGGAGGGCGCGCGGTGTTCGGTGGGCTCGGCGCATGGGTCGATCTCTACGACCTCGGCCTTGACCCGTGGGCGTCGACGCGGATCATGCGGGCGCGGGGCGTGCGGACTCTCTTCGTGCAGACCGGGCGCTACAACACGCCCCTGCCGGTCGATCCGCGCGCGTGGCGCTGGGTTCGCGCGGCGCACGCCGCCGGGCTCTCGGTGGTCGGCTGGTACCTGCCCGGCTACGTCGACCTCGCGCTGGACGTCGAGCGGGCTGTGGCCGTCGCGGCGGCGCCGCGCGGAGGCGAGCGCTTCGACGGACTCGGGATCGACATCGAGTGGCGACGCGGCGCCCCGAGTCGCGGGGAGTGGAACCGGCGGGTGCTGCGGCACGTCGCGCTCGTCCGCCGAGCGGTCGGGCGGTTCCCGGTTGCGGCGATCACTCCCTCGCCGCTCCAGATGCGGGTCGCCCCCGGCTACTGGGCCGGGTTCCCCTGGCGCGGGCTGGCCGCGGCGAGCGACGCGATCATGACCATGAGCTACTGGTCCTACCGGGACGGTTGCCCGGCCGAGAGGCTCTACTGCGCCTACGAGTACACCAAGGAGGACGTGCGCCTCGCTCGGCGTCTCACGGGCGGGCGCGTGCCGATCCACGTGATCGGCGGGGTCGGCGACCGGGTCAGCGCAGCGGAGGTCTCCGCGTTCGTGCGGGGCGCGAGGGACGCCGGCGCGTTCGGCGCGAGCCTCTACGACTATGGCACCACGCCCTCGGCGTTCTGGCGCTACCTGAGCGCGCTCCGCACGCTGTAGTCCCCGAACCGCTACCCTTGAGTTATGAGGGCCGCCGCGCTCGCTCTCGTTCTCGTTCTCGCGCTCCCTGTGGCCGCGCGCGCCGACTCGACCCCGCCGGTGCCCACGACCGCGCCGCCGGCAACGCTCGCGGCCGCCGCGCGGGTCTCCTTCGACGAGCCGGTGCACCGGGTGACTTCCTCGAACGTGGTCCTGCGGATCTCCTACTCGTCGGCGAACGTCCCCGCGACCGTCGGGTGCCGGGACCGGTCGGGCGCGCGGGTGAGCTGCTCATCGGGGAGCGTGCGAACGGTCCTTCTGCAGCAGTCCGCTCCGCTCGTCGCCGGCCAGCGGTACGGGGTCGTGGTCAACCCATCCGGCGCCGATCCTCTCACCGATTTCTCCGGCAATCCCGCGCGGCGCGCCACGGTCTCGTTCCGCGCGCCGTCCGACCAGCAGGAGTGGAGCGCCGGCGTCGTCTACGGATGGCGCTCGGTGAGCGACTCGTCGGCGATGGGAGGATCCTTCGTCACCGAGCGCTCCGCCGGGGCGAGCGCGACCTACCGGTTCACCGGCACCTCCGTCTCCTGGTACACGATCGTCGGACCGGACCAGGGGATAGCCCGGGTCTCGGTCGACGGGGTCGCCAAGGGGTCGTTCGACCAGTTCTCCGCGAAGCGCCGCTACGGAGTGCGACGCGCCTTCGGCGGGCTGTCCTCGGGCGCGCACCGCATCGCGATCACGGTCAGGGGCGCCGGCAGGGCTGCGGCGACCGGCGCGCTCGTCGCGGTGGACGCGCTCGGCGCGGGATCCTCCGTCGACCGGTCGCCGCCGCTTGCCGCCGGATGGAGGAAGGTGCGGGCGGCCGACGCGTCCGGGGACGGCTACGCGGCGAGCGACCTCGCCGGCTCGCGCGCCCGGATCACCTTCCGCGGGCCCGGGATCGACTGGTACACGGTCGCCGGCCCCGACCGCGGGAAGGCGTCGGTGTATCTCGATGGGACCTACCGCACCCGCTTCGACGACTTCTCCTCCAGCGTGCGCTACGGGGTTCGCCGGTCGATCCGGGGACTCTCCGATGCCGTGCACACGCTCTCCGTGCGCGTGCTCGGCCAGAAGCGTGACGGCTCGACCGGCTCGGTCGTCACCCTCGACCGGTGGGTCGTCCGGCGGCCGAGCGTGGCGGCCTTCAAGCGGCTCGGCGCCTGGGTGGACCTCTACGACTACTCGCTCGATCCGCGGTCGGCGGTTGCCGACATGGACGCGCGCGGGGTGCGGACCGTGTTCCTTCAGACCTCGCGGTACAGCCGGGCCGCCGACATCGAGGCCCCCAAGAAGGATCCGGGCTACGTCGGCCGGTGGGTCGAGAGCGCGCATGCGGCCGGCATGCGCATCGTCGGGTGGTATCTCCCCGGCTACGGCGATCTCGACCGCGACGTGCGCAGGACGGTCGCGATCGCGCGATTCCGGAGCCCGGCCGGCCAGGGATTCGACGCGCTCGGCGTGGACATCGAGTACAAGGGCGAGGTGGACAACGACCTCCACAAGTTCAACGCCGGCATCGCCACTCACCTGCGCCGAGTCCGGTCGGCGGTCGGGCTGTTCGCCGTCGGGGCGATCACGCCTGCGCCCCTCGGGATGGCGATCCGGCCGAAGAACTGGGAGGGGTTCCCCTGGGATGCGATCACCCGGTACTCCGACGTGGTCCTCCCGATGGCCTACTGGTCCTACCGCAAGAGCGGGAGCGATCCGCAGTTCACCTGCCCCTCGAACCCGGACTACTGCGCCTACCGCTACACGAAGGGAAACGTCGCCGCGTCCCGGCGACTGACCAAGGGGCTCCCGGTTCACGACCTGGGCGGGGTCGCCGACAACATCACCACCGGCGAGGTGGCCGATTTCGCGCGCGGCGCCGACGAGTCATCCGCGTACGGCGCGAGCCTGTACGACTACCGGACGACCTCCGAGGAGTTCTGGGCGCCTCTGGCCCGAATCAACCGGCTCTGATGGCGGCGTGCCGCGGGAGATGCCTCGGCTCCGGCGCGGCGCCGGTCGCCCCACCTCCTGAGATTCTTCCCGCATAGGGCTTCTGCCCTATTGCTCTCCCCCCCGTTTGTGATACATGCTCCATGGCGGCGGGAGCGAGAGGGGGTGAGGTCTTCCGGGGCCCGGACGCCACATCTTCCGGTTCCGCCCGTTGCTTGTCGCTCAGAAGGAGGCAAGAATGAGGAACGTGACATCGCGCGCCCGAGTTCGTTGTCCAGGCGTCAGGCGCGCTCGCAGGGGGTTGATCGTTGGGGTCGTCATTGCCGCAACAGGTCTTCTTGCCCTCGGAGGCGGGATCGCTCAGGCAGGTGACCCGGACTATTGCTCGGTGCGCGCAGGGTACGGCCCGGCTGGCACGGGCACCTGGGTCGGGGTCGGGGCCATGCACCCCGGGGATGCCGCCGCCGTCTGCGTGGGGGCGAGCGTCAACTACTTCGGGACCACGGCGGCCGTCATCGTGCGCAGTCAGGAGTTCGGGCCCGACGGAGCGGTCGTGTCGGTTCACGAGCGCCAGTGCCTGCCTTACCACTCCATTGCCTCCTGGGGATGCTACGAGCAGACGGTGCTCGGGCCCACGGGCGTGGAGGCGGGGCATGTCGGCGAGGGACCGACTCTCGCCTGCGAACAGACCGTTTGGGTGGCGGGGATGTACGAGAACCTCACGGGGCACTGCTAGAGGCAAGGCGACGACCCTACCTTTCCCGGGAGGGCACGTGCTCGCCCGGGAAGGGTTCAGGGTCTGAGGAGATTCTTCGGGATGCGCTCGAGCCGCAGGCGTCGCCGGGTGATGGGCGCGAGCGTGGGACTCGCGCTCGCCCTGGCCGGATTGCTCGCGGGTCCCCCGGCCGGCGCCGTGCCCCGAGGGGATCCCCTGCGCGCGAGGCAGTGGGGCCTGCTCAAGATCCAGGCTCCTCAGGCCTGGCGGCGCGCGACCGGCAAGGGAGTCCTCATCGCCGTCATCGACAACGGGGTGGACGCGACCCATGAGGACCTCCGCGGGAAGGTCGTCCACTACACCCGTCCCAGCTTCGGTTGCGATGACTACTGCACCGCGAGCCACGGAACTGCCGTGGCCGGGATCGCCGCTGCCTGGGCTGGCAACGGCAAGGGGATCGCGGGGGTGGCACCCGATGCCAGGATCCTGGACCTCCCGGTCGGTCTGAAAGTCTACATCGGTGGCGTTGGCGGCGATTCTCAACTCAAAGGCCATGCGCGTGCCATCCGGTTCGCGGTCGATCACGGTGCTCGGGTCATCAACATGTCATTCGGCATGATGACTGGTTACGACCACAACCCGGTGTCGTCCGGGGCGAAGGCGGTTGACGCGGCGATCGAGTACGCGTGGCAGAAGGGCGCCGTCTTGGTCGCATCTGCGGGCAACATGGCCCTCCCTGCGTGCGATTTCCCGGCCTCGAACCCCCGCGTGCTTTGCGTGGGGGCGGTTGGTCCCGACGATGGCAAGCTCTGGTACTCGCAGTTTGGTGTCGAGATCGATGTCATGGCCCCGAGTGCCCCCTGGGTCGAGGCTGTGTGCAAGCCGCCGGCGGATCTCGGGGGCTACGATCCGCGGCGGGGTCTGTTTGACATCCCCACATGGTCCTGCCAGCCGACGTGGCCGTGCGATCTCGAGGTGACGGAGAACATCTGGACGACGGCAGCGAGTGGGCGCGATCAGAACATGTGCGAAGATCTGGCCGGGTACACGCTCTTCGGCGGAACCTCCGCCGCGGCCCCGTTCGTCTCCGGCGTGGCGGCGCTCCTTTCCTCCATGGGGCTAACGAACGCCCAGATCGTCGCGCGCATCGAGCGCACGGCCGACGACCTCGGCGCGCCGGGCTACGACCCCGTCTACGGCTGGGGACGGGTGAACGCGCTGCGCGCGGTGCGCGGGCGCTGACTAGTCCTCGTCCTCCTCGCTCTCATCCTCGTCGCCGCTCTGGTCGGAGCCCTTCCGCGGCTTTTCGTGGCGGTGCTTGCCGTCGTCGTGGCCGGGCTGCTCGGGATCGCCGCCGCCCGGGGCGTCCGGTGGCGACGCCTCGGTCCCACCGGGTGCCGGGGAGGGCTCGCTTCCGGGCGGGACTCCGGTCTTCGGCGGCGCGCTCGCCGGAGGCGGGGCGACGGACCGCGCCGGCCCAGGGATCTTCGGGCCGCGCGCCGGCCCGGGCAGGCGGCGCGCGCGCGCCGGCCCGGCCACGACGCGCGCGACGCGCGCTCCCTGCTCCTGCTCCGCGATCCGGTGCTCGCCGGCGAGGTGCGGCGCCGGCGCGGCGGCGATGCGGACGGCGGGACCGATTCCCTCGGGAGCAGGGCGCGCGCCGGGTCCCCTCGGGGCCTGCTCGAGCACCCTCGCTCCGGCCAGGGTGAGCGTGAGCAGGAAGGTGAGCGTCGCGACCGCGAGCAGCGCGGCGACCGATCCGGGCCGGCGGTCCATGGCTTACCGGGCCGCCCCGGCGGTCGCGCGCGCGGGCGCCTCCAGACGGTCTCGTCCGCCACGCTTCGCCCGGTAGAGGGCCTCGTCGGCGGCGCGCAGGAGGGCCTCGCCGGTCGAAGCGTCGGAGGGGAACTCGGCCACTCCCGCGCTCAGGGTGATCCGCAGGGCGGGTTCCCCCGCCTGCCCGGCGAACGGTTCCGAGCGCACGGCCGCGAGGAGCTTGCGCGCGACGGACACCGCCCCGGCGAGCGGGGTCTCCGGGAGCACGACGACGAACTCCTCGCCGCCGTAGCGCGCCAGGGTGTCGACCCTCGCGCGGACCCGGTCGCCGACCCGCCGGCACAGCTCGACGAGCACGCCGTCGCCGCGCTGGTGCCCGTGCGCGTCGTTCACGTCCTTGAAGCGGTCGATGTCGATCATGATGACCGACAGCGGGCGTCCGTACCGGCGCGCTCGCTCGACCTCGGTGGTGAGGGCGGCCTGGAGGTAACGGCGGTTCCAGATCCCGGTGAGGGGGTCGGTGATCGACTCCTGCCGCGACTCCTCTCGGAGCATGACGTTCTCGATGGCGACCGACGCCTGGCGTGCGAACGAGGTCAGCGTCGCCAGGTCGTCCTCCGTGAAGTCCTCGTTCCGCCCGTAGAGGGCGAGCACTCCGACGAGCTGCTCACCGCGCGCGAGCGGAGCGGCGACGGCCGTTTCGCACGACGGCTCGGGCGTGCGCGGGCAAAGCGCCTCCCGCTCGCGTGAGGGCACCCGGGCGGGGATCATGCTCGCCGCGACGGCACCCGCGAGCCCGTCGCCGAACTCCACGGCGGCGCCCCGGGGCGGCGGGGGCCCTTCGCGCTCGGCGCTCCAGGTCGTGGGGGCGGAGAGCCGGCCGGGGCCGGTCGCGCGGTAGACGGCGCCGGCGCTCGCCCGCAGGGTGACGGCGGCGCTCTCCAGGACGACCTGGAGCATCGTGTCGAGGTCCTGGGTGGACCCAAGGGTCGCCCCGAGGCGCTCCAGCACGCGGCGCAGCTCGTCCCGTGAGTCCCTCATCTCGCCGATGTGGCGCCGCAGGTTCTCGGTCATCGTGTTGAAGGCGGCGGCGAGCGTCGCGACGTCGTCGGAGCCCCGGATCTCCACGCGCTGCTCGAGGTCTCCTCTCGCGATGGCGAGGGCGCCGGCCGTGAGACGCTGGAGCGGCCTCGCGACGAGCCGCGCGAGCGCCGAGCCGAGGGCCGTCGCGATGAGCAGGCTCGCGAGCACGATCAGGATGACGGCGGCGCGCATCGCCGCCGGGTTGCCGTCGCGGGGCACGACCACCACCAGGCTGCTTCGCCCGTCCGGCTCGCCGACGGCGAGTCCGCGCAGGCCGCCGGGGAGCGCGAACGCCCCGGAGGGCCGGCGGGGAATGGCCGGCGGGCTCGGGCCGCTGGACGCGACGATGGATCCACCCGTCACGAGCAGGATCTCCGCCCCGCTCGCCTCGGCGAGCCCGGCGAGGTAGCGGCGGTCCACGAACCAGCCTCCGTACACCATCAGCTTTCGCCCGCCGGGAAGGACGAGGGTGACCGACGCCCTGGTGACGGTCGGGGGAGCGGCGCGCGCGGCGATCTGGGAGAGCGAGGGTGTGAGCGCCGCGCGCAGGAAGGTTCCGGTTCCCTCCGAGCCGGCGACGAGGCTCCCGGACGGGGTGGCGACCACGACGAAGTCGAGTTCGGCGAGGCGCCGGCTCTCGTCGAGGAGCGGCTGGAGCCTGCCCGGGCCGGTCGCGTGCGCTACCTCGGGGGCGATCTGGCGCACCTCCCGCACCGCGCGCGACACGCGCTCCCCGTGGACGGTCGCGGCGACCCGCGCGGCCAGGTCGAGGTGGGACTTGGTTCGGCGGTCGACCTCGCGGGAGACGATCGAGGACGCCGCGAGCCCGGCGACGGCGAGGGGGACGACGACGATCAAGACGAAGAACAGGGTCAGTCTGCCCCGTAGCGACACGCGCGTCCTCTCGTCCCCACCCGCGCGCCCCCCGGCGCGCGGCCACAGCGGAGCGAAACGCCGCTCCGCTCCCGGGGTATCGGCAAGCGCGCGAACGACCTTTAGCGGAAGGTCCCCCCTAATTTGCGCGGGCCCCGGGCCCGGTTCGTCGCCGCAGGGCAGCGTCGGCAAAGGAGCCGTCGGCGTTAGGCTTGCTCCGTGAAGCCCCGAGAGCGGCTCTGCTTGCTCGCGGTCCATGCGCACCCCGATGACGAAGCGTCCAAGGGCGCGGGGACGATCGCGCGCTATTCCGCCGAGGGCGTCCGCACGGTCCTCGTCACCTGCACCGGCGGCGAGGCCGGCGACATCCTGAACCCCGAGGCCGACACCGCCGAGGCGCGCCGGGACCTCGCGCGCGCGCGGCTCGCCGAGCTGCGCGAGAGCGCCGCCGCCCTCGGCTACTCGCGCGTCTGTCTCCTCGGGTACCGGGACTCCGGCATGCCGGAGAGCGAGCACAACCGCCATCCCGACGCGTTCGTGAACGCGGTTCCCGCCGAGGCGACCGAACGGCTGGCTCGCATCATCCGCGCCGAGCGCCCGCAGGTGATCGTTGCCTACGGCGAGGATCACTCGCGCTACCCCCATCCCGACCACATCCGCGCGCACGAGATCGCCGTCGCGGCGTTCGAGTGGGCAGGCGAGGCTGCGGGACCACCGGGAGGCGCGCCCGGCGGCGGCGAGCCGTGGAAGCCGTCCAAGCTCTACTACGTCGGATGGTCGGGAGAGATGATCGAGGCTCTCCACGCGGCGTTCGAGCGTGCCGGGCTCGAGAGCCCGTACCGCGAGTGGATCCGCAGACGCCCGGTGGAGCCGCGCCGGTTCACGACGCGCATCGACGTCGGGGAGTTCCTCGCTCGCCGGCGCGCCGCGCTTCTCTCGCACCGGACCCAGATCCGCCCCGACTCCTTCTGGCTTCGCCTGCCGGACGAGGCGCTCCGGGAGGCGTGGCCCTACGAGGAGTTCGTGCTGGCGCGGTCGCGCGCGCGGGACGCCGAGGCCGGTGGCGGCTGGGAGACCGACCTGTTCGCGGGGCTGCGCGCTCCCGTCTCGCGCGGCGCGCGGTAGGCTCAACCCGTGAGCGACAAGCCGCGCCTCGAGACCGTCTACCTCGGCCAGTTCTCCTGGGAGCGCGCCAACGCGATCGCGGGGGAACTGGAGGCCGCCGACATCGCCTGGTGGCACAAGCAGGGCGGCATGTTCGCCCGCGCCTTCCTCGGGGAGTGGGGCGTCCGCCTGTTCGTCGACGGCGCCCGGCTCGAGGAGGCGCGCGCGATCGTCGCCCGCACGCCCGATCCCGCGCAGGGGGGACGGCGGCGATGCGCGCCGGATCCGCCCGAGGACTGACCGGCGGCCGGGCTCCCGGCCGTGGGGTCGCCAGATGACTGGCGACATGCGAGGCCGTACCATCTGGGCGACGCCGCCCCCGTATCCCAACCGGCAGAGGAAGGCCTCTTAAACAGGTCTCAGTGTGGGTTCGACTCCCACCGGGGGCACCTATCCCTGCCGTTACCGCACCCCACGGCTCGATTCACCAGGCCGGCAGGTTGGCCCGGCGGATGTCCAGCGCCCGGGCAACCGCTCGGTCGAGTTCGAGGAAGCGGGTCTCGTCGAGCGACCCAAGGGGTGCCGCGTCGATGTCGGCCTTGTTCAGCGTCGCGAGCGCCTCGCAAGCCGCCTCGCTCTCTCGGCGCAGACCCTCTGCTCGGCCGAGCGACACGCGCGTCGGAATCCCCCGAACCGAGGTGGTGATCGGCGCGCACGTGACTGCCTTCAGGACGGGGATGATCTCCGTGGCGGTCACGATCAGGACGGGACGCCGGCCGAAGCCGCCGCCCGCGTCCGCGTAGCGGATCTCCCCTCTGCGCATCAGTCGGGCCACGCCCGACGGACGGCGGCCTTCGAAGCCGTCAGATCGCCTGGGGGTCGCCTCCGGAAGGACCTCACGACTCGCTGCAACTCCCGGTGACGGCACCGCTCGGCGAGTGCCGCCTCGATGGCCCGCCGCACGAATCTCGCCCTCGATTCGGCCTCCTCGCGGGCGGCCTCATCTAGTTCCGCGAGGGTGTCATCCTCGACCTGAATGATGATGCGCTTCATGATGTCAGCAATGATATCGTCTGGAGAGCGTTTGAGTCGAGCGTCCCTCCTCCCTCAGCGCGTCGCTCTTCGCGCCGCCGGGTGACCTATGCGACCAGGGTGACGGCGCTCGCGTTGGTCCAGTTGGCGGCCTCGTCGGCGGCGATCACGATGATCTCGTACGGACCGGGGGATTGGGCGGCGGGGGGAAGCCACCGGAACAGGTGATGCCCCTGCTCGATCGCGTCGTAGGAGAACAGGATCTGGGAGACCCCGGTCCTGACGTTGTGCGCCCGGATCCGCAACACGAGCGAGCGGGCACGATCGTCCCGGAGATCGAAGCTGATCGAGGAGGGGATCGCGAGCGGTGGCACGCTGCTGCTCGCCGAGAGGTTCGCGATCTCGGGGGCCTTGCGGTCGATGATCAGGATCGTGGAGGACGCCGGACCCCAGGCCGTCCCATCGTAGGCTCGCACGTAGACCCGGTGCCCGGTCGTGCTCGATCCGGGTGGGGCCTCCCACGTCCCGGCGAGCGCCTCGGTCGTGTCCCCGAACGAGCCGTCGGTCGCGCTCATCGTCAGTCCCGTCCCCGGCGGACCCGGGTCGTCGACGAAGACCTCGGCGGCCAGGATGGGGCGGTCCCCCAGTGCCGTCGCGAGGATCGTCGCGGTGTTGGAGCTGCCCTGGGGGCTCAGCGCGCGGACGGACTTCGCCGTCGGGCCGACCCCGTCGCGGAGCGCGCGCTCGAAGTTCAGCCGGCCCCAGCCGAAGTGGTCGTCCCGTCCCGGATAGGTGAGATCGTCGTCGGCGTTGCGCTCGATGATCGCGCGGACCTCGGCCGGCGTTCGGGAGGGGTCCTGCGCGAAGAGCAGCGCCGCCAGCGCGGCGACGTGCGGGGTCGCCCCGCTCGTGCCGCAAGGGCCGACCCGCAGGCGCCCGGGCATCGGGTCGAGGGACACGATCCTCATCGCCGGCGCCGACACCGAAACGTTGCCGTTGAAGTTCGAGCAGTACGCCGGCCCGTCGGTCGTGTCCGTGCCGGCGACGGACATCGACTCCGGGTATGAGGCGGGGTAGAAGGGGTCGCTGTTGGCCTTGTTCCCGGCGGCGGCGACGACGAGCGCGCCGGAGGCGACCGCGTCGGTGATCGCGTCGCGGAGCGCTTGAGAGTAGCCGCCGATCCCGATCGCGAGGGTGATGACGCGCGCCCCGTGCGCGGTCGCCCATACGACGGCGTCGACGATGTCGTCGGTTGCCCCTTTCGCCTCGCCGTCGAGGACCGTGAGCGGCATGATCTCCGCGCGGTATCCAAGGCCGGCGATGTCGCTTCCGTTGTTGGTCCCCGCGGCGAGCGTGCCGGCGACCCAGGTTCCGTGCCAACCCCAGCTCCCGGTCTGGTTCTCGGCGGCGACCCAGTCCTTGGCATCCTCCAGGTCGAGCTGCCCGCCGGTGCGGGAGTCGGCGGTTCCCCCGGAGGGTGCCCAGTCCGGGTGGAGCTGGTCGATCTTGCTGTCGATCACGGCGACCTTCACGCGCTGGAGCGCGGCCTTTTGCACGGCGGTGTAAAAGGTGCCCGGGAAGGCGCTCCATCCGAGGGGCGCGTTGACCGCGCGCGCGTTCCACTGCGGCACCTCGTTCTTGCAGGAGCCGGTGAAGCACGGGTCGTCGGGGGTGAGGGTCGCGCGCGCGACGGGGTCCCCCTCGGCCACCGCCACGGCGCGGAGGCGCTGGAGGGCGGCGATCGCAGGGACGACCGACGCCGCGCCGGGAAGCCGGATGACCTTGTAGCCGATCCGCGGGATCGTCTTCAGGACCGTCCCGTTCACGCGCGCGAGCGCCCGGATCTGCTCGGCGCGCGGTGTGCCGGCACGGAACCGGACGAGGATGCGGCTCGACGGGCCGTCGGCGCCCACCGCCGAGGCCGGCGGGGCGAGCGTTGCGACGAGGGCGATCGCGAGCGGGACGGCCCGCGCGCGCGGTATGCGCTGTCGTGTCATCACGAACTGGAACGAGCGAGGCCCCTCCCGCGTGAACGCCCGGGCCCAAAGGGCAGGTAGTGACGGCTGGCGGGGATGTGGCAAGGTTGAGGGCGGATGCGCCGGTTATGAGGCCCGACGGCCGTCTCCCACCGGCCGCTCGAACCGCGGGGAAGTGCGCACGGCGGCAAGCGCGGACATACTGTCGCGGGGGAGGGCGCCGCCGGGCGTCCCGGCGCGCCGAGGGAGGCGACGTGGGAGCGCGATCGCGGACCGGCGGAACGGGACCGGGACCCGAGACGGTCCCCGGCGGGGTGGACGGCCCCGGCGCGGGGCGGAGGATCGCGGTGACGGGGGCCTGCGGATACCTCGGTGGCCGCGTGGCCCGCGCTCTCGCCGCGCGAGGGTGGCACGTGGTCGGCATCGACCTCGTCCCTCCTCCGCGCGCCGGCGCCCCTTTCGAGTTTCGCCGGGCCGACGTCCGCGACCCGGCGGTCGGCGAGGCTCTCGCGGGCTGCGAGACCGTCGTGCACATGGCTTTCGCGCTCGAGCAGCCACGGGACCTCGCGCTCGCGCGGGACATCAACGTGCGCGGTTCTCGCAATGTCCTCGACGCGGCCGCCCGTCGTGGTGCGCGCGCGGTGATCGTCGCCTCGAGCATATCGGCGTACGGCCCGTGGCCGGACAACCCGCGGCCGATCCCGGAAACCTGGCCCTGCCGCCCCCATCCGCGCTCCTACTACGCGCGCCACAAGGCCGAGGTGGAGTCGGTGTGCGACACGTTCGAGGCGGAGCACCCGGAGATCCGGGTGGTGCGGCTGCGCCCGACCGTGGTGGCCGGGCCTAATCTGCGGAACTTCCTCGGCCGCGCCTTCCTCCGGCCGGTGGTGCTCGGCCTCATCGGCGAGGACCCGGTGCTGCCGCTCGTTCACGAGGACGATCTCGCGCGCGCCTTCGCGCTCGCCGCCGAGCGCGAGGTGCGTGGCGCGTTCAACGTCGGAGCGCCGGGCGCGCCACGCTGGCGCGAGATGGCCGCGCGCGCGGGGTGCCGCGTGCTGCCGGTGCCCGTGGCGCTCGCCGGGCCGATGTCGGACGCGCTCTTCCGGTTGCGGCTGGTGGAGTTCGGCCACGACTGGGTGCTCTTGCTCCGGGGTGGGATGGTTCCCGGCCTCGGCAAGGCCGAACGGGAGCTGGGTTTCACCGCCGAGCGCACCGGGCGGGAGACGTGGATGGACTTCTTGCGCGCTCGCAAGCCGGCGGCGTACCGGAGGTTTGCGGCGCGCGGGGACGGGTAGGAGACGCAAGAGGGGATATGGCGGAGCAGACGATCCTTTTCGGCGACGAGTTCCTCGACGTGGATCTGCCCGACTCGGTCGAGGTCCTCACGGCGGGAGAGGGGCTGCCGGCCCTGGAGGACCCCCTCGGGGCGCTGCGAGCCGCGGTCTCGGCCCCGCTCGACTCCCCGCCGCTCGGCGATCTCGCCCGCCGGGCGGGCAAGGTGCTCGTCGCGTTCACCGATCCCTGCATCCCCGCGCCGCTCGCAACCGACCCCGATCCGCGCGCCGTGGCCTTGCCGGAGGTCATGCGGGTTCTCGAAGGGGCCGGCGTGGCGGCGGGCGACGTGCGGGTCATCTGCGCAACCGGGCTGCACCGGAAGTTCACGCGCGCGGAGCTTGCCGAGGTCGCCGGGCGCGACTTCGTCTCGCGCTTGCCGCCGCAGCGCCTTCGTTGCCACGACTCGCTCGACCCCGAGGGGCTCGTGTTCGTCGGGGAGACCGGCTCCGGCCTTGAGGTGGAGGTCGCGCGCGAGGTTCTCGAGGCGGACCTCGTGGTGTACGTGAACGTCTCGCAGATCACGATGAACGGCGGCTGGAGCTCGATGGTGATCGGGCTCGGGAGCTTCCGCTCGATTCGCCATCACCATCACCCGGACGCGATCTTCGCCGAGCGCTCCTTCATCGAGCCCGAGTCCCCCATGCAGAGCCGGGTCGCCGAGATGGGGCGCTTCCTCGAGGAGGCGGCTGGCCGGAAGTTCTTCCAGATCGAGGCGGTGCTCGGCTCGGGTCTGCCGTACTCGCCGGCCGGCTTCCGCGCCGGGCGGGTGGACGCCGCGCACGCCTCCGCGCAGGCGCTCCTCGCGCAGCAGCAGGACACGCCGGTCGCCGGCGAGTACGACGTGGTGGTGGTGGGGGTCCCGAGTTTCTCGCCCTACGCCGTCTTCAGCGAGATGAACCCGATCCTCGTGCACATGACCGGGCTCGGCTACGCCTTTCACCTGTACCGAGGGCGCCCACTCGTGCGCCCCGGGGGCGTCGTCGTGCTCGCGAACCCGCTCCGCGAGAGCTTCCATCCCATTCACCACCCGTCCTACCGGGAGCTGTACGAGCGCGGGCTCGCGGTCACGCGCGACCCGCGCGAGCTGTGGGACCTCTTCGCGGAGGATTACGCGCACCGGCCCGAGTTCGTGCACGCCTACCGGCACGGGCAGGCCTTTCACGGCGCTCACCCGGTGATCTGCTACGCCTGGGGAGCCCACGCCCTCGCCCACGCCCGTGTCCTCGCGGCCGGGGCCGATCCGGTTGTGGCCGAGCGGCTGGGCTACGAGCCGTTTGCGACCGTGGAGGAGGCCGTGGCGGAGGCGACCCGGCGCGCCGGTGCGCGCGCGGCGCTCTTCGCGGCGCCGCCGCTCTTCGCGGCCGACCTGCGCGGCACGCCTGCCCCGAGCCGCTAAAGGCAGCGTGTCGCTCCTGCGAATTGAACCCAGGTGCTCGGGTTCCTATGATGGCCGCGTGAGGGCGAAGCGGGCGTCGCACGATCCGGGGCACGGCCTGGGGGACGTCGACGGCCTGCTCCGGTCTCACGGACTCCGGCGAACCCCGCAGCGACAAGCGACTCTAGAGGCGATCGCGGAGCTGTCCGGCCACGCCACCGCCGAGCAGATCGCCGAGCGCGTGCGCAGGCGCCTGCCCACGGTCAGCGCGTCCACGGTCTACCGGACCCTCGGGTCGCTCGAGCGCGTCGGGGCTCTCTGCCACGCGCACCTCGGCCACACCGCGAGCGTCTACCACGTCGGGCGCGCGGGGCTCCACCAGCACCTCGTGTGCGAACGGTGCGGCGCCCTTCGGGAGGTCGAGGCCTCGGTCACGGCGGGGTTCGCCGGCGAGCTGCGGCGCCGGTTCGGATTCCACGCGAACTTCACGCACTTCGCGGTGCTCGGCGAGTGCCGCTCGTGCGCGGCCCGGCGCCCGAGATCTCCCGGCACCCCGGCCGGTCGCCGGCGCGGCGCGCGGCACTAGGGCAACTCGGCGGAACCTTCCGCCTCCCTCTCCATGGACGGGAAACGGGTGCCGGCCCGTCGAACTCTCCTCCGAGCGGGGAGGACCCGGAGGAGGCAGCCATGAAGAGGATCGGCAGGCGCGGGGTTGTCGGGCTGGTCACGGCGGTGCTGTGGCTCGGGGCGGCGCCGGCGGCGCGCGCCGTGGACGAGGCTCACGACTGGTCCAAGCGTCTGGGCGATACCTCCGACAACTACGCTTTCTCCGTCGCCTCGGACCCGTCGGGGGGAGTCCTGCTCGCTGGGTACACCTGGAGCTCCTCGATCAACCTCGGGGGCGGGCTGCTTTTCTCTCAGGGCTCCTCCGACATCGTGCTCGCCAAGTACTCCTCCGCGGGCGAGCACCTGTGGTCCAAGCTCCTCGGCGGCACCTCCAAAGACTTTGCTTACTCCGTCGCCTCGGACCCGGCGGGGGGAGTCCTGCTCGCTTGGTACACCTGGAGCTCCTCGATCAACCTCGGGGGCGGGCTGCTGTTCTCTCAGGGCTCCTCCGACATCGTGCTCGCCAAGTACTCCTCCGCGGGCGAGCACCTGTGGGCCAAGCTCCTCGGCGGCACCTCCAAAGACTTCGCGTACTCCGTCGCCTCGGACCCGGCGGGGGGAGTCCTGCTCGCGGGGCACACCTCGAGCCCCTCGATCGACCTCGGGGGCGGGGCGCTTTTCTCCCAGGGCTCCTACGACATCGTGCTCGCCAAGTACTCCTCCGCG
>JACQXY010000071.1 GCA_016208485.1 Acidobacteriota bacterium | reverse complement strand
GCGCGCCACGTCGGGCGTTCCGATCATCGTGGTGACGGCTCGGTCGGACGAGGTCGACCGGGTCGTCGGGCTGGAGATCGGCGCCGACGACTACGTGGTCAAGCCCTTCGGGATCCGCGAGCTGGTCGCCCGCATCCGCGCGGTCTCCCGCCGCGCCGGCCCCGCCCAAGAGGCCGCCCCGGTCCTTCGGGTCGGAAGCCTCGAGCTTGACCGGCGCACCAGGCGGGCCACCATGGACGGCGGCGAACTCGCGCTCACCCCGAAGGAGTTCGACCTCCTCGCGCTGCTCATGAGCGATCCCGAGGCGGCCATCAACCGTCGCAGGATCCTGGAGGAGGTCTGGGATCCCCACTGGTACGGCACGTCGAAGACGCTCGACGTCCACGTCGCGTCGCTCCGAAAGAAGCTCGGGGACCCGGCGTGGATCGAGACCGTGCGCGGCGTCGGTTTCCGTCTCGTCGAGCCCCGCTCTCCCGAATCCCCCCGATGACGCGCCGCCTTCTCGTCGGCTACCTGTCGCTCACGGCGTTCATCCTGGTCATTCTGGAGATCCCGCTCGGAGTCACCTTCGCGCGCCACGAGCAGGCCCGGCTCCTCGGCGGCGTCGAGCGCGACGGCGCCGCGCTCGCCTCGCTCGCCGAGGACCTGCTCGAGCACGAGGCCACAGTGCTTGTTGCGGCCCCGTTCGAGCGATACGCGCGCCAGACCGGCGGGCGGGTCGTAATCGTCGACCGGAGGGGCGCCTCGATCCTCGATACCGACCACCCTGAGGGCCCGGCGCGCGACTTCTCCACCCGGCCGGAGGTCGCGGCGGCCCTTCGAGGGGAGACGAACTCCGGGACCCGGTACTCGCGCACGCTCGGCCTGCGCCTTCTCTACGTCGCCGTCCCGGTCTCCTCGGCCGGCACCGTCCACGGGGTCATCCGGATCACCTACCCGATGGGGGAGGTGGATCGCAGGATTGCCCGGAACTGGATGGCGCTCGGCATCATCGCGCTCGTCGTCCTCGCGGCGATCTCGCTCGTGGGATGGCTCCTCGCGCGCTCGGTCACGCGCCCGCTGGACGCGCTCGAGCGGGCGGCGACCTCGGTGGCCGGCGGCGACCTCGCCGCGCGCTCGCCGGCCGGCACCGGCCCGCCCGAGGTGCGCGCGCTCGCGCGCACCTTCAACGAGATGGCGGCGCGCCTGCAGGATCTCGTCACGGCGCAGAGACGCTTCGTGGCCGACGCCTCGCACCAGCTCCGCACCCCGCTGACCGGGCTTCGCCTCCGCCTGGAGAACCTCGACCCGGGGATCGATCCGGCCTCGGGCGAGGATCTGGAGGGGGCCATCGCCGAGTCCGAGAGGCTCTCGCGTCTCGTGGACGGGCTCCTCGCTCTCGCGCGGGCCGAGGGCGCGCGGCCGGAGCGCGCGACCGTGGACGTGGGCGAGGTGGCCGGGGAGCGCTGCCGAACCTGGGAGCCGCTCGCCGAGGAGAGTGGGGTGGCGCTCCGGCTCGAGGTCCCGGCGGCCCGTCCCCTGCTCGCCGGCGCGGTGCGGGGGTACCTCGAGCAGATCCTCGACAACCTGCTCGCGAACGCGATCGAGGCGGCCCCGGAGGGCGCTGAGATCATCGTGCGCGCTGAGCGAGAGGGCGACCGCGTCGCCCTTCACGTCGTGGACTCGGGGCCGGGCATGACCGAAGAGCAACGCGCGCGGGCCTTCGACCCCTTCTGGCGGGGCGAGGGGTCGGCGCCGGGCGGCTCCGGGCTCGGGCTGGCGATCGTGCGCCAGCTCGCGGTGGCCTGCGGCGGCGACGTGGATCTGGCGGCCGCGGTCGGCCTCGACGTCGTCGTCCGGTTGCCGGCGGGTGGGCCCGCGTAGGGGCTAGGGCAGGAAGCCGCGCGGGTTGCGGTGCTCGCCGTTCACCCGCACCTCGAAGTGCAGGTGGCTGCCGGTGGCGTGCCCGGTCTCGCCGCACGCGCCGATCCGCCGGCGCTGCTCGACGCGGTCGCCCTTCGAGACGTAGAGGCGGGACTGGTGCGCGTAGAGCGTGGTGACGCCGTTTCCGTGGTCGATGATGGTCATGTTGCCGTAGCCGCCGCCCCACTCGGCCGCGATCACCGTGCCGGCCTTCGAGGCGCCGATCGGGTCGCCGGTCTCGCAGTCGATGTCGATCCCGGTGTGGAAGCCGCCGTGGCGCCGCCCGTACGGCGAGGTGATCCTGCCGCGGATCGGCCAGGCGAAACCCGCGCGGCTCACCGGCCCGGTGGAGACCGAGCCGCTCGCGCGGATGAGCGAGAGGATCCGGGCCTGCTCGCGCTGGAGGGCCGCGATCTCCGCGCGCTCGCCCTCGATGAGGGAGTCGAGCTTCCGGTGGGCTTCCGTGCGGGTGCCGAGGAGGTCGGACTGGACCGCCTCTCGGTCGGCGATCTCGTTGCGGACGTCCGTCTCCGCGGCGCGCTGCACGACCAGGGCCGAGCGCAGCTTCCGGGTGCGGTCTTGCAGGGTCGCGAGGTCCTGGATCACCATGGTGTCGTAGCCCATGACGTAGCTGAGGGCCACGCTCTTGTCCACGAAGTCGCCGTAGCTCGAGGTCTCCAGAAGGGCCTCGACGTGGGCGACCGGGCCCATCATGTACAGCTCCCGCGCGCGGGTCGCCACGGTCGCCGCGCGTCGCGCCCGCTGGGCACCGAGCTGGTCCAGGCGGCGCTCCTGGCCGTGTATCCGCGTCTCGACGAGCGCCAGGCGCTGGCGCGCGGCCCAGAGGGAAGCCTGGGTGGACCGGAGCTCCCGGGAGATGCCGGAGATGATCCCGAGCAGCTCGCGGTCGTCCTGGACGAGGGAAGCGAGGCGCGCGCGGGCGGCTCGAAGCTCGCGGCGGGTCCGGGCCAAACGGTCGCGGCGGCCGGCGACCGCCGGCTCGGTGGCGAGGAGCATGGACAGGGCGAGAAGGAGAAGGACGATCGCCGTGCGCCGTGAGCCTTTCCCTCGCACCGCCACGAACCATCTCCCTTCCCAGAACAGGCGTTCGAGCCCGCCGGGCCTATCGGCCCCCGCCCTTGTACCAAAGGGAAGGCCCGAAGGCAAAGCTGTCCGTTTGTCCGGGCTCGGGGGGTGAGAGTCCGGGGGGTGGTCCGGGAGGGCCTCCGCTCTCCGCCGTCGTAGAATCCGGTCCTATGGCGCCGGAGTCGTTCGCGGACCGGGAGGTGGCCCTCGCCGAGGTCATCGGCGCGCTCGCCTACGGGCTGCTCCGGGTGTTTCAGGTGACGGCCGCCGGCACTCTCGCCGCGCCGACCATCGCCCTGAGGGAGCGCCAGGCCGCCTTCGCCGCCGAGCAGTACGAGCGCTACCGGGTCCTTCGGCGGCGCCTGGGGGCGCTCACGAACGACGTCGGTGGGGCCATGGAGCGTCTCCGGCGGCCCCTGGATGCTTTCTACGGGGCGGCTCCGACCGAGGACTGGACCGACGCCCAGGTCTTCCACTACATCGGCGAGGCGATCACGGCCGACTTCGCCGGCCTGATCACGCCGTTCCTCGACGACCGCACCGCCGCCGCCGTGCGCGAGGCGCTCGTCGGGCGCGCGGCCCACGCCGCCTTCGCCCTCGACCAGGTGCAGCGGGCGCTCGCGAGCGGAGGAGGGGAGGCGGAGGAGCGCGTCGCGGCGGTGGCCGGCAGGGTGATCGGCGACGCGATCAGCCGCCTGCGCGAGGGGATCCTCGACTCCGACGCGCTCGCCACGGTGCTCGGGGGCGAGGAGAAGGTGAAGGAGTTGGTGCTCGAGCTGCTCGGGCGCCACCGGGAACGGCTCGAAATGCTCGGGGTCGACCAGCTCGACTAGCTCTCCTGTGGTTCCCGCTCCGCCTCAGAGCGCCGGTGCACGCGCGTGGCGGTCGCCTGGTCCCGCGGGCGCACGACGATGACGTCGATGTTCACGCGGCTCGGCCTGGTCACGGCCCACGCGACGGCGTCGGCCACGTCGCCGGCCGTGAGCGGGGTCATGCCCTGGTAGACGTTCGCCGCGCGCGCGGCCTCCCCGCCGAAGCGCACGAGCGAGAACTCGGTCTCCACGAGTCCGGGATCGATCTCGGTCACCCGGATCGGCTTGCCGAGCAGCTCGATCCGGAGCGTCCCGGTGATCGCGCGCACGCCGTGTTTCGCGCTGGTGTAGCCGGCGCCGCCGGGATAGACCTCGAATCCGGCGATGGATCCCACGTTGACGATGTGGCCGTCGCCCGAGCGCTCGAGCGCCGGCAGCAGCGCGTGGGTCATGCGCGCAAGGCCGAGCACGTTCGACTCCCACATCCAGCGCCAGCTCTCGAAGTCGGCCTCGGCGACCGGCTCGAGCCCCTTCGCGCCGCCGGCGTTGTTCACCAGGACGCCCAGCGCCTCGATCGGCTCGCAGAAGGCTGCGACGCTCGCCGGATCGGTCACGTCGAGGGGGGCCGCGCGCGCCCCGATCTCGCGCGCGAGGGCCTCGACGCGCTCGGCGCGGCGCGCGCCGAGCAACACCTCGAAGCCGGCCGCGCGCAGTGCCCGCGCGGTTGCGGCCCCGATGCCGGAGGAAGCTCCTGTGACGACGGCGGTGCGCGGGACGTTCACGGCACTCCTCCCAGCCGAGCATCTCGTTCGGATGTCCGGCGCAGAAGGAACTCATGGAACTTGGGCGCGGTGTACTCGTATTGCCCCTTGCGCAAGCGGAATAGAACGCCGGCCTCGACGAGTCTACCCAGAAGCACGTTCACGTTGCCGGAGGTCTTGTCGGACGCCCGGTTCAGGTGAGAGACGAGGAGCGGTGGGTATGGACACATCGCCGCCGCGGAGAGGACATCTTGCTCCGCAGGAGTGAGCGTCCGGACTCGGGGCTCGTAGAAGTCCGAATCCACGCGGCGGTAGATGTCTGGTTCGATCCCCGCGAGGAGTTCCGGCGTGAAGCGATCGACCGTAGCGGCCTCGGCCGCATCCCACAGCTCCGCTCCCCACAACTGGATGAAGTACGGATAGCCCTCCACGCAGGCGAGGACGGACTCCACCAGATCGCGGTCGGCGGAGATGGGCGTGTTCTTGAGAGGTTCGACGAAGGCCTTGCGCGCCGATTCGCCGTCGAGCGAGCCGATCTCTTCTCCGCGGAACATGCGTTCCGTGTACGTCCTCGCCTTGAGCAGGTTGCCCGTTAGAGTCGGGAGTCCGCACATCACCAATGCGATCGGGAGGGAAGCCCTCTGAAAGGCGCTCACGGCGGCGACGAGGAGCGAGAGTGGGTGTTCACCCGCGCGCGCCGCCTCGTCGCGGAGGATCTGTGCTTCGTCGAGCAGGAGAACGAAGCCCTCGCTTCCCTTCTTGACCGCGGTCTCGACCACGTCGAACAGCGCCTTCGCCAGGTCTCGCCCATGCGATCCGACGAGGGGATCGCATGACAACGTGACATCCTGCAACGTTACCGACAGCGTCTTCACGGCCCCGCGGGCGACGCGGCCGACCGCTGCCTTTGCCCTCTCGATCTTCGAGATTCGCTGCGTGGCTCGCTCGCACAGCGACACGAGAGCCGAGGTGAGCGTCGCCTCGGTATCGTGGCGGGGCTCGAGCTCGAGCCGGCCGGTTGCCCAGTTGGCTTCCTCGGCTTGCGCTTCGAACTCCGAGAGCAGCACCGTCTTCCCAACGCCGCGCAGGCCGGTGAGGCGGACGTTTGCGGGGATCTCGGGGCTCGAGCGGAGCACAGCCTGGAACCGGCGGATCTCCTGGTCGCGTCCGGCGAGGTAGAGGGGCCGGGTTCCAACCCCCGGGCGATACGGGTTCTTGCCCAGTCGAGCAGTCATGACAGCGTCCACCTTAGATACCTAGATTCTAAGGTAGACGCTGTAATGTGTCCAGCTTCGGGATGCCGCAAACGTCCAGTTTCAACCGATTGTGGTCGGCGCGCGGCCACTACAGGAACGCGCGAGCCGAGTCGAGTGCCGCGCCGGCGAGCGCGCCCTCGGCCACGAGGGTCCGCGCCTCGGAGCGCTTCAGGCGCTGCACGCCGAGCAGGCAGAACTCGAGCGCGTCGCCCACGATCCGGTCGGAGGCGCCCTCGGGGCCGAACGCCCAGGTCTCGCCGCCGAAGTCCAGCTCGACGCGCAGGTCCCCGGGCGGCATCGTGCGCCCGGCGACCATGAACGCGTAGGGGAGGGCGTTCACGATGAGCCACGCGACGTTGCGGTGCCGCGAAGCGAGCGTGACCGGCGCGCCGACCGCGACCCGGACGTCGCTGCCGTGCGCCCAGGTCTCCATCTGGCGCGCGGTGGCGAAGGTGCGCGCGCTCATCCCGAGCCCCCACGGCACCCGGTCTTTGGGATCGCGGGCGAGCAGGAGCGCGCGGATGCTCTCGCAGCCGCGTTCCCACCACGCGAGCACCTCCGCCGGCTCCATGCGCCGGCCCTTCTCGCATCCGGCAAGCGTGAAGGCGTCCGGGGAGGAGAAGCCGCGCGCCTCCTCGGAGAGGGTGCGCGGGCCGCCGGTCACGGTGTCGCAGGCGATCTCCTCGACGTCGGCGAGGTGGGACACCTGATCGCGAACGTCCCACCCGGAGGCCGGAGTCGGCAGGGACCACGACTCGCGCGGCAGGGCTCGCAGCAGGTCGATCAGCTCGCGCTGCTCGGCCTCCAGCTCGGCCACGAACGGCTCCATCCCGCTCATCGCGTGGCAGGTCATCGCGTGGCAGGCTAGCACCGGCACGGGCCCCGGATCGAGCCGCCTCTGGTCTGGGCGCGCGGACTACGCGGCGGGCGGCGCGGCCGTCGCCTGGGTCTCGCCGGCCGGCTCCTCAGCGCGCTCGCGCATCCCGGCGGCGACCACGATCCCCATGCCGAGCATGAGGACGAGGTCCCCCGGGCTCGCCACCTTGCGGAGCGGCCGGATCGGGATGATGTCCCCGAGGGGTCGAAGGCGAGTGCCGGCGCCGGCGACGACGATCTTGAAGAAGCCCCCTTCGCCGGGGGACGGGGGCAGCGTCTCGCCCGAGGAGTAGTGGGCGGCGAGCGAGAGCGGCATTCCGCCGTTGGAGACGATGACCGCGGCATTGAGTCCCCATCCGAGAGCGAGCACGGCGATCCCGAGGCGGAGCGCGCCGCGGTGCGGCGAGATGTTGGCGGCAAGGAACGCCGCCGCGAGCGCGTAGCCGGCGACGACGACCACGTGGCCCGCGGCTCCGGGCGGCTGGGCGATGCGGCCGAGGACCATGAAGGCGAGCGATCCGAGCGCGAGAGGCGATGCCCGTAGGTGGATGGCGGCGAGCCCCCCGATGCGGCCTCCGGCGAGAGCCCCGACGAGGATCGCAAGGGCCGTCGCGATCGCCACCAGCAGAAGCATGAAGCGTCCCCAATCTCCTCAGGTGCACGCAGTCATCGAGGGCAGAGGTGGGAGCCGGCGGCCCTGTCGATCACCGCTCGAGTTGCGGTGCTGCGGTGCTGCGGTGCTGCGGTGCTGCGGTGCTGCTCGATCTCTGGATCGGGCGCCTCGGATCTCCGGAGGCTAGGCCCACTGACGGGCCGCGCCCGACGCGAGGACGAGAGCCCCGACGGTCATGAGCGCTGCCGCGATACGGTACACGGTCTTCTTCATCTCGTACCCCTCTCCCCATGTCGATCACTTCGTCTGCGAATCCGTCTTCGGCCCGGCCGGTCGCGCCGGTGGCGGCGCTCGAAGGGCGGGTCGACCGTCCGCCGGCTCCTCTCTCTGCTGTCAAGGTCCCGATGCTTGCGGGCCGAGCCTAGGGCGATGAGAGGACCGGAAAAACCGTGGGATCCCCGGTATTCTTCCTCGGAGCCGGAATCGGAGGGGTCCCCGACCGCGCGCAGGGTGGCCGTACGGCGCACTCCGGGGCCGCGTCGGGGACGGGTTGTCCACGCCGCGCAGGCCAGCTCCGACAGATTGGCCTGGTGAATACCTCGACTTGCCCTGGTTTGGCCGACGATTCTTCGCGATCGGGGCTTCGGGTGCCAGGAATCCGGGATGCGGGTGTCGAAAAGGGCTCTCAAGTGGCCTGGAGGGCGGACCGGCCAAGAGACGTTTGATCGCTGATTCTGATCGGGGGGCCCGATGAAAACCGCCCAGGCATCCATCAAGCTCGACGACCCGCTGGCGTCCGCGCGCGCGACGGCCGTCGCCCGCCTTCAGCGGCGACTGGACGAGCTGGCCGATGCCATGGTGGTCGCCTACCAGCGCGAGATCGCCGCCTACACCACGCTTGACGATCCGACGGCTCTCGCCGACGTCCGGCGCTCCAGCCTGACGAACGCCCAGGTGATCTTCCGCACGGTGGCCGAGGGAACTCCGCTCGACGAGCAGACCCTGGCCTTCCTCCGCGAGCTGGGACGCCGCCGCGCGCTCCAGGGCTTCCCGCTTCACGGGGTGCTCCGGGCCTACCAAGTCGGAACGAAGGTGGCCCTGCAGTTCCTCCTGGAGGAGCTGTCGCGCATCGGCCTCGAGCCGAGGATCCATGCCGAAGTCGTCGCCCAGACCAGCATCATGCTCCTCGGGCTCACCGCGCAGGTGAGCGGCGCGGTGTCGCAGGCGTTCCTTGAGACCGAGCGCGAGATCGCCCAGACCGAGGAGCGGGTCCGCCGGGACGTGTTCGAGGAGATGCTCGCCGGTCCGGTCTCGGGAGGCGAACCGCTGCGCGAGCGGGCCGGGCGAGTCGGGTATCGCCTGGGCGAGGCGCACGCTGTGATCACCATCGCGGTCCTGCCGGCCGAGTTGGGGGGGGATCCCAGCCCGGCGGAGAGGGAGAGCCTCGCCAGCGGCCTCGCCTCGGCTCTTCGGGAGGTCCTGCTCGGGGGCTTGCGCCCGCTCGTTCAGACTCGGAGCCTGATGGTCATCGGAATCGTCCCGGTTGCCGTGGGAACCGCCGAAGGGAAGGTCCTTCGGGCGATCGAGGGCGCCCTAGGCCGGGCCGCGGCTCCCCAAGGGCTGTTCCAGGGTGCCCTCGGCCGAGTCGAGCGGGGTGTCTCCGGCATTCCGGTGAGCTACCATCAGGCGCTGCGGACCCTCGATGCCGCACGCGCGACGGGAGCCTCGCCGAGGATCTCCTCCTACACCGAGACTCTCCCCTGGCTTCTCCTCCTCGAGGATCCGTCGCTCACAACCGATCTGTGGCGCTCCACCGTCGAGCCGCTTGCCGTGGACGACGCCGAGCGCAGCGGCCAGCTCGTTGCCACGCTGGAGGCGTTCTTCGAGGAGCGGGGCAACCTCCTCGCGACCGCGAAGCGGCTCTTCGTGCACCGCCACACGCTGTCGGCGCGCTTGCAGCGGATCGAGGAGCTGACCGGTCGCGACCTGCGCGAGCGCCGGGATCTTCTCTTGCTCGAGCTCGGGCTGAGCGCCCAGCGAGTGCTCCCGGCGGAGGGCCCCGCGGCGCCTCAGGGTCGCCGTCGTCTCGCCCGGGCCCCTGGACACCTTGTCCGGCCCGGCCCGGATAAGTCCTGACAGTCTGTCTCTTCCCTCCTCTACCGACTCTCACGCATGATTGCCCGACCGAATCCGGGTGAAGGGAAGCGCGTCCCCTGACGGCGGTGCGCCATGCAGGCATCCTCGTGGGGAGAGACGGGAGGGGGAAGAGCATGCGGGGGAATCGGATTGTCAACCGGCGCTGGGCCCGGCGAGCCGTCTTCGTGGCGGTCTTCGGGGCACTTCTCTCCCTCTTGGCGGCTGGGGTCGCGAGCGCCTATCTGACGGCGCCGCCGGCGGGCTCCACGCAGCGCGGGGTCGTCACCATTGTCGAGAACCGCGGCGGTGTGAACAGTTGGCCCTGCGGCGGCGCGGACAGCTTGATCCAGGTCTACCGCGTGCGCGACGGCGTCTTTATGCTGTCCCAGTGGAGGGGCACGTCGGGGGCTTGGAGCACGACGTGGAACACTCACGGCGCCGAGATCGGCACCTACCACGTCCAGAGCTTGGCCCACGACAGGTACTGGAGATGGGGCTGCCGCAGCAATGACTGGTGGATGTCCGGCTACAACTTCACGGTCGAGAACCTCTCGACGACCACCTACACCGGCGCAACGTCCGCGTACTGGGGCGAGAACTTCACCGCCTCGGCGAACTTGAAGGACGCCACGACCGCCCGCGCTATCGGGAGCCGGTCGGTGTCGTTCTCGCTGCAGTCCGGCGGATCAGCCTCCGGGACCACCGACGCAGGCGGCAACGCCTCGGTGACGCTGAACGCGAGCCCGGCTCCGGGCACCTACACGCTTACGTCCGCCTTCGGCGGAGACGCGTACTGGCGAGCCTCCTCCGCGAGCCCGGCATTCACCGTCCTCAAGCGCCCCACTACCCTCACGTATTCAGGGGACTCCTCGGGCTACTGGAACGAGACGGGCACCCTCAAGGCGGTGCTGCGGGACACCCGCTCCGGCGTCGGCATCGCCGGCAAGACCGTCAGCTTCACGCTCGGCTCGGCCTCGGTGAGCGCAACCACCGACTCGAGCGGTACCGCGACGACAAGCCTGGCGCTGACCCAGGCCCCCGGGGCTTTCACCGTGGCGAGCACCTTCGCCGGTGACGCCAACTACGCGAGCTCCTCGGACGGCGATCCGTTCTCGATTCTCAAGCGCCCGACCTCGCTCGCCTACTCGGGAGACGCCTCGGGCTACTGGAACGAGACGGCGACGCTTGTCGCAACCCTCACGGACGTGCGCGCTGGCGGCGGCTTCGCCGGCCAGACCGTCACGTTCACGCTCGGCACCGCCTCCGTCGCGGCCACGACGGACGCGGGCGGGGTCGCGACGGCGACTCTCGCCCTCGCCCAGGATCCGGCGGACTACACCGTGGCGAGCGCCTTCGCGGGTGACGCCAACTACGCGAGCTCCTCGGACGGCGATCCGTTCTCGATTCTCAAGCGCCCGACGGCCCTCGCCTACTCGGGGGACGCCTCCGGGTACTGGACCGAGACGGCGACCCTCCGGGCGGTCCTGACCGACGTGCGCGCCGGGGGCCCGGTGGCGGGTCAGACCGTCGCCTTCACGCTCGGGACGGCCGGCGGCACCGGCGTTACCGGCTCCGACGGTGTCGCGACGGCGGCGATCGTTCTCGATCAGGATCCCGCGCCGTACACCGCTGGTTCCTCCTTCGCCGGCGACGTCCACTATGTGGACTCCGCCGCGACGGCGCCCTTCGACATCCTGAAGCGCCCGACCGTGCTGGCCTACGACGGGGATACGTTCGGCAAGCGCGGCCATACGGTCACGCTGTCGGCGACCCTCACCGATGAACGGGCTCCGGCGGGAATCTCCGGCAAGAGCATCCACTTCGAGCTGGGTAGCTTCGCCGCGGACGCTGTGACGGACGCGCTCGGGAAGGCGTCGGTCACGGCGCTGCTCGACCAGGACCCGGGGTCCTACTCGGCGACCGCGGCTTTCACCGAGGACGGCTTCTACCTGGGGAGCGCAGCCTCGGCCGCGTTCTCCCTCGATTGGGAATACACGTTCGTCGATGACGGCGGGGCCGGGACGGTCTTCCTGAACGTCCTTACCAAGGAGTTCCAGTTCCGCGCCCCGAGCGCGGGCGATCCGACCGACCAGAGCTCGATCAAGCAGGATCCGGGGATGCAGGTCTTCTCGGTCCCCGGCGGAGTCGAAGCGCCGACGCCGCCTCCCGCGCCGTGCGATCCCAACGATCCCGCGGGCTGCGTCCCCACTCCGCCTCCCGCGCCGTGTGACCCCAACGATCCCGCGGGCTGCGTCCCAACGCCGCCCCCCGCGCCGTGTGACCCCAACGATCCCGCGGGCTGCGTCCCAACGCCGCCCCCCGCGCCGGAACCGTCCGTGCCGCCGGTGCCGGAGCCGGCCCCGTCCTGTGTGGACGACCCGACCGGCGGCGACCCGATCTGCCCGGCGGACTACCTGCCGCCGCCTCCGGCGCGTGCGGCCGCCCTCGGTCCCATCTGTGTGGACGACCCGACCGGCGGCGCGCCGATCTGCGCACCGGATCTTCCCCCGGTTCCCGAGCCGTCCATTCCGCCGGCGCCTTCGCCCGAGCCTTCGGTTCCGCCGGTGCCCGAGCCCTCGGTCCCGCCGGCTCCGACGCCGGGGCCGGTTCCCACGTGCGTGGACGACCCGGCGGGCGGCGACCCGATCTGCGCGCCCACGCCGCCGCCTCCTCCCGCGCCGCCGTGCAGCGCGCTGCCGGATCCCCAGGCGTGCTCCCCGGTGCAGGATCCGGTGGTGTGCGATGTGCCCGGGACCACGGGTTGCCACCAGAGGCTCGTGACCATCGCCTTCAGCGACGACGAGATCACGCTGGCGGGATGGTTCGACCTCGACACCGGCTACTTCTCCGCCGCGGTCAAGACGGCCGCAGGGCCGTACGTCTTGCGAGGGTTCGGCAACCCCACGCCACCTCCGGCGCCGTGCGACCCGAACGACCCGGCCGGTTGCGTCCCGCCGCCACCGGCGCCGTGCGACCCGAACGACCCGGCGGGGTGCGCCCCTACGCCACCTCCGGCGCCGTGCGATCCGAACGACCCGGCGGGGTGCGCCCCTACGCCCCCGCCGGCGCCGGAGCCTCCCCCGGTTCCGTTGCCCGGTCCGCTCCCTTCGTGCGTGGACAACCCCTCGGGCGGGGACCCGGTCTGCGCGCCCGCGTAGGAGAGCTGGAGAGGATCGTGTCGAGCCAATCCGTCGCCCCTCGGAGTCCGGGTGCTCCGAGGGGCGCGCGGGTGCGCCGGGTCGCTGCCGCGGCGCTTGTTGCGGCATGGGTAATGCAACCCGGGATCCCCGCGCGCGCCGATTCCCCGCGGTACGCGTGGTCGGTTGTTTCCAAGACCGATCCACCGGCCGCGATGCACCCGGGCGAGAAGATCGCGCTCACCGTCGTCCTGCGAAACGACGGGAGCGAGACCTGGTCCTCCGATGAGATGGCCGCGGACCACCCTGTGCGGCTGGGCGCCTCGAGCCCTCGGGATCGGTCGAGTGCGTTCGGAAGCGACGACCCCACCTGGCTGTGGTCGGGCGGCCGGCGCGTGCGAATGGAGACCCCGGTGGTGGGCCCCGGCGCCGAAGGCGTCTTCGCGTTCACGTTCACGGCGCCCGCACCCGGGGGTTACCCGGCCGCTTTCCAAGAACACTTCGCTCCGGTGGCCGAGGGGATCGAGTGGATGGACTCCCATGAGGTGGTCTTCGCAACCACGGTGAAACCGGTTGCGGGCGCGATCCCGGCGCTGCCGAACCCGGCGGGCCCGACGCCGCCTCCGCTACCGACCCCGGCTCCATTGCCCACCCCGCCGTGCGATCCTGCCGACCCCGCCGGCTGCCTCCCCCCGCCGAACCCGCCGCCGGCTCCGGCGTGCGCTCCGAACCTGTTCGCGCCGGACTACCGGGACGTCCTCCCTCCCGCCGCGGCGGCCGGCTACCGCTTCGGGACGCCGGCGTTCGAGGGGTCTGTGGCGGCGCCGCGCGCCGTCGCGAGGGATCCGCTCGGCAAGCTCCTCATCGCCGACACCGGGAACAACCGGGTGCTCCGAGTGGACCCGGAGAGCGGGGCGGTTCTGTTCTCCTGGGGAGGGGAAGGCGGGGCGCCGGGCCAGTTCCGCGCGCCGAGCGGCATCGCCGCGAGCGACAGCGGACGGATCTTCGTGTCGGACACCGGCAACGACCGCATCCAGATGTTCTCGCTCGGCGGCGCCTACCTCGGCGGGTTCGGGAGCGCGGGCGGTGCGCCGGGTCAGCTCGCCTCGCCTCGCGGCCTCGCCGTGATGCCGGACGGGAACCTCCTCGTCGCAGACACCGGGAACAACCGGCTCCAGGTTCTGACCCCCGCCGGCCAGCCGGTCGCGGTCATCGGGGCGCCGGGCACCGCGCCCGGAGAGCTGGCGGTGCCGGCCGCGGTCTCGGTCTACGGCGACCGGATCTACGTCGCCGACACCGGGAACGATCGCGTCCAGCGGTTCACGCTCGCCGGCGCCGTCGACGCCGTTTGGGGCGGCTCCGGGTCGGCTCCGGGATGCCTGAGCGCGCCGGCCGGGATCCTCGCGGGCGCGCTCGGCGTGTTCGTGTCGGACTCGGGCGGCAACCGCATCCAGCACTTCACCCGGTCGGGCCTGCCGGTCGAGTGGTGGGGGAGCGAGGGGTCGGCCCAGGGGCAGATGCGAGGGCCGGCAGGGCTTGCGCTCGACGAGGCCGGGACCCTCTGGGTCGCCGAGGAGGCCGGCAACCGCTTGCAGCGCTTCCGCGCGCGCGCCGAGGCCGCGCCCCCGGTGCCGTGTGGATCCGACCCGATCGCTTGCGCCCCGGGGCTTGGATGACCGTGGGGCCCGACTGGACGCGAGGAGGACGACCGTGAGAACCTGCAGATCGATGCCCGTGGCATTCTGGAGGCTGGCGCTGCCGCTGCTCGTGGCACCGCTCATGCTCGGACTCGCTCCGGCGCATGCGGATCCCACTCCGCCGCCCGTTCCGAGCGTCGATCCGCTTCCCTCGACCCCACCGACGGCGGTGCCGAGCGCGGAGCCGCTTCCGAGCGTGGAGCCCTCCGCCACCCCCACCGCCCTGCCGATTCCGAGCGTCGAGCCGAGCGCGCTTCCCACGCCGTCCGTCCCGCCCTCGCTCCCGCTCACCCCGCTGAACTACCGGATCAGAACCGTCTACGGCGCGCTCGACAAGACCACCGACGCCGTCTTGCTGGTCCCCACCCCTGTGGACGTCGACGGCGACCCGAGCACCGGGACCCTCGGCGCCGAGATCCTCGCGCAGCTCCAGATCGACGCGGGACGGGCGACCGTTCGCGTCACGAAGCTCGACGGCGCTCCCGCGGTGCTGCCGCTGCTCGTCGAAGCGATCCTCGCCGACCCACGCGGGGGAGGGAGTCCTCTGCGCGTCGCCTTCGGATACGACGCCCTCGGCTCCACCGCTCCGGCGGTCTACGACGCGACGATCTCGCTCGCCGGATCGGGACGGGTCTCCTCGGTGACGCTCGACCTCCACACCGCCGGCGCCGGAGACACCTTGGGTGTCATCGGGACCGTCTTCCAGGAGGGGCCGAACGGCGAGCGGCTCGACCCGCAGATCGGCCGGGTCGACTACCGGCCCGTCCCGACCGTCGCCCACTTCGGGCTCCTGAACGGAAGGGACGTCGGCACGCAGCAATCGAGCCTCGACCTCGTCACCAACGTCCCGACGACCGTCACCGTCTTGATCCAGAACATCCAGGGCGCTGCGGAGTCCCGCGTAGATGCGGTCATCGACAAGCTGCCGAACTCGCTGTCGGTGGTGCTGACCGAGGTCCAGCAGGGAGCGACCACGACCAAGACCTGGAGCTACAGCGCGACCGACCGGATCGGCGTCCTCTCCTACCGCGCGCGGGATCTGGACGGCGGGGCGCCCCTCAAGGACTTCTCGCTCGCGTTCCTGGACATGCCGCTGAGCGCGCAGATCGTGCAGGACTCCCCGACGCACCTGACGCTTCAGGCCGACTCGGCGATCGGCGCGATCGAGGCCGGCAGCGCCGCGCGCGGGCCGATCGCATGGCGGGACGAGCCTGCGTATCTGTACGTGACCGACCGCGGGGGAGTCGACTCGTTCGCCTTCCGCCTGCTCGGGCTCTCGCGCGCGGAGTTCGACTCCGGCGACCCGCTGCTCGTCGACGTGACGCTCACCCCGGGACCGTTCCATGTTCTCGTGGAGGCCGGCACGCGGGTGACCGACGGCTGGATCCGGGACCTGCCGTCGCAGGTCCGGGTGGGCTTCTCGCAATCGAGCAACACGATGGACTGGAACGGCTCGGCGCCGATCGGCGAGATATCCGTGGACGTTCGGGACCCCGCCGGGGTTTCCGGGCGCGCGACCGCCATGGTCTTCCGGCTGCTGGACTTGCCCGCGTCGCTCTCGGTCACCTGGTCGGGCGCCGGCGGGGAGACGAGGCTCGACGCGAAGGGGGGCCGGATCGGGCTCGCCACCCTGCTCCTCACCTCGGGGCCCGCGCTCGACGTGGACGCCGGCTTCGACGGGGTCGTCGTGGAGGACGTTCCCGACCACTACGCGCTCGCCGTGCGCCTCACCGGGCTCCGCCTGGTGAGCGTCGCCGGAGGGCCGCCCGCCACGCTCTCGCTCCAGAAGGACCCCGGCCCGTTCCTGGTCAACCTGATCGAGGGGAGCAGGCGCACGCGCATTGAGTTCCACGACCTGCCCGACTCGCTCGACGCGACCTACGATCCGGCCGGATCGCTGTCGCTCACCGGTTCGGCGCCCATGGCGCGGATCACCGCGTCGTTTGACGATCCGGCGGGCATCGGCGGAGGGCGCGCGACCACCGGTCATCTCCTGCTGCAGGACGTGCCGGCATCGCTCGGCCTTTCCTGGGGGGCGCAGGGCACGATCGCCGTGGACGCGGGCGGCGCGCGGCTCGGACTGTTCGATCTCGGCTTCACCTCCGGCCCGGCGCTCGAGGTCGACCCAGGCTACGACGGCGCCGTCCTCGAGGACCTCCCGGATCACTACGCGCTCGCGGTGCGGCTGGCGGGCATCCGCCTCATCCGGGTGACCACCGGCGCGGCTCCTTACACCCTGACCATCCAGAAGGACCCCGGCCCGTTCCTCGTCCGGCTCCTCCAGGGGGCCCGCCGGATTCTCGTCACCGTGCACGACCTCCCCGACTCGATCGACGCCACGCTCGATCCCGCCGGAGCACTCACCTACACCGCCTCCGCGCCGATCGGCGAGATCGCCGCCGAGATCTCCGATCCGGCGAGGGTCAGCGGGCGGGTCAAGCGGGCCTCGGCGCTGCTGCGGGGCGTCCCCGCGTCGCTCGACGTGTCCTGGAACGCGCAGAACGGCGCGGTGTCGGCCGACGCGAAGGGCTCGACGGTCGGGCTGATCGAGTTCCAGCTCACGAGCGGCCCCGACGACCGGATCGACCCCCAATACGACGGGCTGCTCCTCGAGGATCTCGCCGACCGCTACGTGGTCTTCGGCCGGATCACCGGGCTCCGCAAGGTCGTCGCTTCTCCCGCGCCGGACTTGCAGATCGACACCACCGGCGGGCGAATCCTGAAGGTGGACCTGAGCCAGCTCAAGAACTCGAAGGTTGAGTACACGCGCGCGACCCTCGACCACCTCACCCCGAGCGTGCGGATCCGCTCGGTGGGTAAGGACTTCTACTACGACGCCTCGGCCGCGACCAACTCGCTCTCCTTCGAGACGAACGTGGGGGACCGGTGGAAGCTCACGGTGTCGCTTTCGAACCCGCTGCCGGCCTCGGTGTCGCTGTGCTCGGCGCCTGATGGGTACTGCACCGGCTACGCGCGTCGCTCGACGGCGGGTTCGGTGAAGTTCGTCGCGAGCGAGCACACGTCCCTGAGCGTGTTCGACTGCATGCGCCCGCTGGACGCGAGCTGCACGCCCTCGGGGAGCCCGTCGAAGTACCTCCAGGTTGACTGGCGCATCCGCACGCTCGCGCTGGACTCCGACCCCTCGTACGGGTGGTGGGGCAATGAAGGCTACGTGTTTATGGACACCGACGCACAGGAGCTGCGCGGTACTCTGGCCTCGATCGACGGGGACGGCGGGTTCCGCGCGTGGTTCCCCGCCGGGTTCTGGGCGCAGGACCGCTACTCATACTGGAGCGGGTGGGGGGCGTTCAAGCAGAAGTCCGGCTCAATCGGCTGCCCTTCCGGCACGACCTTGCAGGTGCGGCTGATCGGCATCTCGTTCGACGTCACGGGCTACCTGTGCTGAGACCGGGCGGCCCCACGGAGAGGAACGGGCGAATGGGGAGGCAGAAGATGGGAAACCGCGCGACCAGGATCGGCTCGACGGCGCTCGTTTCCGTGCTGGCGCTATGGCTCGCGGCTCTGCCGGCACGGGCGGCGCCGGCGGCCGGGGACGTCCCGGCGGTCGGCCTCGACGTCGCCTCCCGGGTCCCGGGGCAGTGGATCGTCTCCCTCGCGCCGGAACTCGATCCCAGCACGGAGGCCCCGAAGCTCGCGAGCGCCTACGGCGGCGAGGCGGGCTTGATCTACACCCACGTGATCGGCGGGTTCTCCTTCTCCGGGTCGGATGCGGCCGCCGTCGCCCTCGCCGAGGACGCCAGGGTCGTGAGCGTGGTCCCCGACCGCCGGGTGAGCGCCCTGGCGGAGACGCTTCCGACCGGAGTGAGCCGCATTCGCGCGCACCACTCGAGCGCCCCGAACGCCCATGCCTCCGGGTATCTGGGCGCGGGAGTTCGGATCGCGATCGTCGATACCGGCATCGACTCGACGCATCCGGATCTCACGGTCGACGCCGCCTCGGGGACCAACTGCATCTCGCCCGGATCGCCCCCGGATGACGACCACGGTCACGGCACGCACGTGTCCGGCACCGCGGCCGCCGTCGCCGGCAACGGCTTGGGCGTGATCGGAGTCGCGCCGCAGGCGACGGTGGTGCCGGTGAAGGTCCTCGACGCGAACGGCTCCGGCACCTGGAGCCAGGTGATCTGCGGCGTGGACTGGGTGACCGGGCTCGACACCGACGCCGATCCGGCGAACGACGTGCAGGTCGCCAACATGAGCCTGGGCGGCTCGGGGAACGCCGGGAGCTGCACCGACGGCGGCTTTCGCCAGGCGATCTGCCAGTCGGTGGCGGCCGGGGTCGTCTACGCGGTCGCGGCGGGCAACAACTCTTCCAACGCCTCCGGCACGGTGCCGGCGGCCTTCCCTGAGGCCATCACGACCTCCGCTCTCATCGACCGTGACGGAGAGCCGGGCGGGCAGGGCGGCTGCGAGTTCCAGTGGGGCGGGTGGGGCTTCCGCTGCGACGACACCTTCGCCGACTTCAGCAACTACGGCGCGGGCATCGATGTGATCGCCCCCGGGGTCGACATCCATTCGACCTACCCGGGCGGCTACAACACGATGTCCGGCACGAGCATGGCCTCGCCTCACGTGGCGGGAGTCGCCGCGCTCGCGCGCGCCGCGAATCCGAGCCTGACGCCGGCGCAAGTGGAGTCGCTCCTGCGGGACACAGGCGACTGTCCCGACGGCACGGCGAATTCCGGCGGCGGTGATTGCGGCGGTCAGGGCACCTGGACGAACGACGGCGATAGCACTCCCGAGCCGCTCGTGAACGCGCTGCGCGCGGCGGAGGCCGCGGGCGGCGGAGGCGGACCGGGCGACAGTCCCCCCACGGTGACAACGACGAACCCTGCGGGTGGGTCCACGGTCTCCGGCACAGTCACGGTCCAGGTGAACGCGACCGACGACCACGACGCGGCCGGCTCGCTGTCCACAGCGGTGTCGATCGACGGCGGCGCCTACCAGACGGCCACGTACAACGCCACCACCGCGCGCTACGAGCGCTCGTGGGACACGAGCGGGCTCGCGAACGGCTCGTCGCACACCATCGACGCCCGTGCGACGGATTCCGCCGGCAACGTCGGGAGCGCCGCGCGCGTCACCGTGACGGTGGACAACGCCCAGCCCGGCCCGCGCGCCACGGTGACCACCTACACCGGTCCCACCTCGGGGCGCGTGTTCGAGTCGGTCACGCTGAGCGCGCGGCTCACCGACCAGGCGACGGGCCAGCCCGTGGCAGGCAAGCAGGTGGGCTTCACGCTCGGGAGCGCGTCGGCGACCGCAACGACCGACGCGAACGGGGTGGCGGCGGCGCAGGTGACGCTGTGGGACTACCCGGGGCAGTACACGGTGAAGGCTCGGTTCGGGGGAGATGCCGGCAACGCCGCGAGCGAGGCAAGCCGGCCCTTCGAGATCAAGTGGTGGTGGTGACCGGGTCGCGGGTGGGCCGCGACCCGGTGGCAGCGGAGGCCGGTGGGGCGGGAGGTCCGGCGACCGGCGGAGAGGGGAGTGGGAGATCATGAAGAGCATTCTCGTCAGACGGGTCGCCGTCGCGCTGTGCGCGGCGCTCGAGCTCGGTCCTGCCGCGGGAGCCGCGCACGGCGATCAGAGTGCTGCTGCTCGATTGCGAGCTGTGGTCGAGCGGGAAGCCGCGGCGCGCGGTCTGGACGGCGCGGTGGTGCTCGCGGCGCCGCTCACCCTCGATGTGCTGCTGCCGGACGGCACGAGCAGGACCGAGACTCGGTCCATCGGCGAGCTGATCGACCGGTTTGCCCAGGGCACGATCGCGGGCTCCGGGCCTGCCGGAACTCCCGAGATCAACGTTGGCGACGTCGTTCACGGGTACATCAACATCGCCTGGGGAAGCGCGCTCGCCTACAGCGTCCACGACTCGGCGGTCGTGCCCGCGACCCCGCCGGTGTTCTTGCCCCCGCCGGCGACCGGCTACCTCTACGATGCCGGCGGCCCCGTCCGGAACGTGAAGGGCTCATACCTGATCGGCCTTCACACCGCGGGGACGGTGTTCGGGAGCAACGTCGACACCGCGGCGGGACCGGCTCCGTATCCGGTTTGGCTGCCGGTTGTGACCGGTGGTCTCGTGCTCGACGGGAAGATCGACTTCGCCGGGCACGGTGTCGTGGCCCAGGGGCAGTTCTGCTTCCTCGGCCTTTGCGTCGCGGCCGGGTTCATCGTGGGTGACGGGGCGACGCTGTTCGACAACTCGAGTCCCGTCTCGCTCCCCACCGTTCCGTAGTCGGGGCGCGCTTGGCGCGGCGCGGGCGATCCCGCGCCGCGCCGGTGCGCGGCGTATCCGGATTCCTGGAGGCTCGCCGGACCTCGCGGCGACTCTCGACAACCGCGAGATTCTGGCCGGAGGTTTCGGTCCGGCCGATGTTCCGAAGTGGAGGGGTGAGGCGAATGCGAATGAGACAGATCGGGACGGCGTTCGCCGTGTGCTTCCTCGTGGTGGTGGTCGGCGCGCCGGCCGGGGCCAAGATCGCGTCACCGGCGGCGGGGACCACCGTTCGCGGCGACGTTGCGATCGCCGAGGATGCCGGTGGGACGACCCCGTGGTGGTGCTCGGACGCGGGCGCGGACAGCACGATCACGGTCACGCGCAAGGCCGATGCCCAGGTAGTCCTCCAGAAGAGCAAGGGGGGTCCCGGGGCCTGGACGGCCGCCTGGGTGACCCACGGGCAGCTCATCGGCGACTACACGCTCAAGAGCGTCGCCACGAGCAAGAACTGGCTCTGCCAGACCGGGTCGCCCGAGACTCTGTCCGAGTTCGACGTGCATCTGGAGAACCTCTCGGCCCTCGCCTATGCGGGCCAGACGTCGGCCGCGCTCGGAAGCGTGTTCACGGCCGGCGCGCGGCTCACCGACCAGGTGACCGGGCGCGCGATCGAGGGGCGGACCGTGACGTTTGCGATGGACGGCCGTCCTCTCGGCGCGTGCGTGACGGGCGCCGACGGGACCTGCTCGACGCAGGCGGCCGCCGTGGCCCTCCCCGGGACCCACACGATCGAGGCGTCCTTCGCAAGCGACACCGCCTGGGTCGGCTCGAGCGCTCAGGTGCCCTTCGAGGTGACGGTGCCGGGGCCCCCACCCTGCCTGGATGATCCCCCGAGCTGCCTGCCCGCATGAGGTTGGCGAAGGAGGGGGGCATGACTCCCGACAGGATCCAGATGTGGCGGAGCCGTCGACCGGAGCGTGGCGTTTCGCCGTGGACCAAGCCGTCGCCCCCTTGAGGGAGGGCGCGGTCATGTGGCTGATGAGTCTTCCCGGCTAAGGGCTCGGAACGAAATTACATGACTGTAATTAGCGCGTGCTCGCGGGTGGCCGGACGCTGTAGTTCCACTCGCCGTGGAACCTGTGGGGCTTGATCTGTGGCTCGATCGCGGCGACCTGCTCATCGCTGATCTTGATCCCCCGCGGGTAGGTGTTGGCGTCGGCTTCGGCGTGCACCCTCAGCCCGGTGCGGGTGGTGG
>JACQXY010000016.1 GCA_016208485.1 Acidobacteriota bacterium | reverse complement strand
CTGTAGGCCCACCCAGCGAGCAGGACTCCCCCCGCCGGGTCCGAGGCGATGGAGAAGGCGACGTCGTCGCCGTAGCAGCCCAGGCGCTTGGACCAGTCGTGAACCCCGTCCACCGCGCGAGCCGCCGGCGCCGCCCCAAGCCACAGCGCCACCGCCACGAGCCCGACAAACCCCCGCCTGCCGATCCTCTTCATGGCCGCCTCCCCCAGGTCCGCCCCGCTCGGGGCTGGATCGACGAGCCGGCGCCCGTTTCCTGCCCCACCCGTCGGATCTGGGCGTGGCTACTTCGCGGCGAGTCGAAAGTGCCCCTCAACTACCAGGCGCTACTTTTGGCGTAGCCCGGCTACGCGCCGCGTAGCACCCGCAACCAGCGGGAGAAACTCGTAGGGGTACAGCGGGGGTACAGGGGGGATTTCGGAGGACCAAATAGGCCTCTGACCTGCGGTTTTGTAGCGGGGGCGGGATTTGAACCCGCGACCTCTGGGTTATGAGCCCAGCGAGCTACCGGACTGCTCCACCCCGCGTCGCGGCCCTATGCTAGCAGCACGCCCGGCGCGCCGCACCTCTTCTCCGCTCCCGCGACGCCGCCGATGATCAGGCTCCGCACAGGCGCACCGCCTACGCGCGCGGCGGGGGCGACGACTGAGGGGTGGGAGAGGGCGTGGCTGACGGCCCGGCCTCCGCGGCGCGATCGAGGGCTTGCTTCATCCGCTCCAGCTCGCGCTGGAACCCGGCGAGGTCCCCTCGCCGGAGCGCCGCTTGCGCGGCGGCGTAGCGCTCGAGCGCCTCGCGGACGAGGGAAGCGATGGTCGCGCCGGGCGGCGGCGCGGTTTCCGTGGGTACCTCGGGCGCCGTGCCGAGGAGCAGACCCAGCGCTTCTTCCAGAGTCTGGCCGATCTTGACCTTGTCCCCCGCGAGCACGATCACCCGCTTCAGCTCGGGCAGTCGGCTCCCCTGCCCCGACAGGTACCACGGTTGCACGTAGAGCAGCGAGTCCTCGATCGGGATGACGAGCAGGTTGCCCAGAATCACCTCCGACTTCGCCTGATCGAAGAAGGTGCGATCAGTGCTCACGGCGGGATCCTGGTTCATCCGGGCCTCCACCTGGCCCGGTCCGGGCACGACCGACTGCTTCGGGAAGGTGAACGACATCAGCCGTCCGTAGTCGGCGGGGTCGCTGCGCGCGGCCATCCAGGCGATCATGTTCTGCCGGTTGTTGGGCGTGAAAGGCCGCATCAGGACGAACTCGGCCGCGCGCTCCCCGGGCAGCTTCATGAGAACGTAGTACGGCGGCAGCATCCGCGGGTTGGAAGCCGGGGCGGTCGGATCCGCCGGCACCTCCCAGGCGTCCTCCTTCAGGTAGAAGTCCTCGGGATCGGTCATGTGGTAGAGCGCGTACCGATCGGTCTGCACCTTGAACAGGTCCTCCGGATACCGCACGTGCTCGAGCAGCTCCGGGGGCATCTCGCTCCGAGGGGTGAGGATGCCGGGGAAGATGCTCCCCCAAGCGCGGATCACCGGGTCGGACTCGTCCCACAGGTACAGGGTCACGGTCCCGTTCTCGGCGTCCACCGTCGCCTTGACGGAGTTCCGGATGTAGTTGGCGGAGCCGAGCAGCATGCCGCCGGTGATGTCGCCGAGGTCCACGCGCTGGGCGTACGGATACATGTCGCTCGTCGTGTAGGCGTCCACGATCCAGACGAGCCGCCCGCCCACGATCGCGATGTAGGGATCCCCGTCGAACTTCAGGAAGGGCGCGACTCGCCGGACCCGGTCCCCGACGTTCCGCCGGAACATGATCCGGGAGTCGGATCGCAACGCGCCGCTCAGGACGAGGTTGACGTCCCGGAACCGCCAGGCGAACGCGGCCCTCCTGAAGAAGTCCTTGAGGGGAACGCCGCCGGTGCCGCTGTAGGTCGTCCCCTCGAAGGTCTCCCCGGCCGGGTAGTCCAGCTCCTTCTCCTGACTCCGGACCACCACGTAGGGGGTCTCCTCCTTCTCCCCGAAGTAGACGCGCGGCTGGGTCACCTCGAGGCCGCTGCCGGCGGCCTGCGGAGGGATGTTCTTGAGGAGGAAGTCGGGCTGGCCTTCCTTCCCGACGCGGTTCACCCGGCTCGCGACCACTCCGAAGCCGTGCGTGTAGATGAGACGCGTGTTGACCCAGGTCTTGGCGGCCTCCTGCAAGTCGCTCTGCACCATCTCCCGCGCCGACAGCATCACCTGGATGCGGCGGCCGTCCACCGAGTAGCGGTCCACGTCGACGTCGCCGAACTGGTAGTACTGGCGGATCTGCTGGAGCTGCACGTACACGTCGGCGAGCACGGTCGGCTCCCAGAGCCGGATGTTGTCGACCGTCTCTCGGTTGCGGTCGATGGTCCGCTTATCGAGCGCCGTGCGCGCGGGGAACCCCTTCACGGTCACCCGGTCTTTGTCGATGTCGAAGGATGCTCGGGTCGCCTCGATGTTCCGCTCGATGTAGGGGGCCTCGCGCGTGCGCTCCACTGGGGCCACCCGGACCCGCTGGACGAACGCCGGGTAGATGCCTCCCGCGAGGATCGAGGTGACGAAGAGCAGCCCGATGCCGGCGAGCGGCAGAACCCACGCGCGAATCCACGCGTTCACCAGGAACATGACCCCGACGAGCAGCGCGATGATCACGAGCAGCTTGAGCGCGGGGAGCTGGGCATTGACGTCGGTGTAGGAAGCGCCGGTGACCGTGCCGCGCGGCGAGTAGAGCAGGCTCATCTGGTCGAGCCGGTACCCCCAGGCCTTCAACAGGACCATGGCCCCGAGGAGCACCGACAGATGGGCGCGCACCTCCGGGGCGATGCGCGGTCCCCGCGGGGCCGCGCGGATGCCACCGAGCAGGTAGTGGGCGCCGGCCACGACGAGCGTGATGATCAGGAGCGTCGAGAATCCCCAGGTGAACAGGAAGCGGTGGAAGGGCAGCCGGAAGACGTAGAAGCCGAGGTCCTTGCCGAAGACCGGGTCCGTGCGCCCGAACTCCCCCCCGTGGCGGAACAGCAGCCAGCTCTTCCACTGCCCCGTCGCCCCACTCCCGGCGAACAGGCCGAACAGCGCCGCCGCGCCGAGCACGATCCAACGCACGTAGGGCTGAAGGGTCGCCCGGTAGCGCTCGAGCATCTGGTCGGAGACGGTGAAGAACCGGCGCGGGCTCGTGATCTTCTGCGCGATGAGCAGGTTGGCGCCGAGCAGCACGCCGAAGATCGCGCCGAACGCGGTGCCGAGCGAGGCCTTCGTGCGAATCTCGGTCCAGAAGACCGACGTGAAGCGTGTCTCCCTGAACCACAGGAGGTCGGTGTAGAACGTGGCCGCGCCTCCGAGGATGATGAGCGCGACGACGGCCAGGACGGCGGCCACGGCGATTCGCCGGCTGCGGGGGCTCACCACCACGGGGCGATCCACGGGCGGCAGCCTAGCATTCGCGGGCGGGCCGAGCCCGGTGGCGAGGCGCCTCTACCCGAGCAGCGCTCCCAGAAGTCCGCCGACCAGGCCGGTCACCCCGCCCAGGATTCCGGATCCCTGATCGAGCGGAGCGCCGAGGCCGAGCGCTCCCTGGCAGCGCGGGTCGATCGCGCTGGTGATCGGGTCGCACACGGGCGAAGGGACGGGGCTCGGGAGGCCGGACTCGCTCGGGCTCGGCGAGGGAGACGGAGACGGAGAAGGCCGAGGGCTGGGCGAAGAGGACGCGCGCGGCCGGGGAGATGCGCTCGCCGATGGCCGACCCGTCGGTCCGGCGCTCCGAGTCCCCTGGTCGATGGCCAGGACCACCCGGGCGACCAGTTCCGCGCCGATCAGGTCGCGTTCTATGGCGATGAGCCCCCATGTAGCCCCCGCGAGCCGTTGGTCCACGAGCGTGCCGAACATCTGCGGGATCGACCCCCCGGCCCGGCTCGAGATCATCGAGGCCGCGGCGAGCCCGATCAGGAGATCCGAGCCGTCCGCCTGATCGAGGTATCGATCGATGAACGCGGTGGAGTCGAGCGGCAAGAAACGACCGAAGAACGAGGCGGAAGCGGCTCGCGCGCCATACAGCGCACCGAACCCGCGCGCGATATTCCCGAGATCGCGATCCAGGTCGATCGCGTCCGCCAGGAAACGGCGGTCCCATCGATCCTGAGCCGAGATCATGAGCGGCCGGACCCCCCGGGGAAGGGCCTGCCCGGCGACGACCACTTCCCGCAAACGGGGAACCGTGGTGGATGCGAGTCCGACCGACACCGCCGCGGTCCCCGAGTAGGTCCCGACCCGCACCGAGAGCCCGCGATCCACGCGCACGGCGCCCTTGGACACGCGCACGGACACGAAACGCGCCTCCAGACGGACCGGTCCGCGCGCGACGGCGAGCGCCGCGCCACGGACGACGGAGAGACCGCGGCCCGAGAGCACGTCGGCCTCGGTGTTGGGCGCCAGCTCGAGCTGAGATCCCTTGTCGGCGCCGAAGCGCACGGTCCCGTCGGCGAGGGTCCGCACCTTCGCCCCGGCCGCCAGGACATCTCCCCGCGCAAGCTGGGTCCACCCGCGCTCGGAGCGGACCTGCACCCGTCCCCCTAGAGAGGTCACCCGGAGCGTGTCGGGACTCTTCGCCTCCCCGCGGCCCACGCAGGACGCCCCGGCGAGCAGGGCGAGCGCCCCGAGGACTCCGAGCACCCTCCGCATCACCGCGCCCTCCCCGGCCGGCCGCCCGCGCGCGCCGCCGCGCGCCGAACGACCTTCACCACGCGCCCGCGCCGGCTCCGTGCGCCCCTATCCGCGGCGACGCTTCGAAGCGAGCCGGGCGCAGCTCCCTTCCGTGTATCGGCCACCGGGAGCACGATGCTGAACGTGCTGCCCCGGCCGGGGGTGCTCTCGGCCAGGACCCGGCCCCCGTGCACGGCCGCGATCCGGCGCACGTACGCGAGGCCGAGGCCGAGCCCGCCGACGCTTCGGGTCTCAGACCCGTCGAGCTGGCGGAAATCCTCGAACAGGGAGGGCATCTTGTCCGGGGCGATCCCGATCCCCTCGTCGCGGACCGAGATCGCGACCGCGGCCGGACGGGACCGCCGCGCTCCACCCGGGACCTCGTCGGCCCGCACCTCGATCCGGCCGCCGCCGGAGGAGAACTTGACGGCGTTCTCGATCAGCTCGTCCAGGCAGCGCGCGATCATCTTCGGATCGGCGGCGACCGGCGGAATCCCGGCCGGCACCCGGCGCGCGAAGCGGTGCCCGGCATCGCGCTCGCGCCACCGCTCGACGGCGGCGTCGACCAGGGCGCGCGGCTCCGACGGCTCGAGCCTCGGCCGCAGCCGCCCCGCCTCGATCGCGGCCACGTCCACCAGGATGTCGACGACCCGCTCGAGGCGCACGCTCGACTCGAGGATCCCGTCGAGGAAGCGGATCATCCGCTCGCGGGGCACCGCCTTTCGCTTGAGCAGGTCGGCGTACCCCTTGATCGGCGTGAGAGGAGTGCGCAGCTCGTGGGACACGTTCGCCAGGAACTCGGTCTTCATCCGCTCGGCTTCGCGCTCGCGCGAAACGTCTCGGAACACGATGACCCGTCCGACGGCGGTCCCGTCCGCGTCGAGCAACGGCTCGGAGACGATCGCGACCACAAGCGTGCTCCCGTCGGGACGCTCGAGCACTGCCTCGGCGGGCGACCCCGCGAGCGCGGCGTCGGCGAGGGGCCGGCCGGCAGCGTGCCCGGCGAGCACCTCGCCGAGCGGCCGGCCGGTGGCACGACTCGCTCGAACACCCACCATCGCCTCCGCGGCCTTGTTGAACAGCATGATTTGCCCGGCCGCGTCGGTCGCGACGAGCCCGTCCCCCATCGACTGCATGATCGCCTCGGTGCGATTGCGCAGGGCGGTTTCCTGGTCGGCCGCCGCCCGCAGGTCGCCGGTCATCCGTCCGAGCGACTCGGCCATCTCGTTGAACGAGGCGCCGAGCAGCCCGACCTCGTCGCCGGACTCGACGGCCGCGCGCGCCTCGAGGTTGCCGCGGCGCAGCTCGCGCGCGGCGCGCGTGAGAGAGCTGATCGGGCGCGTCACGCGCCCCCCCCACATCCACGCGAGCGCCGACGCGATCACCGCGGCGGCGAGCGCGATCAGGAACAGCGTGCGGTCGATCGGCTCCTGCGCCGTGGCGAGGATCCTCGCCGGCCGCGAGAACGCCAGTATCCCCACCACCTGATCATCAGACCGGCCGATCGGCACGAGCGCGGTCAGGTAACGCTCCCCTCCGACGCCGACCGAGGTCGTCGCCGACACCCCGTCGGACCGCACGCGCCGGATCTCGCCTTCGATGGCCCGGAACGCGCCGGCCAGGCTCCGAGCGGGCCCGAGGGTGCTCGCCGCCACGCGACCCTGCACCAGAAGCGACACCGATGAGCCGGAGTCCGCGGCGAGACGGCGAAGCGTCCCGGAGTCCACCCGCATCCCGAGCGCCACCGCGCCGATCACCTTGCCGCGCGAGCGAACCGGCGCCGCGCCGATCACGACCACCTGCGTTCCGGCAACCGAGTCGGGGCTCGACACCGGCCGGCCGAGCCGAAGCACCTCCCCGACCACGTCGGTTCCGGCTAGGGCGAGCTGCTGGGCCCGCGAGAGAGAAGCCGCAGGCGCCCCCTCGGCCGACCCCAAGACCCGCCCCTCGCGGTCGGCGAAGAGCATGAAGCCCACCTCGCGGGTGAACCCCGCGAGGAGGAGCCGCGCCGCGCGCGGGAGCAGGCGGGGATTGGACTTGAAGTAGTCCTGCACGAGCTGGTTGTCCGCCACCGCACTCGCGAACTCCTGCGCGCTGGCGCCCCGGTCGACGAGCTGAGTCACCTGCGCGTCGCCGGCGAGCTGCAGCCGCTCCAGCTCCTGGCGCTCGAGGTTGGTGGAGATCACTTGGTTCAGACCGAGACTCACGACGAGCACGACGATGAGCAGGGCCCCGACGAACCCGGCCACGAAGCGCACCCGCACGCTTCGCGCGACCGACCCGCGGATGGATCGCGCGAGAGGCACCGCCGCCGAGGCGCGAAGGGCGTGGGAGGCGAGGAGCCACGCTCCCCGCTCCCCCGGAGCGACGATGAGGACCACCTCGCCGGCGAGCAACGCGCCGAGCGCCGCACCGAGCGCCTTCGCCTCTCCACCGCGGAGGCACACCGCCGTGATCGCGATCCCGGAAAAGCGCAGGGCCACGAGCGGCCACGCGCCGTCGGAGCCGACGATGAGGACGCCGTGCAGCACCTGCGCGACCGCGATGAGCCCGAAGCCGGCCGCGCGCCCGAGCGCGGCGGTGCCTCCGCCGCTGCGACTGCGACGAACCGAATCCATCGCCGTCGCCACGCAGACCGCGAGAATCAGGAACTCCGCGGCGAAGTGCAGCGGCACGCCCAGCTGATCACTCATACATCATTCTTGTACCGGTCAGAGGAAAACGGAGTCTATGGCTCATCTCAACCGATCTCTGTGGCCCGAAAGGACTAGTCACGGACGAGTCCGAGACGATCCCGCAGGTCGCGCCGCCGGAAGGCGCCGCAGAGCGGCGACGGCCTCCGCGAAGGTCCGGATCCCGATCAGGCGAATCCCCCGAGCCACGGGGCGCGCGAGGGCGACCTCCCCCGCCGGAAGCACGAAGACATCGGCGCCGACGTGGCGCGCGGCGGCGATCTTGTCGCGCACCCCGCCGACCGCCCCGACGGTGCCGTCGAGCGAGATCGTTCCCGTCGCGGCGATACGGTGGCCGCGCGTGAGATCCTCGTGACCGACCGCCCCGGCGATCGCCAGAGCGAACACGAGCCCTCCGGAGGGACCCCCGATGTCGCCCGTGTCGATGGAGATCTGGACCGGGAGCCGGAACGCTTCCCGCACGAAGATGCCGACGCTCGGCCGGCCCTTGTCGATGACGGAGTCCACGGTCCGCAGGGTGAACCGGCGGCGAGTGCCGGCGCGATCGACCGTGAGGCGGACCGTCTGGCCTACGCGGCGGGTTCCGATCGCCTTCGAGAGCTGCTCGGGCACGTTGATGGCGTGGCCGTCGACGGCCACGATCACGTCGCCGGACTTGAGCGATGCCGCGGCCGGGGAGTCCGGGATCACACTCAGCACGAAGGCGCCGGGGATCCTCGGAACCTCCATGTCGAGCGCGCGCAGGGCCACGACCTCGGCGGCGTACTTGCTCTCCTCGATCGCCTCGACGTTCATCAGGGCCTGCTGCTCGTCGTCGAGTCCTGGGGTGAGGATGGCGTCCCGCGAGATGAGGGACACCGAGGGATCGAGCCACGCGCGAAGACCTTCGAGCACGGTCACCGTGCGCTCGGACACCGACACCGTCGTCAAGAGGAAGCTTCCCGAAGACCGCTTCGGCGCGCGGCCGTCGATCCGCACCATCCGGCCGACGTCCCGGGCGGGGCCGGGACCGATCGAGTAGTCGGGCAGGTGGACGGCGGACCCGACGCCGGTGAGCGCGGCGGCGGTCGCAAGGACGTACGCGGGGACCCACCATCGGCTCCGGCGCCGCGGCGGGAGAGGCGGAAGAGCGGATTCGAGGTCCATGAGAGGGGCGAGCCACACCATCCTACCGAACGATGCCAGCCTTTCGTGGAAGGATAAGGGCGATGACGGAGGCTCTCATTGCCCTTGTGATAACGGCCGCGACCGCAACGCTCGCGCTGCTGACCGCGCGGGACGTCTCACGCGCGGGACACCGCCGCCCTTCCACATGGCGCGGTGCCGCAGAAGCCGCCGATCTCGCCGCCGCGGAACTCGCGCGGACCTTCGTCGGGGTCGGGACCTCCGAGCACGCCCAGACCCCCGGACCTGCCGGTTCCGCGATGAAGCTGGTCCTCACGCTCGCCTTGATCGGGACCCTGGTGGGGGCCGCGATCATCGCGGCCGGGTGGACGGTCATGCGACTGCTGGAAAGGCTCGCGGGCGGGTGAGCGAACGGCCGGTTTCGGGCCGTGGCGGGTGATCAGCCCTCGGCGATCGCCTGCCCCGCGAGGACGCCGTTCCCGGTCGCGACCTCCACCTTGAAGTAGGGCCGGAACTCGAGCGGCACCTCGTGCATGCGGTACAGCCGCGCGTCCGCCACCCCTTCGACGTTCCGGAGATGCTCGACGAACCGAAGGGCCTCGTCGAGGTCTTCGGCTTGATGGTAGGCGGGGCGATCACCGCTCGTGAAGACGACGAGGAACTCCATCTCCCCTCCCGCGCTCGGGTCTCCGGTCGGAGGCGGCGCGCCGCCGCGCCCGCCCCTCACGGAAGAACCCTCGGCCGGGACGAGACGAATCTTGAGCCGCTAGCGGAGGAGGAGACCTCCGGCCTTCAGCCGGTCGATGGCCTCCAGTGCCCGGCCGGCGCCGAGCGCAACCGTCTCGAGGGGAGCCTCCGTCAGGCGGACCGGGATGTCGGTCTCGGCCGAGATCCTCGCATCGAGCCCTCGGAGCATCCCTCCCCCGCCGGTGAGGTAGATCCCGCGCGCGAGGACATCGTGCGAGATCTCCGGCGGAGCGCCGGAGAGGGCCTCGCGCACCGCGTCCACGATCTGACCGACGGCTCCCTCGATCGCGCCCCGGATCTCCTCGGCGGTGAGGACGACGGTCTTCGGCAGCCCCATCGCGATATCTCGCCCACGGATCTCGGCCGTGGGTTCCCCGGCGGCCGGGTACGCCGACCCGAGCGCCAGCTTGATCTGCTCGGCCGTCCGCTCTCCGATGGCCATCCCGTACTCGCGGCGGATGAAGGTCTGAATGGCGTCGTCCATGTCGAACCCACCAACCCGGATGGCCCGAGACGCGACGATGCCGCCCATCGACACCACGGCGACCTCGGTCGTTCCCCCTCCAACGTCCACGATGCAGTTGCCGATGGGCTCGTCGATCGGAAGCCCGGCGCCGATCGCCGCGGCCATCGGCTGCTCCATCAAGAGGACGCCCCGCGCGCCCGCAGAGAGGCCGGCCTCCTCGACCGCGCGCCGCTCGACCTCCGTGATCCCGCTCGGGACGCAGACGAGCACGCGCGGCCGGCTGAGGCGCCGTACGCCGGCGCGCTGGAGCACCAGCTTGATCAGCCTCTGGGTGACCTCGAAATCGCTGATCGCCCCCCGGCGCAGCGGCCTCACGGCGACGATGTAGCCGGGGGTCCGGCCGATCATCTCCCAGGCATCCCGGCCCATCGCGAGGACCTGGCCGTTCCGCTCGTTGAGAGCGATGACCGTCGGTTCGTTGAGCACGATCCCCCGGCCGCGCGCGTAGACGAGGGTGTTGGCGGTTCCGAGGTCGATCGCGAGGTCGCGGAGCACGCCGGCCTACACCGAGCGGCGGCGGCGCGCGGGCGGGCCGGAGAGGGCCCTCAGCGCCCGGCGGAAGTCCTCGACGCTCTCCGCCGGAGAGCGGAGCCGGCGCTGGCGGAGCCACGCGACGAAACCAAGCGTGACCGCAAGCACGGTTCCCAGGAGGAGGTAGGAGAGGGCGGGCGACATAACGCTCTCAAGGGTAGCCGCGCCGCGCGGGCGCGGCAAAACGCCCGGTCCGGGACGGGAGGAAGGGGCGGGAGACGCCGCGCGGCGCGTGCGCTCGACCTTCAGGCGCGGCGACGGCGAGCGCGGCGGAGCAGCGCCGCGGCCGAGACCACCCCGAGCGTCGCCGCGGCGCCTCGCACGAGATCCTCCCGGCGGGCGCGCATCGCGCCGAGGCTCACCCACGGCCGAAGCGTCTCGTACGCCTCGAGCAGCGTCTCCCGGTTGCCGTGCCGGGGACGCCAGCCGGCCGCCTTGAGCTTGGAGTTGTCCAAGACCCACGGATGCATCGTGTAGTGCAGCTCGGCCGCCGGCGAGAGCGTGAGCCCGAGCCGCCACAGCCGCTCCGCAATCTCGAACGCGACCGCCTCCGGGAGCTCGACCTGCTTCTTCCCGAGCAAGGAGAGAGCCTCCGCGCGACTCAGCCACCCGTCGGCCGAGACGTTGTAGGCCCCGGGAAGGTCGGCGCGCACGGCCAGCTCCAGGGCCGACGCGACGTCCTCCTCATGCACGAGCTGAAGAGGGGGCCGGTAGCCTCCCACCGTGAGGAGCCTCGGCGCCTCGAACTGCCGGGACATGAAGTTGTCGACCCCCGGTCCGAAGACGGTGGCCGGCCGGAGCACCGTGACCACGATCTCCCGACGGCGCTCCCGGAAGGTCTCGATCCATCGCTCGACCTCGAGCTTGTGAGCCGCATACGGGAAATCGGAGTTCGCCCGGAGCGGCGACTCCTCGGTCAGCGGGAAGTCGTTGTCGGGATGGGCGCCGTAGACGACCGCGCTCGACGCGTAGACGATCTTTTCGACCCCGGCCGACGCGGCGGCCTCGAAGGCGTTCCGGGAGCCCTCGACGTTGATCGATCCCATCCGTTCCTCGTCCCGGATCGGGTTCAGGACGAAGGCAAGGTGCACGAGGACGCCGGCGCCGGCCAGGGCCTTGCCGAGACGCACGTCGCGGACGTCCATCTGATGGAACTCGAGCCGAGGCGAGACGTGGGCGGGCTCGCCGATGTCCACCCCCACGATCCGCTCGACGCCCGGGTCGGCCTCGAGGAGCCGCAGCAGGCGCTGGCCGAGATAGCCGGCGATTCCCGTCACCGCGACGACGCTCATCACACCTCCCGCGACGCCGAGATCATACCCGGCCCGTCGCGGGCGGATCGCACCGGCCTACAATGCGGACCGTGGACGATCAGCCGTTCGATCTCCCGCCCGAAGTCTTCCGGCGGGTTCCTCTCTTCGCGGAGATCGCGCGCGCCCTCTCCTGGCAGGGCGGCCCGGTCAACTGGGACATCGCGCGCCAGGTCGCCGGCGCGGTCGCCTCCGATGACGCCGAGATCGATTCGCGGGACGCCGAGGAAGCCCGCGCCGACGTGCGCCTGGCCGAGATGTGGCTCATCCAGGCGACCGGCCTGCCGGAGCCGGCGGCCCTGGTCCACCCCGAGGCCCTGACCCCGTCCGGATGGGCCGACCGCGCCGCCGACCGCTACCGCGAGCTGATCGACCCGCTCGCTCAGCGGATCTCGACGGCGGTCGGCGGGCACGCTCCCGAGGATCCCGAGCAGCAGATGGTCGGACAGGCGCTGCGGCACATGGCGCCCCTGTTCCTCGGGATCCAGACCGGCGCGATGCTCGGAGCCCTGTCGCGGGACATGCTCTCGCAGTACGACGTGCCCCTGCCGCTCGGCACCGAGGGGTCCGCCGTCCTGCTGCTGCCGTCGATCGACGCGTTCGCGGGCGCCTACGGCCTGGACCGCAGGGAAGCCAGGATCTGGGCGGCGCTCCACGAGTCGGCTCACCGGATCCAGTTCGAGGCGCTCCCGTGGATCCGCGCGCACTTCTTCGCCCTCTATCACAACTACGTCGCCCAGCTCGAGTTCGACCTGCGGGGAGCGATGGAGCGGCTCCAGAGCCTCGACCTTTCGAACCCCGAGCAACTGCGGGACGCGCTCGGCGAGAGCGGCCTGATCGGTCTGGTGGACTCGCCGGCCATCAGGAGCGCGCTCGATCGGGTGCAGGATCTGGTCGCCACGATCGACTCCTACGCGGACCGGGCGGTCGAGGCGGCCGCCACCGGACGGCTCGCCGCCGCCGCCCCGCTCGCGGAGGCATCCGCCCGGCGCCGTGCCGACCAGACTCGGGGCGAGCGCCTCTTCCAGCAGTTCATCGGCCTCGACCTCGGCCCGGCGCGACGCCGCTCGGCGGAGGTCTTCACCCGCGCCGTCCTCGCCTCGGGAGGATGGAGGGCGCTCAACCGCCTCTGGGACGAGCCGGAGAACCTGCCGGTCGCCGCCGAGACCGGCGATCCCGAGGCGTGGATTCGCAGGGTGGAACGGACCTGATGGGACCACGAGGCCTCCTGGTCGGGATCGCAGGATCGGCGACGCAGCCCACGCGGCTCCCCCTCGTCGAGATCCAGGACACGTTCGAGGACCTGCCGCCGATCGAGGAAGCGGCGCGGTGGCGCCGGAGCCGGCGGAGCTACTCGATCGTCGCCTGGCAGGTGATCACCCACCCGCGCAGCTCGCCATCCTACCGGAAGCTCCGCTCCCCCATTCCCGAGCACGCCGCGGTCGGGCTCTTCACGCACTCCCGCTGGACCGACGAGGCCCGGGAGCAGACCAAGGCCTTCGCGCGGGCGCTCGGGGCCCGGGCGGTGCTGCTGCGCACGCCGCCCGCGTTCCGCGCGACGCCCGAGCACGAAGCCCGCCTGGAGAACTTCGTCGCCCTCGCGTCCGGGCCGGACATGACGGTCGCCTGGGAGTGGGCCCCGCGCTCCTGGGCCCCCGAGCGGGCGCTCGGCCTCGCCGACCGCCTCGGGATCGCCGCCGCGGTCGATCCTCTGGGCGGCCCGGTCCCGGCCTCCGACCCCGTCTACGTCCGCGTCACCGACGCCTCGACCGGGGGCCGGCCACTCGACGAGGCTTCTGCGAAGCGCATCCGCGGGGAGGTGCAGGGGCGCCGGGGCTGGGTCGTGTTCGCGACCGCCGCCGCCGAGGACGACGCCCTCCGGCTTGCCGACCTTCTCTAGAGCGCGCCGCCGCGGGCGAGCGTCCTATCGAGGTTGCCCGGCGACCAGAAGCGCGAAGACCCAGCGCGCCTCCGAGTCCTTCCACCGCGCGACGAGCGCGACCGTGTAGCGTCCGGTCTCCTCCGGCGCGCGGAAGGCCATGGACGTCGAAGGCGCAAGCGCCGACGAGGATCCCGCCCCGGTCGCCGGCCGCACCTCGACTCGCGCGGCGGTGGGCCTCACTCCGATCGTGAACATGAGGAAGCCCCCGGGAATCGTCGTCAGGACGCGCCTCGGCCTGGCGGCGGCCCGAGCGCAACGCCCCCGCACGCAGAAGGACGCCACGGCGCCGTCGGCCATGTCGCTCCCCCGCTTGGTCCCGGCGAAGAGCTGAGCCGCGGGAGCGCCCGAGAGCCGGGTCGCCTGGGACGCGCGGGGAGAGCCCGAGACGTCTCCGCCCGCGGCGCGCCCACCGCTGCAGGCCGCCGTCCCGGCGACGAGGACCGCGGCGGCGACGTAGGGGATCGCGCGCACGCGCAAACCATAGCGCCCGGCCGCTGGACACGCCCCGCGGAGCGTCGCGTCCGGCCGTGCCGAGCCTGCGCTTCTACTCCTCGATGCCCTTCGCGATCAGGAAGCCGCGCGCGCGCTCCGCGTGCGGGAAGCGACCGACGAGCTTCCAGAACCAAGGGGAGTGATCGGCGACTCGCAAGTGCGCGAGCTCGTGGACGATCACATAGTCGCGAACCCAGTCCGGGAACTCGGCCAGGCGGTGGGAGAGCCGGATCGTCCCGTCGGACGGGGTGCAGGAGCCGTAGCGGTCTCGCTGGTTCGAAACGTACCGGATGCTCCTGAGAGACGGGCGGCCGCCGAAGTAGCGCTCGTGCAGCTCCTGCGCGCGGTGCCAGAGCGCGCGCTTCTCGTTCAACCGCCGCAGGTGCTCCGATACCTCGATCCGTTCGACCATCTCGCGCACCCAGCGGCGGGCCTCGGAGCGCGTCAGAGTGGCCGGCAGCCGCACGACGACCCGGTTGCCTTCCTTGACGGCCTCGATGGTCTTGCGCCGTTGCCGGCTCCGGATGACTTCGACCTTCAGCCTCACCGCGCATCTCCTCGATGGGTCCTCATGCCTACAATCGGCGGGATGTCCCGCCCACTCAACGCACCAGCCCACCCAATATAGCGACGGGCACCGACAGCCGGAGCCCCCGGCGACCGGCTCGACCGCATTGGGTGGTCTGGGCGACACGTTTCTTGGGCCCCGGGCCCCCGCGGGGCACGGCTCCGGAGCCCCCCGCGCTCCTGGAGGCCGCTTCCCCTGGAAGGAACTCCCTCTGACTCCTGGAGGTCCGGACAGGGCCTGAAGAGGCGTTGCGCGCCACCACCGCGGGCACGAGGCGGGGTGGGGCGCGTGCGACCAACCCGGACGCGCGTCGAGGTGGATGCGGGATCTCGATCGCCCGCGTGCTCGAGCGCCGAAGCAAGCAGCCGCGCGCGAGGAGACGCGCACCGGATCGCGGCCGCAGGAACGCGTCCGATCGCGCCCGTCGCGCCGTGCGTCGCGAACGAGAGAAGAAAAGCTCGCGAGCGGATGAGAACGCGCGCGGCCGCGACCTGCGACAAGGGAAGCCGACCAGGTCTTTTGCCGATGTTGACATCGAGACTCTGCCTGCGTACCTTTGCGCCTCGGCACGCCCCGATTGGCTGAGTAGAGATCGCCGGTGACAGGGGAAGGCATCGGCGATTCTCCAAAGGTCGGTCGGGGCGTTCCCTGCGCTCGACTCGATCGCGCCCCTCCGATAGCATCCGCGCGATGCCCCTCGACCCGGAGAACGAGCGCGCCATCCGCGCGCGGTTGGCGACCGGTCTCTTCCCGCAGTGGATGGGGCTCGAGCTGGTCGCGCTCGAGGAGGGCGCAAGCGAGATCCGCATGGTGCTCCAGCCGCACCACCTGAACCCCGGAGGCATCGCGCACGGAGGAGTCATCGCGACGCTGCTCGACGCCGCGATCGGGATCGCGCTCCGCACCAGGCTCGTTCGCGGAACCGCCCACGTCACGGCGCAACTCGGGGTGCAGTATCTCTCTCCCGCCTCCGATGGGAGCCTCACCGCGCGCGGGCGCGCCGTGCAGAGCGGGAGCAGGGTCGGGTTCGGCGATGGAGAGCTGCGCTCGGGCGACGGGAGGCTGCTCGCGACCGCGCAGGCGACGTTCCTCGTCGTGCCGAGCGGCTCGCTCCCGAACGCGATCTAGGCGGGCGGCTCACTCCCGAACGCGATCGAGGCGAGGGCCGCTAGACGACCGACAGGGCCTCGAGCAGCGCCTCGGCCGGCGCGCGCTCGCCCCGGATTCGGATGTGCCCGGCCGACTCCGCCTCCCGCCACGGGTCGCGACCGGCCGCCACCATGACGAGCGGCGCCGCGTCGGCCTCGATCGCGCCGTCTCCCTCGTCGATCCCGGCCCCGTAGCGCCGCGCGCCGAGATCAAACCCGACGGGCGGAAGATCGCCGCCGGCCATGCTCAGGACGACCGTTCCGGTCGCTCCGGGCGCTATTCGGGGAAGGGTCTGGTAGGGAATCCCGGCGAGGAGCTGGCGGAGGACGGGTCCGACCGCCTCGGTCGAGTCATCCGAGGGCAAACCCACCGCGCGCCGCACGTCCTCGGCGTGGACCCACTCGTCGTACACGCGCGCCATCCCGAGCCAGAGAAACGACACCGACCCGAACGGAGTGGGGATCCGGCTGCGAGCGACCGGTCCGGGCAGGGCCGACAGGGCCCTCGACATCCGGCGGCCCCACACCTCCAGCCCGTGCAAGATCGCCGGGATCGGCCGGTCCGCCCAGCGGCCGACCTGAGTCTCGTTCCACGCCTCCATATCCGCCATCGGGAGCCGGCGAAGACCGAGCGCGAACATCTTGCCGGTGAGCGCCGCCTCGTCGGTCGACACCACGTGCGCCGCGACCTCGCGGACGCGCCAGCCGGGGAGCGCGATCGTCTCCCACCGCTCCTCGGCAAGATCCTCGAGCAGCGCGATCATCCGCGCGCGCTGCGCGCGAACCGCTTGAACCACTTCAGCCTTGTCGAAATCGAGCACCGAGCGCACGTCTCACTCCCCCTTTTCGGGTCCTCCCGAAAGCCTCCCACTACTTCCCGGCCAGCATAGCCGGACGCCGTAGAGGGGTGTAACCCGCGCGGGCGCGGCGCCGTCTAATTCTGCGGAAGGGAGGTGACCAGATGTATCACTTCGCGATCGTGGCGCTGCTCGGCCTCGCTACCTACAAAGTGGCCGACTTCCTGTTCGAGATGTTCGGGGTCGGCATGTCGAGAGCCGTCCGCACGTTCCTGACGCTCGGCGTCGGCGTCGCCTTCACCGAGATCCTCGACTACTCGGTGTTTCGCGGCTGGGGCGTCTCCCTTCGCGCGACCTGGATGGGCCCGCTGTGGACGGGTCTCATGGTCGGCGGAACGAGCTACGCGTGGCACGAGGCGCTCGGCCTGATCGAGGGATACGGCCGGCGCAGCAGGGACGAAGCCGTCGAGATCGAACGGCGCACGCCCAGGGCCGCCTAGGACCTGTGGATTGAGTTGGGGGGCGGGATCAGCCCGCCCCCCCTCATGCGAGTCGCTCAAGCCTTGATCGACGCCCATCCGTCGCTGATGTCCGGCGCGAGACTGGGATCGTGGGGTTCCGGCATGTAGGGGCCGACCGTTTGGAAAAGGCGCCCCATCAAGATCCGTTGAGCGCCTTCGCTCATTCGGGCCACCCTCCGCGATGCATCCAGGAGGGGCTGCGCAACGAGCGACGGCATGGAGAGGAGGATCACGCCGGCACCTCGCCATTCGTCCGCTGTCGGGTCCGCCTCCGGTAGCGGGACGTACATCAGGCCTTGGGCTCCGCCGGTTCTGGCGATGCCACGCGCCTGGTCGGCGGTGATGCCCTGATCGCCGACGATCTCACGCAGCGGAGTGATCTCCGCCATCAGGCGATAGGGGTGGGAGTACCCTCGCGTGCCTGGGGGCTGCGCGAGAAAGCCGCACGTGTAGGAGCAGACCACCGCCCATCGAGCCGTGCGCACGACCGTCATCGCTTCCGCCGGTCGGTCCGGGCGCCTGCGCTTACCGGCTCGATCTTGGAGCCCCACTGGAGGCGCCGAGTATGACAGCGGAATGTCGCCGTAGATGTCGCCCTGTTGGGCGTGTTCCACGGCACGCTCCACGTAATACTGGTCGTCCGGAAGCCGAGACACGGCGCCGAATCTAGCACGTCGTCGGCGCTGCGCCGGGCGCGGCAGAATCTAACGCCGCGGGTAGCTGCGCAGCGTCCGGTCGCCAGGTCCCTCCGCTCGCTTGGGCGCGGGACCGATCCGGTCTTCAGGGAAGGACGAAGGCACGATCAGCATGCCCCGGGCGAGGCGGTCGATCTCGGTCTCGGGCACCCGCCGGACCCCGGTGGGAAGACGGAACGCCGCGATGATGTGGCGGTCGATCCAGTTTCGGATGGTGTTCTCGTGTACTCCCAGCTTCCGGGCGGCGGCGCGAATCGAGATTGTCTTCAGGGGGTTCGCCTCGTTCATGACTCCACACTAGGAGGGGTCGGCTGTGGAGTCAAGAGCCTTTAGAGATGATGTAGACCTGTCCGTTTCGGGGAGGTCACCTGCGAGGTCGATTCCATGCGCCTCCCCTCCCGAGCCACCGCCGCATCGGGCTCCGGCCTCTCGGCTCCCTCAACTCCTTGCCCGCGCGCGCGCCTCTCCGAGATAGAGGAACCCGTACGCCTCGTCCCGGAACGGGATCCCCGCGCGCTCGAGCGCCTCGTCGAAGTCCCCTTTGCACGCGGGGTCGGTCTCCTCCATCCCGTGGTCGGCGAGGAGGGCGAACGCGGTCTCCCCCGCTCCCCAGTCGAGCGAGTCGAGGATTGCCCCGAGTCGCCGGTCGGTGTCGCGAAGCCCGGCGCGCGCCATCTCCGAGTGCGGCCCGCCGTTGTGAGCCGCGGCGTCGGGCAGGATGAGGTTCACCCACAAGAGGCGAGGACGCGGATTCCCGGCGGCGCCCGTCCCGACCGCGATCGCCTGCTGCACCGCCACGTGGTCGGCCGCCGTCGCCCACGCGTAGTCGCGCGCGGCGTCCACGAAGGCACGGGTCGCAGCCGGGACCTCCCGCGGGTCGGGCAGGGCACTCCGCAGCTCGCCGACCTCCCCGCGGCGGACGAGGTCGAAGGTCGAGTACCCCGCGCCGCGGTCGGCCGGCTCGTTCACCGCGGCGGTGAACCCGAGCCTCCGGCGCCCGACCGCCTCGAAGAGCGTCTCCACGTCCGCGGAGATCTCCCCGCGCGCGAGGTGCCAGGTCGCCCGCGCGTTCGTCACGACCTGACGCCGGACGGCGCGGTCGTAGTAGGCGTTGTGGAGCACGCCGTGCCGGCCCGGGTGGACGCCGGTGAGCGCCGTCGTGTGGTTGACGAGCGTCACGCTCGGAAACGACGCGACGATCCCGTCCGAAAGAACCGTTCCCTCGCCCAGGAGCCTCGCCACGGTGGGTAGCTCTCCGGACTGCGCCATCGCGTGCAGGACGTTCGCGTTCGTGCCGTCGAGCAGGAAAGCGACGACGCGCCGCGGCGACGTCCCGTCGAGCGCCTCGTCGATCACGCGACCTTGCTGGCCGGCGAGCAGACACCCTCCTTCCGGCTCGGCGCCCGCGAGGGTCGCAAGCGTGGGAGCGACGTCGATCATGCGCGCGTGACCGGCCACCATCCCTCGCCGCCGGACGCCCGCGCCGGAAAGGACGATCGGGGCGCGCGACTGGACGACGTCGAGCGAGCCGTGCTCCCCCCGGTGCCCGCCCCGCTCCTCCCAGTTGTGGGAGGGTGCGTGCACGACGGCGAGGTCCGGCGCGCGCGGGTCGGCGAAGAGCTGCGACGCGCTCTCGTAGGCGAGTGGATAGTGGTTCGCGCGGTTGCCGGGATGGAGGTTCGCGATCTCCTCGGAGAGCGGGCTGAACGCGGAAGGATCCCGGCGCTCGAGCGGGTTCCGCCCGCGCACCCACCGGGCGCCCGCAGCGTCGAAGCCGACGGAGCCGTCCGCCGCGTGCGCCTCGACCAGGCCGTCACGCGCGCGCAGAACCAGGTCCACGACGTGGCGCAGCGAGTCGCCGAGGAGCACCTCGAGCGCGCGGTCCGAGAGCGTCGCGTCCCCCACGGCGCGCCCATTATGCACGGCTATACTCCGTCCATGCCGGACCGCCTGGTTCTCCACGTCGTCCCGCACACCCACTGGGACCGCGAGTGGTACGAGCCGTTCGAGTCCTACCGCATCCGGCTGGTGACGATGCTGGACGAGCTACTCGAGCTGCTGGAGCGCGATCCCGCCTTCCGGCACTTCCACCTCGACGGCCAGACCGCGGCGATCGAGGACTACCTCGCGGTGCGCCCCGAACAGCGACCGCGCGTCGAGGCCCTCGTGCGCGCCGGGAGGCTCGCGATCGGGCCATGGCGGATCCTCGCCGACGAGTTCCTCTGCTCGCCGGAGACGATCCTTCGGAACCTGGCGCAGGGACGCGCCTCGGCCGAGCGGCTCGGCGGACGAATGCGGATCGGCTACCTCCCAGACTCCTTCGGCCACATCTCCCAGATGCCGCAGATCCTGCAGCTCGCGGGGCTCTCCGACGCCTGCGTGTGGCGCGGGGTGCCCTCGGCCATCGACCGCACGGCGTTCTGGTGGGAGTCCCCCGACGGCTCGCGCGTGCGCGCGCTCTATCTCGCCACGTCCTACTCGAACGCCGCCTCGCTGCCCGTCTCGCTCGACGAGCTGATGCGCCGCGTGCGCCGGATCGCAGCCGACCTCTCCCCCTTCCGCCCCGGCGGCACTCTGCTCGCGATGAACGGGACCGACCACCGCGCGCCGGAGCCCCACGTCCCCGCGCTCATCGAGGAGGCGAACCGGATCGACGACCAGGTCGAGCTGCGGATCGGCTCGCTCGAGGAGTACCTCGCCGCCGCCCCCTCGGGCGACGGGCTGCCGGCCTGGCGCGGGGAGCTGCGCTCCGGCGCGCGGGCGCACCTGCTCATGGGGGTCGCGAGCGCCAGAGTCGGCCTGAAGCAGGCGGAGCTTCGCGCCTCCACCCTGCTCGAGCGCTACGCCGAGCCGCTCGCCGCGCTCGCCGGCCGGGACTGGGACCGCCTGCTCGCGCGCGCCTGGCGGTGGATGGTCGAGAACTCCGCGCACGACTCGATCTGCGGCTGCGGCGTGGACGCGGTCGCCGACCAGGTCGCCGGGCGCTACCGTCAGGCCGCCGGGATCGCCGAGGCAGTCGCGCGCGAGGCGCTCGAGTCCCTCGGCGCGCGCGTGGACTGCCCCGGCGGGGTGCTGGTCTTCAACCCCTCCCCCCGACCGCGTTCCTCGGTCGTCTGCGTGCGGCCGCCCGGCGACGGAGGGCCTCTTCGCGCGCCGGACGGCTCGGAGGTCGGAGTTCAGATCGTCGGGACCGAGCGCGCGGTGGTGGTGGACATGACGCTCGATGCCCCGCAGCTCGCGCGGATCGTGCCGACGATCCACAGCCGCGCGCTCGGCGAGCACCACATCAACGGCCTCTCGATCGAGGAGGGCTCGCCGACGACCGTGCGCCTCGATCTCGGGGCCGCGCCGGTCGGGACCCTCGACGTCGAGGCCGGCAAGCGCGCCGTGGAGCAGGCGATCCGCGCGCAGCCGGACGGCCGGTTCCGCGTGCTCGGGCTCGCACCTGCCGCCGCCACCGCGCTCGTGCGGACCCCGGAGATCGGCGGGCTCGGCTGGACGGTGCTGTCGCCGCTCGCGCGCGCGGCCGGCGCACCGGCGCCACGCGAAGGCACGAGCACCGCTCCGGTCGACGGGGCCGCCGGAGCCGACGGCCGCGCGATCTGGAACGGCGCGCTCGCCGTGGAGGTGCGCGCGGACGGCTCGGTGAACCTCGAGCACATCGCCAGCGGGACGAGGTTCCAAGGCCTCCTCTTGCTCGAAGACGGGGGCGACGTCGGCGACGAGTACAACTACTCCCCGCCGGCGCGCGATCGTGTGGTCCGCTCCCCCGCCGGCGCCGTCTCGGTCGAGGTCGTCGAGATGGGGCCGCTGCGCGCGACCGTGCGCGCGCGCGGCGAGTGGGCCCTTCCCGCGGCGCTCGGCCCGGGCGGCACGGGTCGCTCGCGCACGACCGTCCGGATGCCGGTCGAGATCGATCTCACGCTCCATGCCGGAGAGCCGTTCCTGCGGACGCGCATCTCGATCGACAACCGCGCGCGCGATCACCGGCTGCGTGTGCTCTTCCCCCTCCCGTTCCGCGCGGAGCGCTCGCAGGCCGACGGGGCCTTCGACGTCGTGGAGCGCGGACTGGAGGCGGAGGGAGGCCCGCACGAGCGCCCGCTCGCCACCTTCCCGTGCCGCCGGTGGGTGGACGCCTCAGGTGGGCGAATGGGGCTCGCCGTGCTGCACCGGGGCACTCCCGAGTTCGAGCTTGGGCGCGCACTCGCGGTCACGCTTCTGCGCTCGGTCGGGTGGCTCTCGCGCCAGGGAATGCGCTACCGGCCCGGGCCGGCCGGACCGGCGCTTGCGACCCCCGGCGCGCAGTGCCTCGGGCCGCACGTCTTCGACCTCGCGATCTACCCCCACGAGGGGGATTGGCGCGCGGGCGAGGTCCACCGGGCCGCGGAGGCCTACCTCTACGAGCCGTGGTCCCTGTCGGTTCCGCCGCACTCAGGCGACCTGCCGGTCTCGGGCGCGGGACTTGAGATCGAGCCCTCCTGCGTTCAGCTCTCCGCGCTCTCGCGCGAGGGCTCCGGCGTGCTCTGCCGCGTCTGGAACGCCTCACCCGAGCCCGTCCGGGCTCTGCTGCGCCCCGGCCCTCTTCTCGCGGCCGCGCGCGCGACGCTCGTGGACCTGGCGGGCGCCGCCATCGCCCCCCTCGATGTAACGGGCGGCGTCGTGGCGCTCCCGCTGCGCGCGTGGCAGATCGCGACCGTGCGCCTCGCGCCATCCGAGCATGTCGCCCGTCACGTCCCCAACCGCGTGACCGAGGCCATGGACCGAGCGCTGGGCGAGATTGACGAACCAGTGGACCGGTTTGTCAAGGCGGCGTCCCGTCGCATCCTGGAGCGCGGCGCCTGATGAGCGTCACCCAGGGAGACGTGCGGTGGGCGGACCTGCCGGAACCGAGAGGCGCCGAACCGAGGTTTCGGCCCCCGTGGTCGTTGAGCGTTATCGGGCGACGGCCACGAACGTCGGAGGGTAGTCCGGGACGATCGAAGCTGGTGCTTCGGTGCGCCCCGACGTCACGATGTGACTGCGCACAACGAGGCGCTCAGCCCCGAAGGTAACCTCGACAGCGGGCCCGATGGGGACCCCGTGCATGCGGATGGCGATCGCCTTGCGAATGTACTCGGAGAGCGTTTCACCCGCACAGGCACCCGCCTCTTCCAGTGCGTCGAGTTCCTCAGAAGGCATGCGGAACGAAACGACCTCTGTAGGCCCTACCTTCACCTGGGCAGGCACAGCCTCTTCACTCCACTCGCCAACGTCCTCGCGGTGAGCCAGAAGCTCCTCGGCTAGGGACGGTACCTTCCTCTTCATGTCCACCTCCGATACCAGGCGATCTCCTCATCGTCTGCGCGCCACCCGGTAACGGCCCACCAGATGTCGGCCTCTGCGGCCCTGGGCACATCAACGATACACACCACCCAGAGGGCTCCGCCGGCGTCCGGCCCAATCATCTGGTACGTCGCCCCCCGCTCGGGGTCTTTGCTCGTGTTCTTTCTGAACTTCGGCGATTCCTGCGCCACCTGGAGAACGATCGGCCGCGAGAGTCCCTGATGGCGAAGTTCCCGCAGGTTACCTTCGTCCCACTGCCACCCACTGACGTGGATATCGGCCACTTGCGTCCCTCCGTATACGCTGTATACTACTGTCAGACAGCCGCCCAAGCAAGCGGCTGGGGAGGCGAATTGGAGATGGCAGAGATCGAGTTCCTCATCCTCGCCGACCACGCCGAGGCGGTTGGCGGGAAGCTGTACCTGACCGGCGCGGGGTGGACGGATTCCTGGCGCGGTCCTCAACCAGAGGGCCAGCCTCTCCCGATCACGCACTTCGGGATCGCGGTCAGCGTGCTCGTCGCCTGGACCGAGACCAATCGGCCCCAACATCTTCGCATGCGCATCGAGAACGAGGACGGGACCACTCAGCATGCGACTGTCGAGGGGGATATCGAGGTCGGCCGTCCGCCAGGACTCCCCCCGGGAAGCGATCAGCGCGCCGTCCTCGCCGTGAACGCCAACGTGCAGTTCCCATCCCCAGGCGGCTACCGGATAGTCGCGGAGGTCGGAGAGGGAGTTCGAACCGTCAGCTTCCGGGTCCACGATGCCCCCACGCCTGCTCGCACATAGCTGCGGCTGCCACACAGGTCTCGCAGAACCTGCTGACCCGCGCGCCCGAGCGAAGTGGCGTTCCCCTCCGCCGCCCGCGCGCGGAGAGGGCTGATCGCGCCACTCCGCCCGCATCTCCCGGCCTGGACCTCGTCCAACGAAGGACTACTGTCGAGCGGTGCTGTTGCCGCTGGACGAGGTCGCCGCGCGCCTGGGCGTGGCCCCGCCCACCGTACTGATGTGGCTCCATCGTGATCTGGATTTCCCCCAGCCGGTGCCCACCCATCTACTGCCCCCACACCTCGTGGGGCACGGCCCGTGGTGGCGGCACGACGAGCTGGAGCGGTGGGCGGACGAGGTGCGCCCGCCTCCGGGCACTCAAGGCACGCCGGGGAACGCGGGACCGGAACTCGGTCGCCCCGAGGCTCCGTGAGGTGCGGCCCGTGGGACGACCTCGGCGTGCGCGACCCCCGCTTCCGCATGCGGTAGATTCTCGGGACGTGACCCACGAAGAGAACGTGCTGTACTACGGCGACAACCTGCAGATCCTGCGGGAGAAGATCGCGCCGGAGAGCGTAGACCTCGTCTACCTCGATCCGCCGTTCAACTCCAACCGCTCGTACAACGTGCTCTTCGGGCGGAAGCACGGCAAGACCGAAGTTCAGGCTCAGATGCAGGCGTTCGACGACACCTGGACATGGACCCAGGAGTCCGAGCGTCTCTACTCCGACCTCATGAACGGGGCGGTGCCGGCTCAAGTGGCCGACGCGGTTCAGGCGTTCCACAGGATGCTCGGCGAAAACGACGTGCTCGCCTACCTCGTCATGATGGCGCCGCGGCTCTCCGTGCTGCGAGAGGTTCTGAAGCCGACCGGCTCGCTCTACCTCCATTGCGACCCGACCGCCTCCCACTACCTCAAGGTCCTGCTCGACTCGATATTCGACCCGAGGAACTTCCTCGCGGAGATCACCTGGAAGCGGACCACGACCCACAGCGACGCGAAGCGGTGGAGCCCCGTCGCGGACATCCTCCTGCACTACGGCAAGACGCAGGCCGCGACGTGGAATCCGGTTTACGCGCCGCATGCGGAGGAATACCTCGCGGACACGTACCGGTTCACCGACCCGGACGGCCGGCGCTACGGCCATGACAACATGACCAGTCCGAACCCGCGCCCGAACATGATGTACGAGTGGAAGGGGCACGCCTCGCCGCCGTACGGCTGGCGCTACTCGAAGGAGACGATGGCGAAGCTCGACGCCGAAGGACGGATCTGGTATCCGGACTCCAAGTCGAAGCGCCCGCGACTGAAGCGGTACCTCGACGAGATGTCCGGCGTGCTGCTCGGCAACGTCTGGACCGATATCGGCCCCATCGGCTCCCGGGCAAGGGAGCGACTCGGCTACCCGACGCAGAAGCCGCAGGCGCTCCTGGAGCGGATCATCCAGGCGAGTTCGAACGAGGGCGACCTCGTGCTGGACCCCTTCTGCGGCTGCGGGACCACCGTCGCCGCCGCGCAGGCGCTGAACCGGAGGTGGATAGGGGTCGACATCACCTACCTCGCGATCGACCTCATCCGCCGGCGCCTCGACGACTCCTACGGTAGCGGCGTCGCGTTCCGAATCGAGGGCATCCCCAAAGACGAGGCCGGCGCGCGCGCCTTGTTCGAGCAGAACCCCCTCGACTTCGAGCGCTGGGCGGTGTCCCTCGTCTACGGGCAGCCGAACGAGCGGCAATCCGCCGACCGTGGCATGGACGGTGTGATCCGCTTTCCGACCGGGAAGCGGGACGTCGGGCGGGCCATCGTCTCGGTCAAGGGAGGAAGGTCGATCAACCCCGGCATGGTGCGCGACCTCAAGGGAACCGTGGAAGGCGAGGGGGCCGCCATGGGCGTTCTCGTGACGCTTGCCGAGCCGACGCGCGGCATGCGGGAAGCGGCGAATCGATCGGGCAGCTACGAGTGGCCCGTCAACGGGCAGGCCTTCCCGAAGGTGCAGCTCGTCGCGGTGCGCGAGTTGCTGGAGGGCAAGCACCCGGACATGCCGCCGGCGCTGTCGCCCTACCTGCAGGCGCCCAAGCACCAGCCGGTCGTGCGCGAGATGAGGCTCGACTACAGCGACGGCCGGTAGAGCGCGCCTACCGCGCCGGAACCGCGGGGCTACCCGCGCAGGAACTGCCGCGTGACCCGCCCGAGCGCGCCGGCGACCGGCGCGACCGCGGGGGTCCTCCGGAACCGGTAGCCCGCGAGCGAGAGAAGCGCGAGCGCGCCGAACATGCTCCCCCAGTACGGGGCGGTGCGCCACGCGACGGCGCGGCGGAACTCGACCCGCACCACGTTCTTCGTCACCACGCGCGCCGGTCCAAGCACCGGCTGAACCGGCCCGGCGGGCAGAGGAGGCGGAACGAGGCCGGGGATGACGATCGTGCGCGGGGGCGTTCCGAGACTCGCCGGCGGGACGGAGAAGTCGGGCACCTCGAACTGGTCGACCGAGGCCCGGGCGCGGGCGCAGGCGCCGCCGATCGTGATCGCGCCGCCCTGCTGGCCTGCGCCGCCGCTGCCCCATAGGAGCAGGCCGCCGGCGTCGGCGAGCCCCGTGCCGGGATCGGTTTCGGCGAGGTCGCACGTGTGGATGGCGGAGACGGCCTGGATCTTCAGGTACCCGCCGAGATCGAGATCGACCGCGCCGAGCTGCAAGTCCTCGGCGGTCACGTCGCGGGCGACCCCCGCGCCGCTCACCCCGGCAAGCGCAAGCGCGCGCTCCACGACCGGCTTGCCGCCGGCCGGCTTGGTGACGCGCGCGAAGCCCCGCAGGTGCCCGATCCGCAGCGTGCAGCCGGCCCCCGATGCCACGACGCAGACGTCGTCGAGGACCGAGACCGACTCGGCGACGAGCGTCGTGCCCTCGAGGTGCGCCGATGCGCTCGTGCGCGCGAGCCCGACCGACACGACCGCGCCGTCCCCGGCACCGAAGAGGAGCGCCTCGGAGCGCTGGGACGGGTCCGATGTGGACTCGGCGAAGAAGGAGCCGTCGCGCACGACCGCGCCGGTCGCCGCGCGGAACGCCGGCCAGTACTGCTTGTAGGAGGAGCACTGCTGCGACGCGGGGTCCTCGCGGCATGCCCACGCCGCGGAGTGCTTGTCGAGCAGGTTGTCCGAGGACGACTCCGCGATGTTCTGCGTCGCCGGGTAGCGCGACTGGGCGAAGCCGGGGAAGCGCTCGGCACACGCGTGACGCGGTCCCGGCGCGGTCGGAGGAGGAGGCTGCTGCTGGGCCTGGAGCGAGGAGGTCGCGGTGGCGATGTAGCCGGCGAGCCAGGCCTGCACGTCGGCGACGCCCGCCTGGGTGGCCTCGGCGTTCTTCTCCGGCGTGCAGTTCTCGGCGGGGCGGAAGGCGCTCGACTCGACGATGTTCAGGTTGTACCAGGAGGCCTGGCCGTCGGCGGCCGGAGAGGGGGTGGTCAGGTTCGCGTCGGCGTACCCGATGTAGAGAGGCATCGGGCTCGCGCCCCCGAAGTCCACGGCCGGGCGAAGCGCGAAAGCGACGCCGGCGCCGTCGGCAACGAGCTGGGTCTCGATGCGGGCGGTCGCCCCCGGCACCGGCCCCACGCCCAGCGCCAGCGCCGCGGCGGCGCCGGCCGCGAGGAGCACGCGCCGGCCGCGGCCGGAGTGGCCGCGACCCTGTCCGAACCCGCTCACTTCAGCACCGCCTCCTCCGCGGCCGCGAGGAACACCGAGCGCAGCAGGTCGCCCCGCTCCCGCAACTCCGCGCTCGGGCCTTGGAACCGGACCTCCCCCTTCTCGAGGAAGTAAGCGCGGTCGGCGAACTCGAGGGCCAGGTCCACGTGCTGCTCTACGATAACGATCGACACGCCCTGAAGGTTCATCTCGCGCACGATGTCCAGAAGCTGCTCGACCACGATGGGCGCCAGTCCGAGCGACAGCTCGTCGATCATCACCATGGACGGACGGCTGACGAACGCGCGGGCGAGCAGAAGCTGCTGCTGCTGGCCCCCGGAAAGCGTCCCGGCGTGCTGGCCCATCCGGTCGCGCAGCCAGGGGAAGTACTCGAGGACCCGGTCGATCTCCGACCGCAGGCGCTTGCGGTCCCGCCGGAAGAGGTAGCCGCCGAGCCTCAAGTTCTCCTCGATCGTTAGACCGGGGAACGTGCCGCGCCCGCCGGGGACCTGCACGATGCCCCGCCGGACGATCTCATCCGAAGCCATGCCGGTAACGTCGCCGCCCTCGTAGGTCACTGTGCCGCGCGGGACCGGGAGGATGCCGCTGATCGCCTTGAGAAGCGTGGACTTGCCGGCGCCGTTCACGCCGAGCAGAGCCACGATCTCTCCCTTGCGCACCTCGAAGTCCACCCCGTAGAGCGTCTGGACCCGTCCGTAGAACACGTCCACGCCCTCGCAGACAAGGACCGGATCACCGATCGGCGGTCGCTCAGTCACGTCGCCCTCCCGTCCTCGATCCTTTGCCGCTCCGGTGTCCCGCGGCGCTCGCCGATCCCCCGCCCGCTGCCGCCGCGAGCGCCGCCTCGAGTTGCTCGGCGGCCCGGCGCCCGAGGTATGCCTCGATCACGCGGGGGTTTCTCTGCACCTCGGCCGGAGGCCCGCTCGCGATCACCCGACCGAGGTCCAGGCAGTACACGACGTCCGACAGGCTCATGACGAGCGGCATGTCGTGCTCGATCAAGAGGATCGTCGCCCCGAGCCGGTCCCGGATCCGCCGCAGGAGCGGCCCGAGCGCCTCGGTCTCCTTCTGGGCGATGCCGCTCGCCGGCTCGTCGAGAAGGATCATCCGCGGGGTGAGCATGAGCAGGCACGCGAGTTCGGCCATCCGCAGGGTGCCGTAGGACAGCTCGCTCGCGCGCCTCTGCGCGTACGGGTGGAGATCGACGATCTCCATGACCTCCTCGGCGCGCCCGCGCGCGCGGCGCTCGTCGGAGCGCGCGCGCGGGAGCCGGAAGACGTTCGCGAGCAGCCCGCCCCGCATTCGCGTGTGGTAGGCGACGAGCAGGTTCTCGAACACGCTGATCGACGGGAAGAGCCGAACGTTCTGGAACGTCCGGCCGATCCCGCGCCCCGCGCGCTCGTAGGGCAGCAAGGGCAGGATGTTCTCCCCTTCCAGGAGCACCTTTCCTCGCACCGGCTCGATCAGCCCGGAAATCGCGTTGAAGAGGGTGGACTTGCCCGCGCCGTTCGGCCCGATGAGCCCGACGATCTGCCCCTCCTCCGCCGCGAGATCCACGTCCTCGTTGGCAATGAGCCCGCCGAAGCGGATCATCATGTCGCGCACCTCGAAGAAAGCCATCAGGCCACCCTCCCGGCGCGGCGCCGCAGCGCGCGGGCCGCGTCCCCCAGCCACCCGACGAGTCCGGCCGGCCGGTACATCATCGTGAGTAGCACGAGCAGCCCGAACACCGAGAACGCGATGCTCTGCCCGTTCGGGCTCCCCGCGAGCAGGCGTTGCACGAGGATCACCCAGATCGCCGCCCCGGCGAACGGGCCCCAGATCGACCGGACACCTCCGAGGATGGTGAGGAACACGATCGTGAGAGAGGCCTCCAGCCCGAACGTCGGCCGCTGTCCCCCGGCGCTCACCGACTGCTGCCAGTGCGCGAACAGCGCGCCGGCGAACCCGGCGATGAAGCCGTGCAGCGCGAAGGCGAGGAGCTTGTACTTCGCGATATTGACGCCCATGGCCTGGGCGGCGCTCTCGTTGTCGCGGACGGCGAAGCACGCGCGCGCGGTGCGGCTCCGAGAAAGATTCCACACCCCGAAGATGAAGGCCGCGACGATGAGCAGCACGAGCACGTAGTAGGACTTGTCGCTCGCGAAGTCGATGCCCGCGAGCGCCGGGCGCGGAGCGTCCGTGGTGTTCCCATGGCCGCTGAACCACTGCTGCTTGAACAGGAACTCCTGTCCGACGTCGGCGAACACCAGGGTCATGATCGCGAGATAGAGACCTTTGAGGCGCAGCGACACCGCGCCGATGACGAGGGCAACCGGCACCGTCAGCATCGCCGCGAGGGGAACCGCGCCCCAGAACGGCGTGTCGAGTCGGGTCGCGAGCGCCGCGCTCGCGAACGCGCCGACCCCCACGAAGGTCGCCGGCATCAGCGAGAGCTGCCCGACGAACCCGGTCACCAGGACGATCGAGAGACCCTCGAGCCCCATGATGAGCGCGAGCGTGAAGGTGAAGTTCCACACACCGTCGAGCAGCAAGGGCGGCAGGATCGCCGCGGCGGCGAGGGCCGCGACCGGCGGCGCGGCTCGGCGCAGGCGGGCGCCGGCCGGCGCGCGGCCACCGGGGACGGGAACCCCCTCCGAGATCTGCGGGCGCGCGGCGACGGAGGTCTCCCCGGCCGGAACGCGCTCGGCGATCCTCGCTCTCATCCGGCATCCTCCAGGGCCCGCAGCTCCTGCTCGAGGGCGAAGTGGCGCTCGACCCGGAGGAGCAAGAGCGTGGCGATCGCGAGTCCCGCGAACACCCGGGACAGCGCGGCGAGCGGCGGGACGGCGAGGAGGGACTCCTGCACCACTCCGAGCCCGAAGCCCCCGATCACGCTGGCCGGCAGGCTCACGAACCCGCCGACGACCGCCGCGACGAATCCCCGGACCATGTAGCCGAGCATCGAGTACACCGTCAGCGCCGACAGCGGGATCACCAGGGCGCCGGCGAGCGCGGCGAGCGCGCCCCCGAGCGCCCAGGCCGTCGCGGCGACCCGGTTCTCTTGCACCCCGAGCATCTTCGCCGCGGCGCGGTTCTGGGCGGTCGCCCGCAGCGCCACCCCGAACGTCGTGCGCTTGAGGAGCTGGATCACGCCCACCGAAACCAGCAGGGTCACCGCGACCGTGCCGATCTGCTGCCAGCTCATGGCGACCGAGCCGATCCGCAGCGCGCCCTCGGGGAACTGCTGAGGAACCCTGGCCTGCCCGCCTCCCCAGAGGAACGCCGCAGCGCCTTGCAGGAATCCGGCGACGGCGAGCGCGGCGATGACCTTCGCGAGCAGCCCCGCCTCGCGCATGCGCCTGAACACGACCGCGTACGCACCGGCCCCGAGAAGAGCCCCGACGCCGACGGTGAGCACGACCGACACCGCGACCGGGAGTCCGAGCGAGCGGTCGATCTGCCAGTACGCGTAGGTCGAGAACATCGCCATCGAGCCGTGCGCGAAATTGAGCACGCCCGACGACTTGTAGATCAGCACGACGCCGATTCCGAGGAGAGCGAAGACGGCGCCGAGGAACAGCCCCTGGACGGCGTCCTGGGCGAGCAAGCTCGGGCTGAAGGCGGCGACCACGGTCAGTACCCCCACCCGCAGTCGCCCTTGCTCTCGACCCGGTTCATCGGCCCGCCGGCCCGGAGCCAGCCGGACACGCGGTAGAACTTCGCCCGGCACACCTGAACCATCATCGTCTCTCGCATCCCGAGGTGGTCGTCGGGCGAGGTGTTGATGGTCGGCCCGATGCCGGTCTCGAAGTTGCGCAGGTTCCCGAGGACCCCGATGAGGCCTTCGCGGGTCAGGTCGGCGCCGAGCCCCGAGGCCGCGTACTCGAGGCCCATCATGCCGAGCCATCCACCGAGGGTGGAAGCGTCGGCGTAGGTGGCGCCGTCGGGGTAGTACCGCCGCATGACGGACAGGTACTGGCGCATCTGCGGGGTGTCGATCCCCGCCCACCCCCAGCCGTTGTTGTCGGTGTAGCCTCCGTCGCAGGCGGAGCCGCAGTTGTCGGTGGCCGCCCGGCCCCACGCCGACTTCGACACCCACGGGACCTTCCACCCCTGCCGCTGCGCCGCCTGCATTCCGAACACAAGCGTGATGTTGGTGGCGCTGAAGACCGCGTTCGCGTCGGCGTCCCTCATGGCCGCGATGAAGGAGTCCATGCGAGTGACGGTCTCTTCCTCGGCCGCGACGTATTGCTGCGACACCACCTTGTAGCCGGAGCCCTTCGCCTCCCAGACCTTCGCGAACTCACGCGAACGGCGCCGGTCCTGCGCCACGTCGAGGGCCACGGTCGCGACCCACTTCGGGTTCTGGGGGTTCGGCAGCTTGCCGGCCTTCTCCCACTCGCCGATCACCCGGTCCATCCAGTCGGCGTAGATGCGCACCGCGTCGTCGTTGCGCACCGTGAAGTACACGCTCCAAGGGCTCTGCTTGGCATCCCAGGAGATCGCGTCCTCGCTCGTTCCCGACCAGCCCTGCACCAGGGGAACCTCCACACGGTTCAGATACTTGATGGCGGCGTTGAACGCGTAGGTGTTCATGTAGGCGTTCACGATCGCGAAGACCTTCTTCTGCTCGACGAGCGCTTTGGCGGCCAGGAGGTTCTCCGCCTCGCAGTTGATGCAGGCCGTCTGCAGGAACAACTCGACCTTCCGCCCATGGATCCCGCCGCGAAGGTTGAGGTTGTTGACGTAGGCTTGAGTGGTGCGTAGCAGCGGCCGGCCGAGCTGGGCCATCGCCCCGTCGAGCGGAACGATGATGCCCAGGCGGATCGTGCCGGCCGTCACCCCGGGCGCGCTCGCGTAGTTCGCCTTCCCCCCCCGGCCGGCCGTCCCCGGCACGAAGATCGTGCGGCTCTGCGGCGGCCCGGAGGCCTGCGGCCCGGCCGAGCCGGAGGGCGCGAGCGTCTCGGGGGGCAGCGTCTCGGAGACCTGAGAGGAGATCTCCACCCGCTGTGGCTTGAACAGCGCGCAGGAGGATAGCGTGAGGGTGAAGGCGGCCCCGAGTGCGGCCGCCTCCAGCGTCCTGAAGCGCCCCGCGCGCATCACGGTCGATCCCTTCGCACTCAAGGATTCTACGCGAGCGCGCGCAGGTCCTCTCGGCGCGCTATCCGGAGCCGCCGTCCCTGCGGGCGGCCCGAGCCCGGATCACCTCAAGGAGGCGGCGCCCCTCGACGGAGCCCTCCAGCCGCTCCAGGCTCGCGCGCAGGCGCACCGCCGCGGCGATCACCTCCGAGTCGGGCCCGGTGATGCGCACGAGCGAGTGACCCTCCATCGGATACGAGCCGACCTTCACCTCCGGGCACTCCCGCTCGATCTCGACGAGCACGCCCGCGACCGCGGACTCCGGGAAGGGGTGGGACACCTCCTCGCGGCGCACCGGCTCGCCGGTGCCGGCGAGCAGCTTCGGCTCGACCGCCTCGCGAAACACCGCTTCCAGCTCGCGCGGAGGACCGGGGAGAACGACCACCACTGCATCGCCGACCGGCAGCGCGACCGCCGGGATGAACCCGGCCGAGCCGAGGAGGGCCTCGGCTCCCCGCGGGGTGAGCGCCATCTTCCGCAACCCGTCGAGGCCGAGCGGGCCGCCGCCGACCCCTTCGCTCCTCAGGCGCTCGGCGATCCCCTCGACTCGCGCCGAGATCGGCGCGCAGACCTCGAGCGGCTCTCCCGCCGCGAGCGCGACCCCTTCCATCGTCCGGTCGTCGTGGGTCGGGCCCACCCCGCCGCAGACGAAGACGAGGCGCGCCCGCTCGGCATCCCGCCGCACGCCGGCCGCGATCGCCTCCGTCTCGTCCGGCACGATCGAGATCGAGAGGAGCCGGTGGCCGTGCGCCGCCAGGCGACGGGCGATGAAGTGGCCGTTCGCGTCCCGGACGTGCCCCGAGAGGATCTCGTCTCCCACCACGATGACCGCGGCGTCCACTGATGCGCAGGATACCCGAGCCTGCCGGGAACCGGGCGCGACGGCCCGGGGGCTCGGATACCATTGCGGGCATGCTGGTTCGTTGCGGGCGGTGCCGCGCGGAACTCGAGGTCTCCGGGCCGGGCGAGTTCGCGTGCCCCTCGTGCGGCACGCGCAACGCCGTCCGCGGAGCCGGCCCGCGCGACGTCGGCGGGCTTACAGTCCCCGGCGGCATGCCGCCTCCCGCGCCGCGGCCCGACCCGAGCATCCGGTGGGCAAGCTGCCCGGCATGCTCCTGGCGGTTCGCGATCGGAGAGGTCCCGGAGGTCACGTGCCCGAGCTGCCGCGCCCACCTCGAGGTCACCGCCGCGGGCCTGCGCGCGGCCGGTTCCTGATCGCCCGGTCCTCAGCGCTCGTGAAGCTGGCCGACCACGGCCTCGAAGACCTCGACGAGGAGCTTCACCGGTCCCTCCCACTCGGGGGAGACCATCCCGGCGCGCGTGAGGCCGGTGAGCAGGTCCATCCTGGGCTCCGCCCAGCGGGCCAGGGCCGCAAGAGCCTCGGAGCGCGGAACCCGCACCTCGACGATGCCCTCACCGGCCGCGGCTGCGGCATCGGCCTGCACCCGCGCGACCGAGAGCATCTCCGCGACCACCTGGTCGAACTCGTCGGGGAGAGTGACGGCGGAGCGCGGCAGCGCGCTCGTGTCTCGGAGCTGCCGCATGCGGCTGTTGAGCTGCTCGATGAAATCGACCAGCTCGTGCAGCTCACCAGGCGAGTGAGGCGGCCAGCGAATCTCCATCTCGGCTCCAGAGCCGGCTGACAATACCACCCCTCCTCGGGCGGCCCCAGGGCGGGAAATCGATGGAGGACTCGGTGCGCCCCCTACGGGAACCTCGCCACCCTACACACCAATCGAGCAGGAGACCAGGCGGCTTGATGCCCCAAAAGGGCTATGCCTCCGAGCGCGCCGCCTCCGAGCGCGCCGCCGCTACACTTCGCGAACGGATGCGCCGTCTTCTGCTCGCCTCGCTCGCCTCCGGCCTGGTCGCCGCGCTCATCGCCCCGGTCGCACGCGCTGCGGGGACTCCGGACGCGCGCGCCGCGGGGACTCCGGCTCCGGCCTCGCCGGCTTCCGGAGTCACGCCGGCATCGAGCGCCGACCGCCTGATCCTCGAGCCGCGCTCGGCGGACACCCTGTTCCAGATCGAGGCTCACTTCCCCGGCGAGGACGCCCCCTGCAAGGCGAAGCGCACGCCCCCTCTTCGCGCGCGCTACCGCGGCCGCATCGAGATCGCGCTCGATCCGGACGGCCGGCTCTCGATCCTCGACCGGCTCGACTTCTCCGACTATCTCGCCGGCCTCGCCGAGGTCCCCCCGTCGTGGCCGCGCGAAGCGCTGCGCGCCCAGGCGATCGCCGCCCGCAGCTACGCGCTTCATTCGATCTCCCACCCTCCGCCGAGCGCCCGGGCGCGCGGATACGACATCTGCGCCACCGACCGCTGCCAGGTGTTCCGGGGCGCGGCGGTCGAGCTGGGCGCGTTCGGCGAGCGCTGGCGCGAGGCGGTCGAGAGCACTCAGGGCCTCGCGCTCACCTACGCCGGACGAGCGATCTCGGCCTTCTACTTCTCCACCTCGGCGGGACACACCCGCACGAACGCCGACGCGTGGGGAACCACGCCGCTCCCCTATCTCCGGCGCGTGCGGGCCTACGACGAAGACGCCCCGCTCGCCCGATGGACGGCTCGCGTGCCGCTCGCGGACCTCGCGCGGATCCTGCGCGCGGCCGGCCGCTGGAGCACGGGAGCCGTGACATCGGTGACCGTCGTGCGGGGCGGCATCCGAATCCGCGGCACGGGGGACGCGCGGACGCTCTCGAAAGGGGATCTGCGGGGGGCGCTCAACGACCAAGCTCCTTGCGAGATTCCCGGGCGGTACCCGGGCGAGGGACGTGCCGGGCGACGGCTCCCCCTCACCGTCCCTTCGGTGAGCTACACCGCTTCGCAGGAAGGTACGGCGCTCGTGCTCCGGGGGCGCGGCTGGGGGCACGGCGTCGGGATGTCGCAGTGGGGAGCGCGCGCGCTCGCCGCGCGCGGGTGGAGCACCGCGCGGATCCTCACCCACTTCTACCGCGCGCGCCTCGAGCGCACCCCCGAGCCCCGGACCATCCGGGTGCTCGCCGCCGAAGGCGCGCGCCGCGTCGCGATCTCGATCGAGGGGCGCGCGAGGCTCGCGACCGGCACCGGCGGCACGCTCGCGACCGGGGAGCGATTCGAGATCCTCGGAGGGGAAACGCTCGAGATCCTCCGCGGAGCCGGACCGTCGCTTGCGCCCGTGCTCGCGCTCACGAGCTCGCTCGGGCCCCAGACGCTCCCGCCGGGCGCGACGCTCACGGTCCCCTTCACGCTAAACCGCGCCGCGCGCGTGGCAGTCGAAGTGCGCGCGGAGAGCGCGGCGCCATCAGAGGCCGCGCCGGGCGCGCGGGCGGAGGGCTCATTCGAGGCCGGCGACGGCTCCGTCGAGGCCCCGCTCGCAGGTCTCGCTCCGGGCCGCTACCAGCTCGCGCTCGAAGCCTTCGACGGCATCGACCGCGTCCGCACGCGCGAGGTCGCCCTCACGATCGTCGCGCCGGCACCCCCGCCCCGGGCACGGCATGGCGACGGCTCAGGACGCTGGGTCCTCGCCGCCGCCATGCTCTCGGCCGCCCTCCTCGCGGCGCTCATCTTCACTCGGCGGGCCCGGAGGTCCCGGACCCGCGCTTGATCCGTCAGGCAACCTCCGCCTCTCCGGACGCCGATGCGACCGGTTCCAGCTCGGGTTCCTGGATGGGACGCTTGCGGGGCCGCCCGCGCGGCCGCTTGAACTCGACCGCGACCCCGCGGTCGAACAGCTCGCCTCCCCAGACTCCCCAAGGCTCCCGGCGCGCGCTCGCGCTCTCGAGACAGGGAATCCGGATCGGGCAACCCCGGCATATAGCCTTGGCCTCGGCGATCTCCGCCGGCTCCTCGCTGAAGAAGAGGTGCAGCAGGTACGCGCCCCCGGTGGCGCACGACGCCTCCGTCCATTCCATCGTTCCCAGACTCTCCACCTGCTCCACCTCCCTCTCGAACCGCCTCGGGATCCTCTTCCCCGAAAACGGAAGGGCCGTCGGTTTCTCCGACGGCCCGGTGACCTGGTGTGCCCCTGTAGCTAAGTCCTTGGGCCTCCCCGGGTCCCGGGCCGAAGCGTCGACGCGGCGACGATCCACGGCTTCAGGGCGCGCTGATGCGCCGCACCGCAGTTCATGAGATCGCAATACCGCTTCATCGTCTGACGCTTCCTCCCAATTCGTCCAGGCCCACGCCCGGAGCCCATCACTATGCCAGGCCTCGGCCCGGGGGTCAACGCATTTTTCTCCTCGCGCCTCGGAGAGGCTACCGGTACGCGGTGGCCTGCAGCTCGAACAGCTCCGCGTAGCGGCCGCCGAGGGCCATCAGCTCCTCGTGAGTGCCGAGTTCGGTGATCCGGCCTTCTTGCATCACCGCGATCCGGTCGGCGATCCGCACCGTCGAGAACCGGTGGGAGATCACGATCCCGATCCGGCCGGCGAGCGCCTCCTTCAGCTCGGCGAAGATCGCGGCCTCGGCCTCGGGGTCGAGCGAGGAGGTCGGCTCGTCGAGGATCCAGATGTCGGCGTCGCGAAAGACCAAGCGCGCGAGCGCCAGGCGCTGCCACTCCCCTCCCGACAGGTCCTGCCCCCCCTCGAAGAGGCGCCCGACCACCGAGTCCAGCCCTCGGGGAAGGCGCTTCACGATCTCCTCGGCGCGCGCGGCCTGGAGCGCCGCCCAGATCCGCTCGTCTCCGGTCCCGTCGCCGTCGTTCGCGCCGTCGTTCGCGCCGTCGTTCGCGCCGTCGTTCGCGCCGTCGTTCGCGCGCCCGAGGCGCACGGACTCGCGCGCGGTGAAGGTGAAGTTGGTGTAGTCCTGGAACAGCACGCCGATCCGGTCGCGCAGCGCGGCGGGGTCCACCGCGCGCAGGTCCACCCCGCCCACTCGCACGGCGCCTCCCTGCGGGTCGTAGAAGCGAAGCAGCAGCTTCACGAGAGTCGTCTTGCCGGCCCCGTTGTCCCCGACGAGCGCGATCAGCTCACCGTCGCGGATGTGCAGGTCCACCCCGGCCACGGCCGGTTCCGGGCGGCCGGTGTAGGAGAACGTGGCGCCCTCGAAGCGGATCCCTCCCACGATCGGGACCGGCACGGATGCCGGCGCGGCCGGGACCGGGATGAGGCGCTCGACTCGCAGGAAATCGAAGTAGTCGGTGAGGAACTGAGCGTTCTGCTCGATCATGACGAGGGCGGAGGAGATCATGCCCACCTGCGCCGTGACGCCGGCGACTGCCCCGATGAGCGCAGTCACCGCGCCGGGTGAGAGCGTGCCGGCCGCGCCCCGAACCGCCACGAAGACATACGCGACGCTGAGCGACGCGCCGCTCAGGAGCCCGGCCACGATCGAGTAGCGATCCGCGAGGGCGTAGAGGCGAGCCATGAGCCGGTGGCGCCCCCATGCGAGATCGTGGAACCGGCCGAGGAGATGGTCCTCGAGAACGAGGGCGCGGACGTCCTTGGCGGATCTCGTGTCGGTGAGGAGCTGGCGCAGGTAGAACTGCTCGCGCTCCTTGGCGGTGGTCTCGAAGAAGAAGTGGTACAGCCGGCGGAGAACCCTCCGTTGCAGGGGCACCGGGATCAGCACCGATCCGAGCGTGAGCAGGAGCAGGATGGGGTGCACCGTCCAGAGCACGCCGAGGACCCCCGCGAGCGTCACCGTGTTCCCCGCGAGCCCGATGACGCTCCAGGTGACGTTGAACGGGCGGAAGTTGAGATCGCGCGAGGCTCGCGTCATCCGGTCGTGCCAGCCGGGGTCGTCGAGGTGACCCATGTCGGTCCTCGACGCTCTCTCGATGAACTGCTCGTCCGCGTACAGGCCTACCTGGCGCGAGAACACCTGCTGACGGTCGTTCTGGAGCGCCTGGAAGATCCGCTGGGCCGCGCCGAGCAGGCCGAGCGCGAGCGCGGTCGGGACGAGTCGCCCCGCGGGGACGCGGGTTCCCTGGACGCCGGCGACCAGGTCGACGAAGCGCTTGCTCACCCAGAGCACCGCCGGCGGCACGAGGGCGCCGGCAAGCGTGACGGCGATCGCGCCGGCGAACCCCCGCGGCGACGCCCTCCAGGACATGCGGAGCGTCCCCGCGATCGCCGCCCACAGCCGCGAGTCGCGCGCGCGAGGCGGGGGGGCGTCGGGGGAGATCTCCATGCGCCCCATGCCTTTCGACGCGTCAGGGGTAGGATCCTCCCCGATCGAGCGGCGGTCTGTCCACAGGAGGTCGCAAATGGAGCTGACGCACGTGCGGGTGCTCGTCCGGGACTTCCCCGGCTGCTTCCGCTTCTACCGGGACACCCTTGGGCTCAAGACCGGCTTCCCCGGCGACGGCGGCCCTTACGCGGAGTTCGCGATCGGCGGCGACAAGTTCCTCGCGCTCTTCGACCGGACCCTCATGGCCGGCGCCGTCGGGACCTCCGCGCTCCCGGCAAACTCTCCCGCGCAGGACCGGGTCGCCCTCGTGCTGAGCGTCGCCGACGTGGACGCAGAGGCCGAGAGGCTCCGGCGCGCGGGAGCCCCGATCACGGCCCCCCCGGCCGACCGGCCGGACTGGGGCCTGCGGACGGTGCACTTGAGAGACCCCGACGGCAACCTCATCGAGCTGTATTGCCCCATTCCCGAGACGCCGGCGAAGTGACGCGCGCGGGAACCCCCGCGGGGCAACGAACGTCCAAAGGCCGTAGCCGACCGGAGGGGGTCGTCATGGCTCGTCGAATCCCGCTCGCGCTGGCCCTGCTTCTGGCCCTGTCGCTCTGGGCCTTGCCCGCATCGGCCCAATCCCCCCCGGAAGGCACGCTCGCGATCGCCGGCGCGGACTACGTCGGGGGCAACGGCGACGGCGCTCCGGACCCGGGAGAGACCCTTCGGGTCACGGTCACGCTTGCGAACCAGGGCGGCGATCTCGCGCGTGACATCCGCGCGACGATGCGGTCGGGCACCGAGGGCGTGCGCGTCGTCTCGGCGACCGCCTCCTGGCCCGACATCGCTCCCGGCGACAGCGCGCAGAGCGGCGACCCGTTCGTCATCGAGATCGCCCCGAGCGTGCCTCGCACCGGGGAGTGCACGGGGATGCAGCCGATCATGGTCGCACCCGAGGGTAGCCCCGGGGGCGCCGATCCGGCGGGCGGGGGCGGCTCCGAGCCGGGGAGCGACGGGACCGCCGAGCCGGGCAGCACCGGCGGATCATCCGGAGAGGGAACGGTCGTGGAGCCGGCGCCGACGGAGACCGCCCCGCCCGACCCCGCGGGGACCCCGAAGGAAGCCCCCCCGCCGGGTGAGACCACGACGGTCGCCCCCGAGCCCGGAGCGCCCGACCAGGGCGGCGGCTCCGGCGACATGCCGGCCGAGTTCGAGTTGCCGCTCGACATCACAGTGGGCGGCGCCCCGGCCGGCACGCAGTACCTGAGCACCATGGTCATGTGCGCCTATGCCATGCAAGGCGCCCCGGATCAGGCCGGCGGCGGCCCCGAGCCCAGGCCGATGGGACCGGGCAGCACGCCGGCCCCGAACGCCCGAGGCCCGCTCGCCGCTCAGGAGACGAGCGCGAAGTCCGGAGGCGGGAGCCCGGCTCTCCCGATCGCCGCGGCGTTCCTCGTGGTGGTCGGAGCGCTGCTCGTGCGCTACCGCTTCAGCAAGTAGGCGCGCGGAGCTACGCGGGGCGCGGGGGCTCGGGCCGGTCGCCGGAGGCGAACCGCTCGAGCCCGCCTGCGAAGCAGTAACCGTTCACCGCAGCGATCGTCGGCTTTCCGGGGGCGAGGCGCGAGAAGCGGAGCGGGCCGTCACGCTCCACGTGGGGGTGCACCGCGAGGCTACCGGTCCCCTTCAGGTCGGCGCCGGTGCAGTAAGCCTCCTCGCCAGCGCCGGTCACGACGAGCACGCGCGCGTTGGGGTCGCCGGCAGCCGAGCATGGACCCGGCTCGGTCCCCGCCCAGCCAGACCAGGGGAAGACCTCGCCAGTGCCCATGACCGGCGTGCTGGCCGGAGGGGGCGGGGTGATCCCCGCCCCCTCCGGCCAGCACCGGTGCCCCTACGTCGGCAAGGGGGACGGCAGCAGCGAAGGGATCTCCGGAGGCGAAGGGATCTCCGAAGGCGAGGGGATCTCCGAAGGCGAGGGGAGGGGCGGGAGCTCGGGCAGGCAGGCGACGGGGTCGCCGGCCTGCAGGCACTCGACGATCCCCGCCACCCCCGTGGCGGCCTTCCCCACCTCGTGCGCCGCGTCGACGTCGGCGAACCCGTTCGCGCCCACGATGCCCGCTGCGACCGAGATCTGGTTGTTCTCCCCGCCGGCCGCGTCGTAGGAGTCATCGCCCCCTAGGTCCGCGAAGAGCGCGGCGGCGCGGTCCATCGCGGCTCCCCGTCCCTGGGCGGTGGAGACGATCTGCCCGGTGCTCTCGGCCGAGGCCTCGGCCGAGCCGGAGCACGTCTCCCCGGTGAAGGTGATCGTGTCCAGGGCGTCGGCGGCGTGGGCCGAGAGGCTGTAGACGTCGTCGCCGCCGGTGTCCCCGGCCAGCGCCGCCGCCGAGGTCCTCGCGAAACCCTGGCCCAGGCTCGTGGCCCGGATCCCGCCCACGCTGGTCGCGCTGGCGGCCGAGCACGCCCCGTTGCCCATGGCCATGGCGATGGTCGCGCCCGAGGGCACCGCCTCGGCGTGCAGGGTGCTCGAGTCGTCCCCATCGCCCCCGGCGTACACCGCCAGGCCGTTGGAGGAGGCCCGGCCCTGGCCCTCGGCGTTGGCCGTCACCGGTCCGACGCTGGTCGCGGAGCTCGAGGCCGCGCCGGCGTCCTGCCGGGCCTGCGCGAGGCTGAACGCCATCGCTCCGGCCACGCTGAAGGCCTCACTCAGAGCCGCCGCCGCGGCCCCGGCGAGGGCGACCGCAGCCGCCACCGCGATGGCCACCGCCACGGCGATAGCGGCGCAGGCGGCCCCCCACCAGCCATACGCAATGCAGAGCGCCCCGGCAGCCGCCACCGCGGCAGCCAGCGCCGCGGCAACGGCCACAGCTGCCGCCCCGGCGACCGACAGCGCCGCGGCTCCCGACACCGCCGCGGCGAGGGCGGCCGCGATCGCCTCGGCGAGCGCGATCGCGAAGGTCCCGCTCATCGTGAAGACCGAGGGCTCCGCCGCGGCGGTCCCAATGACCACGTCGTTCTGAGGTGGCGCGAGGGCGTCCTGCGCGGCCTGCTTCACTTGGGCCTGGAGCTCCTCGCACGACGGCAGCGGAGGCGCCGGCACGTCCGAAGGGGTGGGGACCTCGGTCGGCAACGGCGGAGGAGTCGGTGTCTCGGAGGGGAGCGCAGCACAGATGTCCGCGTCCTCCGCGGTGGAGACGACGGTGTTCACCAGCCCCACCACGTCCTGACAGGTGGGTAGCGCCGGCACCTCGGGGAGCGGCTCCGGTGGAGTGGGTGCGGGCACTGGCGGGACGGGCGCCGGTGGCAGCTCCTGGCACAACTCTGCCGCCGCCTTCGGTACGTCACGGCGGTAACCCAGACGCAGTAAGCCGCCCACGCCGTTCGTCGACCCGTACCCCTGCCCTCGGCTCGTGCTGCTCACCGTCCCCACGCTGGTCGCGGTGGCCCCGGCGGCGGTCGCGGAGGCCAGAGCGTTCGCCAGAGCTTCGGCGAGCGAGATGGCCCCCGACCCGGAGGTTGCCTGCGCCAGCGCGGTGGCGAAGTCCGTGCCGAAGGCCGTGGCGAGCGCGCCCGCCACGGCGCCCACCATGACCGAGCACCACCCGTAGCCCACGCACCAGCCGAATGCGACGCTATAGTCGAAGGCGCCCGAGAAGGCGGTCCCGAAGCTGGTCGCAAGGGCGAAGCTGCCCGCCCCGGCGACGCCCTGGCTCAGCGCCGCGGTGAGCGCCAGGGCCGCGGCCACCGCGCCGGCGCCGGCCACCGCGGCGGCCCCGACGAGAGGCTTGCTCGAGTTCATGAGCTTGAAGACGTCCGGTCCGGTGAGGTCAACCAGGACACCGCCGGCATTCAGTTCCCCGTATCCCTGACCCAGACTCTCGCTCGTGGAGTCCCCCGCCGTGGCGATGGTCTCGCTCTCGGCCGAGGCGATGGCGGTAGCGTCCGCCACCGAGAGGGTCTGGGTCACCGCGAGCGTGAAGGCGCTGGCGTTGCTGAAGGCGGAGGCGAAGTTCGGCGAGAACACGACATCGGTGTCGAAGCCGACGGCCACCGCGAGGGCATTTGCGATGCTCCCGGCGAGGCTGAAGCTCACCGCCAGGCTCAAACTCTCGGCCAGGCCGAGAACCACGGGGGTGCTGTTGGCCTGGAGCTCGTAGAGGTCCATCCCGCCCGGGTCGATCAGGACCCCGGTGCCGTTCTGGTCCCCGTACCCCTGGCCGTGAGAGCGGCTCACGGCGTCGCCGACGTGAGCTTCCGCGTGCGCGTTCGCCTGGGCTGCGCTGAAGGAGGTCGCGAAGGCGTTCGCGGTGCACGGGGCGAAGGCGTACGCCGAAGGGCTGCCGAAGACGATCTCGATGCGGGAGCACGCTGCCTCCGCGAAGTCGAAGGAGGCCGCGAACTGGAAGGCCTCGGCGAGCGACCCGGCGATGGCCACCGCATCGGACTGGAGCGTGTAGGCGTCGCTGCCGGGCGAGCCCAGGAGCACGCCCGTGCCGCCGCCGCTGCCCGCGCCCTGTGCCAGGGCTCCGCTCCGCGCGTTGCCGGCCCATGCAGGTTCGCCGACGGCGAACGCCCCCGTGATCGCGAGCGTCCCGGCGTGGACCGCGTTGACGTCGTCCTTCGTCCCGGCCAGGAGGAGCACGCCGCTCCCCTCTTCCTCGCCCGCGCCTTGCCCCCTGATGGAGGCCGCCGCGTCGGGTCCGTTGATGCCGCCGCCCAGACCGAACAGGCCGAACGTGTTCGAGCCACCCTGGTCGGCGAGCGACCCGCCGCCGGTCTCACGGCCGTAGCCCTGTCCACGCCCGTCCAGGGAACCGAGGCCCAGCGCCGCGAGGAGGTAGGTGTCGTCGCCACCGACGTCGACGAGGCTCCCGGTCCCGGACGTGAAGGCCGCACCCTGCCCCGTGACGGGAACCGGAAGCTCCATGAGCGTGGCGAGCAGATAGGTATCGGAGCCCGGTCCACCCGAGGCCAGGCCCACACCGTCGAAGCCGAAGCCCTGAGCCGCCGTCACCGAGGCGAGGAGGTCGCCCGTAGACTCCTGGCGCATCAGGATCCCGGCACCGCCGACGCCGGCACCCTGGCCCACCGCCCCGACGAGGAACGTGTTCGTACCGCCTGCGTCGAACAGAACGCCGGTACCCCCGACGCCTGCCCCCTGGGCCACGGCCATCGCCAGGTAGCTGTCGTCACCCCCGCCATCGGCGAGGATCCCGACACCGCCGACGCCGGCCCCCTGGGCGCAACTCGCCTCGGTGCCGTCATAGCTGTCGTTGCCCGCGAGGTCGATCACGATCCCGTTGCAGCCCCACGAGCCGGTGTAGGTGTCGTTGCCCCCGAGGTCGATCAAGACGAGCGGGGGCGTCCCGGTGTGAACGTCGTCACCCGGCCCGGAGATCTCCAGGATCGGGTTGGGCGGGAGCTGGAACTGCAGTTCCGCCTCCGGGATCGATCGCAGGACCCTGATGAGATCGTCCACGGAGCCGGCCAGGGCGAGCGCGACGGGGGCAACAGCGCGGAACTGCCCCTCTCCCTTGGCGGGCGGGTGGATCAGCAAGCGCTGCAGGTTCTTCACGTCCTTGGCAGCGACAGCCTGCTTGACGCTTCCTGCCCACCTGGCAAGCGCTGGATCCGCGGATACCACCTGTCCCGCGAGGGTCACCACCTGGGCGATAGCCGCGTCGAGCAGAGGAGGGAGCGGAGCGAGCGACGCGACAGGCGACAGGTCCGGGCCATGCGGTCCGACCAGGCGCGCGACGGCGCCGGCCACCGTGTCTCGGGAGGCCACAGCCGGCCGGGTCCGAATGCCCATGCGCGCCAGGGAGAGCCGCACGGCCTCGCGGACGCTGGACGGACGGGGAGTCCATGCGTTCTGAATGGCCTTCTCGGCTGCCAGGCGCACGCCCGCGACGCTCTTCGCGCCTCCACTCGATGCAAGGGCAGGCGCGTCCGAACCCACCATCCGAACGAACACCACAAGCGCGACGACGAGAGCGCTCCATGCCGAGCGCCGGCCGAGCAGCCTGATACTCCGAAGAGTTGTGGGCGCCTTGCAACCGGTCGGCTCCGCCGAGTCCGCTGGCCCGTCGTCGGGCCGCCCCACACGTGGGTCCAGAGTCATCGCCCTCTCCTTTCGCCTCCCGTGCCCCGTCGACTGTTTCGAGCAAGGGAAGTGAATGTAGGGGGCTCACATCAGGCTAGCAATGCTCGATACGGCGGGCCGATCAGCCTCATGTCTCCTGGCCGAATGGGCATGACCGCTCGGGTCGGGTGACCGATCCCGGCTCGCCCACCCGGGAATGCGGCCCCGGGGCGGACGGGTCGTCGCGTGGCGCGGCGGAACGCATGGTGCGAGTGGGGCGGCCCCCACGACAAGGGGTCTGTAGGTCCGCCTTCCCCCGCACATAGGACGAAAACCGCTAGACCTATGAAAAGGCCCTAGTGCGTACTACCAGAGATCGGACCTAACATCCAAGGACCCTTTGTCCGCACCAGGCCGTGGTGCCCAACCTCCTGCTCCCGGCCCGAGAGGATCCGACCGGTGCTTCCGCCCCCAGAAGGATCGGCAAGCCCCGGCGTGGATGCGCTTCCAAGGATGCCGATTTCGATACCGACGGCCACCGCTGCCGTGCGGTTCGGAACCTCCAGTCTCATGAGCAGGCTGGCGACGTGGTGCTTCACGGCGTTCTCGGACACCCCCAGGCGGTGCGCCGCCTGCCGGTTCGTGAGCCCCTCCGCCAGGAGATCCAGGACGTCCCGTTCCCGGCGCGTCAACGAGACGGGCCTCCGCCCGCGCCGGGTGTGCGAGAGCACGTGGTGAGCCATCACCGCCGGCAGCACGAGCTCGCGTCTGCGCGCCGCCTCGATGGCGGCCTCGAGGCCGCGGAGGCTGATCTCCTCCTCCAACAAGTAGCCGTCGGCAGGCAGGCGCGCCGCAGCCAGGAGAGCGGCGGGCCTACGCTCCCGGAGCAACAGAAGCACCGTGGCCTCCCCCGCCTCCCGAACACGAGCCAGACCCGCGGGGGTTGCCAGGTGGGCCTCCACCAGAAGCAGAACCGGCCCGGAGGGCTTAACGGTCGCCAGGGTCGCCACCTCGGCCAGCGACTCCGGCGAGAGGATCTCCTTCACGCCCTCGAGGCCTGAGAGGAGGTCGAGGATACCGCGACGGACCAGCTCGCAACCAACCACCACGACCGCGAGCTGCCAATGGCCAACAGTCGGAGGCTCAGTGCCGCGAGCGAAGCGGGCTTCCGAGGAGCTGCCGCCCCGGGGGCGGCGCAGCCGGGGGACGTCCGGCGAGACCGAACGCAACCCCCGAGCTGCGGACCCGGGGTTCGCCTTGGCCCTCGGCCGATCTGTTCCGACAGATCCTCCCGGATCCGCCGGGCCGTTGCAGGGAAGCGATACCGTGCCGCCGATGTCGCCCGTGTTGCCGACTCGAGGTGTTCGCGCCGGTGGTCGGCGCGATCCTGGCGATACCGTGCCGCCGATGCCGCCCGAGTTCGCCATCAGCCTCATCCCCCCCAGGCCCCTGCGTGAGCGACCAGCCGCACCACGCGGCAGGAATGGTACAAGGAGACTTTTCGACGCCCGACAGGCTCCTTCCTGCTGGCATCCCCCTAATTCCCGCCCATTCATCCACTGAGTCGAAAAAGATCTCCTACGCGGCCGGTTGGGGGATTGGGACGAGGGAGACGGACCGGCCGACGCGACGGACAGACCTCGGCAGGCTGGGCAGTCCATACGAAACGTGTCTAGACTGTTCACCGGGGGAAGGGGGGTTCGGCGTGCGTCTGCGGCCTGGCATCTTGCTAGCTTCCTTCATCCTGCTGGCTCTGTTCGGCGCCGCCTGCGGCGGGGGGAGGGGCCGCGCGGGAGACGGCAGCCCCGGCATCGGCACACAGCCCGCAGGCGTTGCTGCGATCGACGAGAGGCGCCCGGGGGAGAAGCTGCCGAAGGGCTTCCGCCCGGACATCCCGCTTCCGCCGGACTACCGAGTGCTTTCCAGCGCCAGCCGCACCAATAACACCCTCGGGACGTACTTCTCCGCCGAGACGAGCCCCGCCGAGCTCCGCCGCCTCTTCCTCGCCGAGCTTCCCAAGAAGGGCTGGTGGGTTACGGTGTGTCAGGTGTCGCGAACCTCCTCGGAGCCCGTCACGACACTCATGGCCTCCAAGGACCGTACGCTGCTCACGGTGGTGATCGGAGGCCGGGCGCCCGGGCAAGAGCTGAAGGACGGGCAGGTTTCCTTCTTCATCCAGACCTTCGAAGCGCCTGAGCCGATCCCCAAGCGGAGCCCGTTCCTCGCGGGCTGCAGGTAGCGGCAGCGGACCTGGGTGGTTTCGCCGCCGGCTCACGCCCCGACGGCGGCCACCGCTGTCGCCGCCCGCCCGACCTCCCGGTAGACGCGGGGGCCGGGCGCCGGACGCCCCTACGCGGGGCGCGGGGACTCGGGCCGGTCGCCGGAGGCGAACCGCTCGAGCCCCGCGCGCATCTCTGGATCGAAGAGCGTCGGCATCCCGAGTTCCGCTTCGAGCGGGAACCCCTGCGCGAAGGGAAGGCCGAGCGCGGCGCGCGCCGCGGCACGGTCGGCGCGAACGCTCGACTGAGGGTAGGCGGCGATGCGCTCGGCCAGCTCGAGCGCCCGATCGAGGGCGCGCCCGCTCGGCACCACTTCTTGCACCAGGCCGATCTCAAGCGCGCGGCGCGCGTCGATCCTCACGCCCGACTCGATCAGCCACAGCGCGTTTCCGAGCCCGACCGCGCGCGGGAACTGCTGCGTCCCGCCGTCGAGGAACGGAACGCCCCAGCGCCGGTTGAGCGCGCCGAATTCGGCGCTCTCGGAGGCGATCCGGAAGTCGCACCAGCACGCCAGCTCGAGCCCGCCGGCGAAGCAGTAGCCGTTCACCGCCGCGATCGTCGGCTTTCCGGGATCGAGGCGCGAGAACCGGAGAGGCCCGTCGCGCTCCATGTGGGGATGCGCCGCAAGGCTACCGGTCCCCTTCAGGTCGGCGCCGGTGCAGAAGGCATCCTCGCCGGCGCCGGTCACGACGAGCACGCGCGCGTCGCCGTCGGCCGCGAACTCGTCGATCGCGTGTGACAGCGCCGCCGCCGTGGGACCGTCGATGCAGTTGTGGACCTCGGGGCGGTTCAGGGTGAGCACGGTCGCGCGGCCGCGCCGCTCGACGAGCACCCGCTTGGTCTCAGGCACGTCCAGGATTCTCGTCGCTCAGGAGCGCGCGCGCCACGACGCTCGGCCTTGGGGCCCGGTCGCCATCACTTGCCATCGCACAGATCCCCCAAGGCGCTGGCGGCGCGTGACTCGAAGTCCGCCTGGTTGACCCGAGCGTAGCGCCAAGTCTTTCCGGTCGCTGCGCCGACGCGCGAGCACCAGGTCTTCAGCGCCTCGTCCTTGGCGGCCGTGCCTTCCCACACCCGGCCCTTGGTCTCAATGATCCAGATGACCTCGCCGTCCTTCGTCTTCTGCACGACCACCCAGTCCGGGTGATAGAAGCCGATCGCGCCGCTGGGCTTCAGGTAGTCGACGCGGAACTGCGTGCCGGACTCGCCTTGCTCGGTGGTTCCGAGCGCGGCGAAACGGAGCACGTCCCTGGCCGTCTTGTCCAGGAACTCGGCGAAGCGGCGCTCGAAGTCATTGTAGGTAGCGACGTAGTTGAAGACGGTCTTGGTCGCATCGAGCGGCGGCAGGTTGCGTCGCCAACTGAACGGCTTCGTCTCGGACAGCCGGAAGTCGGCTTTGTCGAACTCGATGGCGCGGCGCTCGATTGTCAGCTCGGCGATGTTGCGGGCAAGGTACTTGGCGATGCCCTCCTGAAGCTCCGGCCGGGAGACATGCGACCGCAAGGCCTCGTCGTCCAGATTGACCGTCTTGCCGAAGCAGCGGGTCGCGACGTAGTCCCGAACGGCCGGATAAAGCTCGGCGAACCGGTTCGGCAGCTTGGCCCGGTCGATGACCTTGTTGGTGATGCTCGCCAGGAGTTCGCGGGCGGGGGCCGGCTCGCCCGCAGCGATGTCAGCCTGGTGGACCTCGGTCTCGGTGGTGGCGAACTCGAGCTTGAGCCTCACCCGGAACGGCTCGGCCAGCTCCTCCTGCTCGTAAATCGCGTCCAGGGCGGCGACGTCCAAGCCGGAGAGCTTGCGGATGTCATGCTCCAGGCTCGGCTTAGTGATCGGAATCGCGATGTCGTACCTGAGCCGCTCCTGAATCGGTGCGACGATAACGGGCGGCGGCGGGTCGGTCTTCGTGCTGGCGACTCCCACGCCTTCTGCCTCGAGCTGCGTGCGCAGGACGTGCAGCAGGTTGCGGGTCCCGAGCACCTCCAGGGTCTGCGTCCGATCGGGGCTCACCTGGGTCATCAATCGCAGGCCGCGCCCGATCACCTGCTCCGGCAAGATCTCGGCCCTCGCCGCAAACGGTCGCAGCCCAAGCACCACGGTGACGTTGCGCACGTCCCAGCCCTCGCGCAGCATCATCACGCTGACGATCGCCTTGATCCTGCTCTGGGGCTTATCGATGTCCCGGGCGGCCGCACGGGCAACGTCCAGGTCCTTCTTGGTTATTTCGCCCGCGGCGTCGGTGTGGATGACCAGCACTTCCGACTCCCTGAGGTCGAACTCCTTGGTCTTCCACAGGTACTCGCCGATGGCGTCGGCGTAGACGTTCTTCTCCGCCATGACGAAGAGCACCGGCCGCGCGGCGAGCAGCTTGTAGACCTTGTAGTGCTCCTTCCAGCGCTGCGCCGCCGCCCGCAGCCAGTAGCCATACTTCTCGCCGACGTTGTCCCTGGTGACGCCGTCCGGGTCGTCCTTGGGCTGCCTGGGATCGTCCTCCTTGGTGACGATGAGCGGCGCCTTGACGATGCGGTCCTCCACCGCCTGCGCGAGCGGGTAGTCGCAGACCGTCCAGGGGAAATACATCCCGTTCTGGTCCTTGGGCGTGGCCGAGAAGTCGAGCCAGAGCGACAGGCCCTGCGGCAGGGCGCGGTGGACGGCGAGCAGCGACTGGCTCCAGGCCAGATCCTCATCGTGGACGTGGTGGGCCTCGTCGTTGAGCACGACAAGGTCCCTGAGCGACTTCACCCGCTCCAGCATGGAGCGCGGGCCGGACGCAGCCAGGTCCTTGGCCGGCTTCTTGCCGAGCAGCGCCTCGATGGCGTTGGCGGGCGTCCATTCCTCGTCGCGCGACTCGTAGAGCTGGTGGATGTTGGTGAGGAAGAGGTTCCCGGTCGGGTCGGGCTCGGCGGCTTCGCCGCGCAGGATCACCTTCTGGGAGAATGCGCCCCGCCACTCCGGTGGAACCAGCGGTAGCTCGTAGAAGATGCGGTTGGCGCCGAAGTCCTTCTCGAGCCGCTGGTACACGATGACGTTCGGCGCGACGACCAGGAAGTTAGTCGAGAGTTCCGAGCCCGCCACGCGCTGCTTGTGGAAGCGAGCCCAGACGATCGCCATCGCAATCACCCAGGTCTTGCCCGAGCCGGTCGCCATCTTGAAGGCGAAGCGGCACAGATCCTCGGGCGGGAGGTCCTGCACGCCCTCGGCGTCCAGTTCCGGCACGTAGCGGCGGAGCTGCCGCCGGCCGTCCATCGTGGTCTGGAACACGATGTTGTCCGAGAAGAGGTCCTTCCTGAACTTCGTCGCATGGACCTGGATAAGCTTCTGCGCGTCGCGCTGACCCGCGATCTCCACGAGCCACACCAGCGTCTCGATCGCCTCGCGCTGGCAGAAGTAGTAGCGGAAAGGCACTCCGAACCCGGGAACCTCGTGGTCTTCCTCGAACCAGTACTCGAGCAGCCGCCGCGTGACCTCGGATACGCCCTCGTAGCCGCGCGCGCGCCAGGCATCCACCTCGGCGCGGATCTTGGGGACGAGCAACAGCCGGCTCGGACGGCGACCGGCGGTCTCCTCGCGCCAGCCGGTCGGGGCCGCGCTGTCCTTGACCAGGTAGGACGTGGGCTTCTCCCACGGCCGGCGCCCCGGGATCTCCGGCAGCTCCTTGTCGTAGGCGATGACGGCCCGGGCCATAGCTACTTCACCTCCAGGTCGAAGGCCTGCGAGGTGTCGTTGCCGAAGATGTCGATCACCTTGACGAGGATGCGGTACTTGCCCGGCTTCTCGTAGACGTGCGGGTCGGAGGTAAGCGGGAGCTTGCGCTCCTTGCGCGTGCGGTAGGCCACCCAGCCCTGCATGAAAGTGTCGTTGCGGAAATTCCAGTCCACCGCCCAGTAGTCGATGTAGTCCGACCACTTCTTCACCTTGCCGCGCACGTCCTCGGGGATCAGCTCGGTGTTGGGGATGACGAAGTCCGTGAGCACCACCTGCGCGCTGAGCTTCTTCGGCTGCTTGATCTCGGCCTCGAGGTAGGCCAGCTCGAAGAAGCGCACGTCGCCCTTGGCGGCGGCCTGCTGCTCCATCACCTCGCGCGGGATCTGGAGGAGCAGGAGCTTCACACCCTTCTTCTTGGCGGCCTCGACCATCAGGTCGTAGAGCCCCATTTCCCACTCCCAGCCAAGCACGTGCAGCTCGCCTTGCTTGAGCTTCGCGCACTCGTCCACCGCCGCGTCGATCTCCGCGATGGTCACCGGCGCATCCACCGCGCCGATGTGGACCATGGCCTTGCCCTTCTTTCCGTGCAGGTAGGCCATGCCGGCCAGCGGCTGGGCGCCGTAGAGCTTGAGGATGAAGGCGAGGTACTCGTAGAGCGTCTGCTCGGCGAGCGGCTTGTCCTTCGCCTCGCCAAACGTCACGCCCTGCCAGTACTGGCGCTCGTACCTGCCGAGGTTCAGGACCTCGAAGGGCTTGCAGTTCTCGATGCCGAGCAGCCGCTTGCGCGTGACGTGGATGCCCCAGCGGCCGAGGTCGCACCCGATCCAGCGGCGGCCGAGCTTCTCGGCGACGGCGAGGGTCGTGCCCGAGCCACAGAAGAAATCGGCGACGAGGTCGCCGGGCTTCGAGAACCCGCCTACCACACGTTCAAGAAGCTTCTCGGGTTTCTGCGTTGCGTAACCTGTCGCCTGCTCGCCCTGGGCCCGATAGGACTTGATGTCGTCCCACACATCGGCGGCGAATTTGCCCTTCTCGATCTCTTCTGGATCGACGTACGTCCTAAACCATTTGCCGGTTACATTGCCGCTGGAGTCGCGGTTGCCGCGCACGTAGTACCAGCCCTTCTCGTCCTTCTGAAGCGTCTCCGTGATGCGGTCGGAGTAGGGCACTCGCGCATGCTCAGACTTCGCATTCAGATACCATTCGGTGGACTTCGCGTACCAGAGTAGCGTCTCATGAGTCTTTGGGAAGACTCGCGTGCCGGTACCGATGACATTGTGAAACCAAATCACCTCCGACCGGAACCCGGGCACATCGTTCTTACCGCCAACGCCAAGCAGTTCGTCACAGATGCATTTGACGTAGTGAACAACCGTCGCGTCCAAGTGGATAAACAGGTTTCCTGACCAGCTCAAAAGCTCCCGAATCAATCGAAGCCTCGCCGCGATCATCGGGGCAAATGAGCTAATTCCGTCGCCCCATGTGTCTCGGTAGACCTTTTCCTCGATCGACGACTGAGCTCTTGGAATCTCTTCTCCGCTATCGCCAACCGCGGCGTCAAAGGAGAAGTCTGTACCCATCATGAAGGGCGGATCGATGTAGATGAGATCGATCTTCCCTGCGAACTTCTCCAGCAGCGACCCCATCACGAGCAGGTTGTCGCCCCAGATGAGCTTGTTCCGCCAACCCGCCTCGAAGGTGTCGCCCTCCTTGCCCTCGTAGACATCGAAGAGCCCGCCCTGCACGTCGCCCTTCTTGGCCTCGCGCGTGGCGCGGCTCTCGTTGACGGTCTCGATGACCTGGAACGGGAGGCTCACGCGCGGCACCTCCTTGAGCGTGCCGTCCTCGTTGTACTTGCCGGGCCAGACCAGTTCGGTCCTCGTGATCTCGATCTTCGCCATCTACTTGTGCTCCTTGGTCTTCTTCAGGTACGCATGGCCCGCCACGGTCAGCCGGTAGCGCTGCTTGCTGCTATGCGGCCTATCGGGGATGGTGGGCTCCAGCAGTCCGGTCTCCAGCAGCCCCTTCAGGTATACCTTCCGGAAGTGTTCTCTGTCCTTCACGCCGGCGGCGGCCTGAAGTTCTTCGCGCGTCTTCTCTGCCCGCGAGGCTGCAGCGAGCACAGCCAGGACTTGGGGGGTACTTGCGGGGTACTTGCGGGGTACTTGCGGGGTAACTTCCCCGGTGGCTTCCGGGGCAACTCCGGCGGGGGGCCGACCTAGGGTCTGGACGAACTGCCCGCCGCTCTGGCGGAACTCGGGCGCGGGCAGGCCCGCGGCACGGCAGCGCGCGATCATGTCAAGAATCCCGGTTCCCGCCTTCTCGGCGTACCGGGCCAGAAACATCGGCTCGGCGATCAGCGGGTTGCGCGGGATCGACGCGTGGGGCTGCCGCAGATCGGCGATCGTGAGCGTGGGCGTGGGCGGCAGCTCACCCGGATTCCAGACCTCGAGCCGATCCGCAAACAGCATCACCTGCAGGCTCGCGTTGCTCGCGTAGTCGCGATGGGTGACCGCGTTGACGATCGCCTCGGCGACCGCCTCGCGCGGCAGTTCGTAGTCCACCGGCGCCGCCGGACTCGAAGCGCGCGTGCCCACCCGGCGCGCGATCTTGGACATGACAAAGTCCAGGGCCTGATCGACGAGTTCGAACACCGTGCCCCTGTAGAGCTGGTAGGACGGAATGGGCTTGCGAACCTCCGTACCGTGGAAGTGAAGACACTTGACCTCGGAGGTCAGCAGGAACCGCTGCGGCTCGCGCCCGAAGAGCAGCACCCCGGCGTGGCTGGGTTCCCGACCGTCGAGCAGATTGAGGTGCGCAAGCGCGGCCGCCATGGCGGTGCCCGGCGAGAGCGGGTAGCCGCGCGCCGCCTGGGCGCAGGCGAGGAAGCGGTCCAGCTTCTCCCTGGAGAGATCCCCGATCGTCGCGTCCGGGCAGGCCGCGGCGTCGAACGGCTTGGTGCGCAATCGCCCCGTGCCATCGAGGTCCTCAACCAGGCTCGCGTAGAGGGCCGCAGTGAGGTCCGCGGTCCCGGTGAACCGGCGGCGGATCAACTGGTCGCCGGCCCTCTGAATCAGCGCCGCCATCTTGGGATGGCGCGCCCGGTCGTCCGTGCCCTTGACGAAGATGAACCGCGGTTTCCCACGCCGGGTGGCGCGGTCGAATTCGCGCTCCGTGGGCGACAGGCCTTGCGCGTCCTCGAAACCGTACTCATTGCCGAGGAGCCCCACGTAGAGCGCCGCGCAATCCACCTTGTCGAGGTACACCGCGTCCGCGCGGGTGTCGGCGGCGGGGGCGTCCTCGAAGAGAAACACGGTGAAGAAGCGCCGCAGGAGCGGGTCGCCTTCGACGTACGCCTTCACAGCCCGCCGCTCCTCGGCCAACTCCTTCTGCACGCTGCTGACGAAGATTGAGGCCGTGCTCACGACGCGCCCCCAAACCCGACCGGCTGGATTCGAACCTTGCTTTCCTGAACGAGGATCTTCAGATCGGCCGGCTTCATGCGAGCGCCGCCGATCGCTCGATGATCCCCTCGGCGTGACACAGCATCTTGAGGTCGCACTCCTTGCAGATCGCCGCCTCGGGTGGTGTGGTCACGGCGAACTCGCGCGCCTGGATGCACCGTACTGTCTCGTCGAAGTGACGCCCCGCCTCCTCCACGCGCCCCGGGTCGTAGGAGAGGGCCATCAGGGCATCCTCCTTGCGAGGCTCCGCGGTCCAGTACAGAAGAAGCCGGTCCGCGTGCCGGTCGTGGCGACGCTCCAGGATGTGCGCGTAGGTGCAGAGCTGGCGTTCGTAGGCCGCAATCAGCTCGGGGCTGTCCTTGGGGCGCGGCGAGGTCTTGAAGTCGAGCAGTTCCAGCTTGCCGTCCCCGCCCAGGAGCAGGTCCACCTTGCCGGCCAGGATGTAGCCGTTCTTCTCCAGCGAGACGTCCACCTCGGTCTGGATCACCCGCCACATCTCGCCCCGGTTCTGGCGGAAGTAGTTCATCACCTGCGCGAAGGCCGACTCCTTCGCCGCGTCGCCGATGGGACGGACGTCGGAGAGGCTGAGGAACCGGAACGTCCGCTCGAAGAACTCCCGGATGCGCCCCTCGTCGAGCGTGTCGAGGCACCCGTCGAGGGCGATCCGGTGGATCTCCTCGATGGTCTGGTGCACGAGCAGGCCGAAGAAGATCACGGCCGAGCGCGAGGGCGCGAAGTCGTACTCGCGGAAGAACTGGTACTGGCGTGGGCAAGTCTCGTAGATCTTGAGGTCGCCTGTGAAACTATAGGTCTTCTTGACCGGCATCCGCTCGCGCACCGCGAAGCGCTGCGCCGCGAGCAGCTCCTTCTGGACGTAGGGCCACTGAGGAAGCCCCTGCCAGATGGGGGCGAAGTGGTCCTTGGGCGGTTCGTGCGCGCTGAGCACAAGCACTTTCTCGGGCCGCGAGAAGGCGACGTAGTGCAGGCGCATCCGGTCGAACAGCGTGATGCGGTTCTCCGGCTCGAAGGGCGGCCGGTGGTAGAAGGGGCGGAGATCGCGGTCGACCTGCTTGGGGCTCGAGAGCTGGTTCGAGAGCGAGCCGACCACGACCACCGGAAACTCCAGCCCCTTAGCCTGGTGGATGGTCATTACCTGGACGTGACCCTTGGGGAAAGGCTGGTCCGAGTCCTCGTACTCGTTGATACCACCATCGTAGAGCAGCCGCAGGAACTCGCGGTTCCGGTGCGTGACGACCGTGTAGTGGTAGTAGCTTTGGAAGACGTTCAGGAGCTGGGAGAAGATCGCGAGGTTACGGGCGGCGTTCTCGTTCCGAACTGCGTTCCTGAAAGGTTCGAGCGCGAGCAGGCGATAGAGGTAGTCGGCGGGGCGGAAGTCGAGCGCCTCGCCTTCCCCCAGCCCGGCGATCTCCGTGGTCCAGCGGGCGAGGGCCCCCGCGAGCGGGTGTGGCGCCCCGAAGCGGCGGCCGAGCTGGACGATGGCGCCGTCCACGTAGGCGGCCAGCTCCGCAACCGCGCCGGCGACCTGGCCGCGGCCCTCGCCGTGCCAGCCAAAGATCACCGCGAAGCACGCAACGAGGTCGCGCACCTCCGGAATCTCGAAGTACCCCCGTGCGCGAGGGCAGAAGGCCGGGATGCCCTTGGCTTCGAGCGCGGCGAGGTAGGGGCCGCTGTGGTCCTGGCGGACGCTGTGGAGCAGCAGCGCCACCTGGCTGTAGTCTCCGATGACCCCGCTTGCCTTCAGGTGCGCGACCAGATCCGCCAAGCGGGCGGCCTCATCGCGACGATCGCGACCCCAGATCGCGATGACGGCCGGGTATTCGGGATGCGTGCCGTCGGCATCGGCCTCGATCGTCTTGTCGTACCGGAACGAGGTGCCGCACGGGTTCGACCAGTCCGCCGACGCCATCCAGTGATCGTAGCGCTCCACGATCGCACGGTGGGAACGATAGTTGGTCGTCAGCTTGAGGACCCGACAGTCGGGCATCCGCTGTGGGAACTCCAAGATGTTGCGCACGGTGGCGCCCCGGAATCGGTACAGGCTCTGGTCCTCGTCCCCGACCACGCAGAGATTCCGGCCCTTCTCGGTGAGCTTCAGGAGAAGCCTCTCTTGGATGTAGTTGGTGTCCTGGTACTCATCGACGAGTACGTAGCGGAGGTCACGCGTCACGGCGTCCGCCGTCGCGGGATCCCGGAGCAGGTCGAAGACAAGGCGCTGCAGATGGGCAAAGTCGGTCCGGTTCCCGTCCAGGAGAGCATTCTCATAGCGGCGGTAGCTTGCGCCGATGACTCGCAGGAACGGATCGGTGGAAGCGGCCAGTTGCTCAGGATCCACGAGTTCCTCGGTGATCTTGTCGAAGTAGGCGCGCGCGCCCTCGATGGCGGTCCATCGGGTTCTCCAGCGACCCAGAAACAGGTCGTTCTCGGGGACCCCGATGATCTCGTCGAATTGCTCGAAGACGAAGAGGAGCTGTGTCAGCTCGTCCAGCGTGCCGTAGCTGTGCCCGAGGGCGGTACGGTGCAGGTGCTCGGTGAGGACGTGGTTGCAAAAGCTGTGGATCGTGGAGGCGGTGAGCTCGGAGAGGTCACCGGCGTAGCCCACTTTGCGCGCGGCAGCGGCAAGGCGATCCCGCATCTCGAACGCCGCCTTCTCGGTGAATGTGCAGAGGACGATCTGCCTGGGTAGCGCCTTCTCCAACAGAAGAAGGTTGAGGGCACGCAGAACGATGCTGTACGTCTTGCCTGAGCCCGGGCCGGCGATGACGAGCAGCGGACCCTCGAAGTGACCGATGATCTCGCGCTGGACGTCGTTGAGGGTTGGGTAGTGATCGAGGATCGCCGGGGCGATCTTCAGAGGAGCCCCGCATTCCGAAAGCTGAACGTCTCCTGGGCCGAGACGATCAGGTGGTCGGCGACGCGGACGCTGACCGTATCCGCGGCCAGGACGATGGCCCGCGTCAGGGCTTTGTCGTGTTCCGTGGGTGAGACAGCGCCGTTCGGATGATTGTGGGCGAGCACGAGAGCGAACGCCCCGCGTCTGAGAGCAGCCTCGATCACGCGCCGAGGATAGACAGCCGCCCGATCGACGGTGCCTTCTTCCAAGGTATCCACGCCCTCCCGCAGGAGCCGGTAGCTCGAGTCGAGATAGCCCACCTCGAAGACCTCGTTCGGAAGCGCACCGATGCGCATCCGCCAGAAGGACGCGAGGCGCTCCGGGTCTGCGAGGCAGTCGCGACCCTCGCTGCTCTGCTGGAGGTAGAGCGTCGCCGCGGCCTTGATGATCTGGAGCGCGGCTGGAGTGACGTTCCCGATCCCCGGCATTGCGCGAAGCTCCTCCACGGACGCATCCAAGACCCCTCGCAAGTTCCCGAAACGCGCGATCAGCGCCTTCGCCGGCTTCTTCACATCCGAGCGGGGGATCGCGAGCGTCAGGAGCAGCTCTACCACCTCGTAGTCGGCGAAGCCGTCAAGGCCCGACTTCAGGAAGCGTTGCCGAAGGCGCTGCCTGTGGCCGAGGTGGTGTGGTTTGTCATCGCTCATGTTCGGTGTCGTTTCGAGCAACCTTGGGACTGCATCACGCGGCGGCGAGTCAGGGGCACCTAACGACTCTGCCGCTCAGCTTCCGGCCGCCAGCCGTTGCGTGACCAGTTGGTGCCCGCGAGTGCCGGCCGGTCTGCTGCAGCGGAGTTCGGCACGACTCCCATGGCTACAAGGCGACGCCGAGTTCGGTGAGCCTGAAGTAACAACGCATGCACGCCCGTGCGTCAGCAAGCGCGCCGTGTGCACCCTCAAACGCTACACCGAACAGTGACTCATGCAGCTCTGCCAGCTTGGGCCACTTGAACTTCCCATACTTGCCAGGCAGCTTGCAGTGGTTCGTTGAACCAACCATCGTGCAGACGTGCCGCTGGCGGCCGTGCGGCCTGGCCAATCCCGTTCTCACGAATTCCGCAGCGAGCACTGATTGGTCGAACTCGAAGTTGTGCGCAACGAGAACCTCCGCGGCATCCATTGAAGCAGTCACCTCTGCAAGAGCCGACTCAAGAGCAACGCCCTCTCGCGCTGCCTTCGCCGTGCTTATGCCATGGACGGCCGTCGCGCGGGGCGCGATCGTGAATCCTGACGGACGGACCAATATCTCACGCGAGTGAGTCTCACGACCTCTCATATCGCAAGCCACCCACCCGAGTTGGACGAGCCGCGGCCACGCCTTCGCGTCGGATACCGGAGTGCCCCTCGGAGGCGGTGCATCTGATGTCTCGACATCGAAGAAGAGATACATGGCCCACTCCAACCTCCCCTGCCGAACTCTTGATTGGGCTGACCCTCACGAGCCCGGCGCTCGGTCGGGACGATGCGCGTGGCGATCTGGCTGCACCGGTCGCAGTATCTAGTCTCACCAGGCTCTCTGCTCCACCCATCCCCTGTCAGCACGAGGCGTAGGGCGACAACGACGCGCAGCATAACGCCCGTCGAAGGTGACGGCCAGAACACTCCGACCATCGGCTGATTGCAAGTTCAGGCTTCGGCTGATTGCTAGTCAAGTCCGGCAACCATGAGAAAGAGCAGGACCGCCACCAGAATGCCGCGGATCACATGGTGGCTCACCGTGGGTCGCCCGTGGATCCAGAAGCCGTTGCCGATCGCGAGGAGCCAGATCCCGATGGCGCCGGCCGAGAGGAGCAGCCCGGGCGCCAAGGTGTTCGATACGAGATAGGCGATGGACCCAACCAACAACAGACCGCCGAGAGCCAGCCAGACCAACCTCGCCTACCGTGGGATGCAGGCGAGCGCATGGGAACCTCGAGGAGCAACCGGTCGGTCGAGGGCCCCGATCGAGGGACCCCCGTGCGCAAGAGCAAACGCGATCCCAAGGATCCCCGCTGCGACCGACATCCCACGCTCCTCTCAGGCTGCCACGACCGCAACTCTCCGACGGCCGCCGGCGCGCGCCCGAAACGCCGCCGGTCACCCGAAGGCGAGAACAACACTCGCAGATGATCCGGCGGTCGGTCAACGACGAAGGCGCGACCCCCGGGTGGGTCCGGGGGTCGCGCCGCTCCCTTCCGGCTTACGAGCCCTGCATGCCCTGCCCGTGCGCGGCGCCCTGCCCGTGCGCAGAACCTTGCCCGTGCGCAGAACCCTGCCCGTGCGCAGAACCCTGCCCGTGCGGGGGCGCGGCGGCCTGGGCCTGCAGCGCCGCCCGAAGCTGGGCCGAGAAGTCGGCGTCCTCCCCCACGCAGCCGCTCTGGGAAACCTCGGACATGAAGCGGCCGAAGTAGCTCCCACGGAGCCCGGCCGCGCGCGCCTCGTGCGACCAGTGGGAGACACACTGCCCGTGGTTCGGGCCCCCGGGGCTCTCCGTCGGGGTGGGCGAGGGGCTGGCGCTCGGGCTCGGGCTCGGGCTCGGGCTCGGGCTCGGTGTCGGGCTTACCTCAGGCGAGGCGGTCACCTCGGCCGAGACCGACCCCCCGGCCCCCGATCTGGAGCCGCTCAGAGTCGGCGCGAGCCCTCCTGCGATGGCGGCTGCCCCGAGTCCGACGAGCCCGATCTTCAGCGCCGCCGAAACCATCCACTTCCCCGTCTTTCCTGACATGGCCGTCCTTCCCCCTCTCGATCTCCTGCCGACAAGAGCGCTCGGAGGCGGCGATCGGTTACGGGGATGACCAGGCGGGGATGCTCAGGAGTGACTCTCCGGGGTGGGCAGTCCGGCCCCCGCGAGGAACCCGGCGATCAGGTCGACCAGCCCGGCGACCTCGACGCTGCGCGGAAGACCATCGAGCGCGGGGGCCGCGACGGCTCCGGGGATGAGCGCCGCGCACCGGATCCCGGCCTCGGTCGGGTGAATGGGGTCGCTCCCGGGGACGACGAGCGTGGGCACCCGCATCCCGCGCGCGTCGAGCCCCCCGAGCGGAACCGAGGCCGGCACGCCGAGCAGCGCTGCGGCGAGCGACTCGGGGTCGTGGCGCCCCCAGTCGCGGCGCAGAGCCTCGATCCGCTCCGGCTGAGACTCGATATGGGCGCGCGCCTGCGGGATCGAAGCGAGGAACTCGATCGCACCCTCGAGACCCCCTCGGAGGATTGCCTCTGCGCCTGCCGCGAACAGGGCCTGGAGCCACGGAGGCGCAGGCCCGCCGTCGGTGCCCGGACGCACCATCACGAGAGCGGAAACCCGCTCCGGGTCAAGCAGCGCGGCCCGGCACGCGGTGCCGGATCCCATCGAGGACCCCGCGAGCGCCGCGCGGTCCCACCCCGCGTGATCGAGCACGCTTGTCAGATCGACCGCGAGAGCGTCGTAGGTGTACTGCTTCGCGTCGCGCACGGGCGAGGACTCGCCGTGCCCCCGAGCGTCGTAGGAGAGGACCGTGAAGCGCTCGGAGAGGGCCTCGATCAGGTCCCGGTCCCCGGCACGGCACGATGCGAGTCCGTGGCACCAGACCAGCCTCGGCCCTTGCCCGCAGATCTCGCACGCAAGCTCGATATCCCCGAGTCGCAGCCGCGCGGCTCGGGACGGCGCTTCCTCCCCCACGGACTTCGACCTTACCGGCACGATCCGGCCAAGACAAGGGGATCCGCAAGAGCGCCTCGTCGATCCCGGGCCCCGGCGCGTCTATTAATACGACGGCGATGGGCCGAAGATGCAGGGGAGCGAACGGTGCGAATGGTGATCGGCAGGAGACGCGGAGCCGGAGCCGGCACCCCTCAGGGAGCCGGGGAGGACGCTGCGCCCGGCGCGGGCGAGGACCTCGCGGTCGCGCGCCGCGCGGCCGGCGGGGACCACCAGGCATTCGAGCTGCTCGTTCGCCGGCACACCGAGGCGGTTTGGCGGCTCGCCTATTCCTCGCTCCACGAGCGAGCGGCCGCTGAGGACGCGGTCCAGGAGACTTTCGTGAAGGCCTTCCGCGCGCTCGGGAGCTTCCGGGGCGAGTCGTCGGTCCGGACGTGGTTGTTCGCGACCGCGCACCGCACGTGCCTCGACCAGCTTCGGGGCGCGCGGCCCGAGATCGTCTCGCTCGACGAGGCCCGCGGCGTGCGCGCGCGGAGCGTGGACGCGGCGACGCGAGTCGCGCTCCAGGTCGCCGTCGAGGCTCTCCCGGAGGAGGAACGCAAGGCTTTCGTGCT